>NZ_JBEKFG010000007.1:0-78786 GCF_050013435.1 Binatus sp. (SeqCode) | reverse complement strand
TTCTGCGTGGGATCGCCGGGGAGCTTTCCCTCCTTGCCGTCGACCGTCACAAACTCATGTCCCGCGGTATGCCAATAGAAGCCGCCCTTTACCTGCGCTCCGCCCTGGTGCCGCGCGCCGCCTTTGCGGACCTTGCGCACGACCAGGCTCAGCACCATCGCAAACCCGATGAAGGGCAGGAACATCACGTAGAGAGCGCTGAAGCCGATCGCAAGCGGGATCAACGCCACCACCGGCACCTTGATGTACTTCTGGGTCGGACCACCGGGCAGCGTTCCGTTCTTCCCGTCAACCGGCACCACCTCCAATTCTGCGGTGTTCCAGTAAAAGCCACCTTTCACGTTCTCTCCGCCCTGGTATTTTTTCAACATTGCCGTGTCACCTCACTTCGTTGTCCTGAACTAAGAGTAAGTCTTCCCGGCGACTTATGTAATTGGGAGACCGACCGGCCGGGAGCGGAAAAACTCACCAGAGCGTTAGGGAAAAATGCCGGAGGACGACGCCAAAACCACCCGAGCGCGGCAGGGGTGACTCCTGCACCCAATGTTAAGGCCGCCCTCCGTTGTCGCGCGCGGCATGAAGAGAGAATCACCTGCGCGGTGGGCGGCAGGGGCTGCGGCCCCTGCACCCACAGTGAGAAGACGCGAAAATCTGCGCAGCGCATCTATTCGCGACTACACGATGGGCAGAGCCGCGGGCCAGCGGGTCTCAATACTGCGCTGCCGTCGCCACGGCCAGGGGTGACCCCTGCACCGCAGGGCTGAGCCCTGCACCCAGTATTAAGGCCGCCCGCCGTTGGCGGGCGCGGCCCCTGCCAACGGCTTAATACTGCGCTGCCTTCGGCGCGGCCAGGGGTGATCCCTGCACCCAATGTTAAGATAAAAATGGGAATGGTGTGCTGGACAAGCACCCTGACCTTCATCCTCTCCTGGTTGGGATAATGACCATCACAACGGGGAATGGCGTCGCGCGCGCGGGGATTTCAGACTTCGCGGGAGATTAATTCTCGATCACGACGCGGGTGAAATTCACGGGAGCGAGCGGGCGAGTTCGCGGTAGACCGCCGGATTGTAAACCAGGCCCGAGTGCGTGCCCGTCACCTCGACGTTGCGCGCGCCGGTCACGATTGATGCTTGCGGCGGGACGATCGGATCCTCGCGGCTGTAGATCGAAAGCACGGTCGTCTCCGGAGCGAGCGAAGCGCGCATGTTATCGACGAATTCGCATCCACAATCCGGAAAGCGGCATTGAGGATCGAGAATCCGGCGCGCGGCGTTGCTCGCATTCCAGACCGTGCTCATCGTGGGATGCGCGATTGGCGGGACGTTTCCGTGCTGCGCGAACGCCGATACGAGCCCCACCGGCGATCCGAGCGTGACGAGATGCGACACCCGGCGCCCAAGCCGTACGGCCAGCGCTCGCGCAAGCAGGCCTCCGCGGCTATGACCGATCAGCACGAGAGGTCGATCGTGCCGCGGCTCCTGGCGTTCGATCCATTTCTGGATGTCTGAGGTGAGCCGGTCGGGACATCCCGCGTTGACCCACAGTCCGGAGGTGCACGCCCGAAAGCCGATGCGAGAAATCCATCGCCGCAAGGGCCAGAGATAGAAGTCGCTACCGAAAAGTCCGGGAATGATTACGACGAGGCGTCCGTCGCCGCGCGGCACGCCCTCACCGCGATAGATCGGATCAATCCGCAGCGAGGCGATCTCTGTGAATGCGAATGCCTCGCTCGCTATCATTTGCCATCGCGATTGTTCCGCTGGCGGATGGCTTTTCATACTGCACGCATAGCACATCAAATCCGCCGGGGGCAGGCTAAATTAGGTCATCCCCAAAGCTGGCCTGAACAAAATGGACTCAGCGACTCGAAACCGGTACCGGCTTCGCTGGCGCGAAGCTGTCCGAGATCCTTCCCTGCGCTCGCGTTGCTCGCTTCGGTCAGGATGACAGAGGCTGCGCTCGCGTTGCTCGCTTCGGTCAGGATGACAGAAATGACTGAACCGCGTTTACTGCTCCATCACGACGCGGGTGACGCCGTTGAGGAACGGATCGAATCGGCGCGCGAGGAAGCCGCCGAGGAAAAGTTTCGCTAACGCGATCATCGGCGCGCTAACCACGATACGGCTGAGGATCGAATTCGACAGCACGAAGCGCGGTCCGGTCTGCTGCATGTCCTGTATCGTCACGATCTCGGGCCATCGCTCGGCCTGAATATTGCGCGCCGCAAAATCGAGCATGGCCTCGTCGGCATGCAATATGAGCGCGCGACCCAGACGGTTGGCCGCCACGACCGCATCGCGCAGCGCGAGGTTGATTCCCTGCGCTCCGACCGGCGACATCGGATGGGCAGCGTCGCCGATCAGGAGCAAGCCCGGCACCGTCCACTCGCGCAGCCGATCGCAGACGACGTCGAGCAGGAACGGATGCGCCGGGCCGGTCTTATCGGCGGCGAGAAAATTTCTCAGATCGGATGACACATGCGGCGCGAGCGCGCGGATCCATCCGTCGGCGCCAATCTTTTTGAGGTCGCCGAAGGTTCCCTTGTCGATCACCCATCCGATCTGCATGTGCCCTTCGGGAGAAGGATAGATGATGAGCAGGTGGCCGTTTCCGATGTAGGCGCGCGCGGTGCGGCCGTCGAGGAAATGGCCGGGGACGTGGCCCCATACGACATCGAAGCTCTGCATGATGCGGTCCTGGGGGAGGTCGGCGCGTTTACGAATCGCAGATGCGCGCCCGTCGCATGCGATTACGAAGTCGCCGCGATAATCGCGCGGACCGTCGAGCGTGTCGGCATGAACGCCCGCGACGCGATCTTTTTCGTAGATCAGATCGCGCACGGTTACGCCGCGCTCGAGCTTGAAGCCGGGAGATTTGGCGGCCTCGGCAACAATCATCTCGAGCATCGCGGGCTGCGGCACGACGCGCGGCGCCGGGTCGAGGCCGTCAACTGGAATGGCAACGACTCGCTGTTCGCCGCGAAAGATCTCGACGGTTCGAATCGTGAGATTGGGCAAAGCGTCGAGCGGTTGACGAAGTCCGGCCTCGTGGAGCGCCGCGATGCCCGACGGCATCAGGACTTCGCCGCGAAACTCGCGCGAAAAATCAGTCTGTCGTTCGAGCAACGTGACCGGAACACCGCGGCGCGCGAGCAGGCATGCGAGCAGGGCGCCCGCCGGTCCGGCACCCACGACGATTGCATTGAGCATTTCAGACTTCGCGGGAGATTTGGTCGTCGATCAACGTTGCCAGGCCGTCGCGGTAGGGGGACGGTTCGAGCTGGCCGACGATCGAGCGGGCGATGGCGACTTGCTCGGCGGCAAGACGGCGTGCGGTGGCGATGATTTCCGGGTCGCGCAGCAGGCCGAGCGCGCGCTCGAGCACCGCGCCTTCCATCTTGGTTCCGTTCTGGAACAGCGCGCGCAGCTCGGCGTTGCGCTCGACGCCGAGCACGACCGGCAGCGACGGAATGCCGGCGCGCAAATCGGAGCCGACCGGTTTGCCGATTTTTTCTTCCGGCCCCAGGATGTCGAGCAGATCATCGACCATCTGGAATGCCAGGCCCATCGCGGTTCCGAGTTTCGCCATCGCATCGATGGTCCGCGGCGACACGCCCGCGAGATCGGCGGCAACCTTGCCGCCGGCGTGGAACAGCGACGCGGTCTTGCGATCTATCACGCCGAGATAGTCCGCCAGGGTCGCGGCCGCATTGTGACGGAATCTGCCCTCCATCACTTCGCCTTCGGTGAGCTGGATGCAGGCCTGAGCCGCGGTGTGCACGAGACGTTCTTCGAAGCGGCCGCATATCTCGAAGGCGCGGCAGAACAGATAGTCGCCGGCGATCAACGACGGGCCAAAGCCGTAGCGTGCGAACGCGGACGGCTTGCCGCGACGCAGCAGGCCGCGATCGATGATGTCGTCGTGGAGCAGGGTCGCGGAATGGATCAGTTCGAGCGCGATTGAGGCGTCGATCGCGTCGGTCACTTTCGCATCGGTTCCGCCGCATGCGCGGTACACCAGCAGGATGAAGGTCGGGCGCAGTCGCTTGCCGCCCGCGTCGACGAGGTAGTGGCAAATTTCCGCGATGGCCGGCTCGTTGGAGTCGAGCAGGCGGGAAAGTTTCGCTTCGGCCACGGCCAGGTCGGCTTCGACCAGGCGCGCGGGGTTCAAAGCCTCAGGCGTGGATGCGGCAGCGAGCTGAGTTGCCTTGGCTCTTTTCACTTTTCGTTTTTCAACTTTTTCACTTTTTCAGTTTTCACGCATCACTAATCACTTTATGCAATCAGCGGAATAAATCGGCTTCGGCGGGACGAATCAACACCTTGGCGCTGCCTTCGAACGGTTCGTATTCGTAGCCGCGCACGACGACCGCCGGAACGGCGCCCGCCTTTTCCATCAGGAGGCCGGCGGCGGATGCGATCTCGTCGGCGATGGCGACCACAGTGTGATGCAATTCGCGGCCGCCCAAGTCGGCGGTGCCGCGCAAGTCGAGCATCGGATTCATGCCGGCGATGCCGAGGCATACTTCGGTAAGGCCATCGCGCCACGGGCGGCCGAAGGTGTCGGTGATCAGCACTGCGACGGTAACGTCCAGGCGCCGGCGAATCTGGTCGCGAAGGCGGCGCGCCGAGGCGTCGGGATCCTCGGGCAGCAGGATGGCGCGATCGTCTTCAAGGCTGTTGGATTCATCGACACCGGCATTGGCGCAGACCCATCCGGGTCCGGTCTCGACGATCAGGACGCCGCGGTCGTTGCGGACGATTCGGTTGGTTTGGCGCAGCACGATTTCGATCGCGCGCGGATCTTTTTCCCATCGGCTGGCATAGTTGCGGGCGAATTCGGAGGGCTCGAAATCCTTCAAATTCACGACGCGGCCCTCGGCCTTCGAAACCACCTTCTGGCATACGACGAGAATATCGCCGGGTTCGAGTCTGAAGCCAGTGGCGTCGAGCCGGCCCGCGATCAGCGCGGCGAGATCGTCGCCCGCCTTCAGCATCGGGATGCCCTCGATTGCAGTGAGACTTATCGTGCGCATCGGCGGGACCAGCCTACTACACCGCAAGCGCTTGCAGAACCACTTCGGCCAAGGCGGCGGCGCGCTCGGGAGTGGACATGATCGTGTCGGTGGCCATCGCGCGCATCCCGAGCCGCTGGATCGATTCGAGGTAGCGCCGGTCGGCGTTGTCCAGCACGAACAGTCCGACGATATCGCGATAGAGGCGCGCAACTCCAAGCGGCGAGACTTCCATCCCGAGGCTGCGGAGCATTTTGTCGGCGGGGCCTTTGATCGTCTTGCCGCCGACAATCGGGCTAATCGCCGCGACGCGCGGTTTGGCGCGGCGCAGCGCCGCGCGCACGCCGGTCAATTTCAGAATCGGGCCGAGCGAGACGAACGGATTGGATGGCGCCAGGATGACCGCGGCGGATTTGCGAATCGCGCGCAGGACCGCGGGATTGGGGCGCGCGGCGCCGATTCCTCGCAGCTCGATCTTTTCGACGGTGCCGCGTGCGCGCCCGCGCACGAAGTATTCCTGGAACGGGATAGCGCGGCGTCCGCGCAATTTCACGAAAGTCCGCACCCGGTCGTCGGTCATGGGGATGATGCGCGACTTGACCGCGAATGCGCCGGCGATTTCCGCGGTGATGCGGCTGAGCGAGATGCCGCGGCGCATCCGCTCGGTGCGATACAGATGCGTGGCGAGGTCGCGATCGCCCAGGCCGAACCACGGCTGGCCGTAGAAACGCGCGAGCGCGCCGAGCACGTTGAACGATTCTGCGTCGAGTCCCCAGCCTTGCGCGCGGCTGACCACGCCGGCGAGCGTGTAGGTAACGGTGTCGATATCGGGCGAGACGTGAAGTCCGTAAAAGGTGTCGTCGTCGCCGGTGTTAACGACGACGGTCAGCCGTTCGGGATCGATACGCCGAACCAGTCCCCGGATGAACTTAGCCGCACCCACTCCCCCCGCAAGCGTGGTGATCTGCCGGGACGGGAGAGGATGCGATTGGCCGCGCTCCATTGGGTGCCTTTCTTCCGTAGAGCTTCTTGTAGAGCGTGGTGCGTTCGACGGCGACGCGGCCCATCTCGCGCGCTTTTTCCTCGAACAAATCGACCGGCACGAACTCACCGGAGTCGCCGCCGGCCAGCGCCGTGATGCTTTCTTCCATCAGGGTGCCCGAAAAATCATTGCATCCAGCCTTGAGCGTGAGCGCCGCGAGATCGACGCCGCACTTGACCCACGAGGTCTGGATATTGTCGATTTGCCCGCGCATGAACAGGCGCGAGAACGCGTACATCTGGAAATCCAGTTGACCGCGATCGGCCGGCGAAACCAGGCCCTTGCGGTAAAGCATCGTGTTCTGATGGATGAACCTGAGCGGCACGAACTCGGTGAAGCCATGGGTCTGCTTCTGGATCGTGCGGATCAAGTCGAGATGATTCACCACATGGCGGGGAGTCTCGACGTGACCGTACATCACGGTTGAAGTGGTTGGCACGCCGACCGCGTGAGCGGTGGTGATTATCTCGACCCACGCGGAGACGTCGACCTTCTTGTGGCTGAGGATCTCGCGCACGCCGTCGTCGAGGATTTCCGCGGCGGTGCCCGGAATCGAGCCGAGTCCGTGATCCTTGAGCATCGTGATGTATTCCGGATAGTCCATCCGCGCGCGTTTGGCGCCGTACATTATCTCCATCGGCGAGAACGCGTGGATGTGTATCTCGGGAAAGGCGCCCTTCATCGTGTCGAGCAGGTCGCGATACTTGAACGGCGGCATGTCGGGGTTGATGCCGCCCTGCATGCAGATCTCGGTCGCTCCGCGCGCGACCGCGTCGGCCACCTTGCCCAGGATCGTATCGTCGGAATGATCGTAGGCGTCGGCCTCCCAGCGTTGACGCTTGAAGCCGCAGAACTGGCATCCCACGAAACAGATATTGGTGAAGTTGATATTGCGATTGACGATGTAGGTGACTTCGTTGCCCACGTCCTCGGCGCGCGCGATGTCGGCGCATCTGACGGTCGCGCGCAAGTCGTCGCCGTCGGCGGTGTACAGCAGCAGCCCTTCGTCGGGCGTCAGTTCTTTTTTCGCGAGCGCGTGTTCAAGCGCGGAGCGAACCGGCGCGGAGGCCTTGCCAAGCAAAGCGTCAACGGGAGTCGCTTCGATTTCGTCGACGTAATCTCGCCAGTACTCGAGGTTCATTGTTGGCCTCCGACGGGTCGATCCCATATCGCGCGCACTTTAGTCGCGACCGCCGGGTCGAGCCATTTATCATTAATATATTCGGGATAAATTGCGAGCCTTTCAGCGAGCATGAATCCAGCCCGCGCGCATCGCTCGCCGAGCCTGTCGATGTGCGGCCACGGCGCCTCGGGGTTCACGTAGTCCTTGCTGAGCGGCGAAATGCCGCCCCAGTCGTTGATTCCGGCGCTCAGGAACAACTCGATCTGACGCGGCGACAGGTTGGGCGGCGCCTGCACGTTCATCGCCGGCCCGAGCACCAGGCGCGCCGTCGCGATCGCGCGCGCCATGTCGTAGGCGTCGGGCTCGGGCGCGTCGGCCATCGCAATTTCAGGCTTGGCGCGAAAATTCTGGATGATCACTTCCTGGATATGGCCGTGACGCTCATGGGTGTCGCGAATCGCGGTCAGGCTGAGCGCGCGCTCGGCGGGAGTCTCGCCGATACCGAGCAGGATTCCGGTGGTGAACGGAATTCGGATCGCGCCCGCGTCGTCGATCATCTTAATGCGCAGCGCGGGGTCCTTGTCGGGCGCGGCCTGATGCACCGCGCCGCGCGCGCGCAGTCGCGGCGAGATATTTTCGAGCATCAGACCCATGCTCGCGTTGAGCGGACGCAGCGCGCGCATCTCATCGGACGTCATCAGGCCGGCGTTGGTATGCGGCAGCAGTCCCGCGGCCAGCGCGATTTCGCAGGCGCGGCCGACGTATTCGATCGTGGTGCGGACGCCGAGGCGCGCCAGCGTCTCGCGATATTCCTTAAATGCGACCTCGGGCTTGTCGCCCAGGCACATCAGCGCCTCTTTGCATCCGAGCTCGGCGCCACGGCGCGACCACGCGGCGATCTCGTCGGGCATCATCGTCCACGCGCCCGGGTCGCCGGGGTCTTTGCGGAACGTACAATAGGTGCATCGATCGCGGCAGAGATTGGTGATGGGCAAAAAAACTTTACGCGAGTAGGTTACGTCGCGGCCCTTGCCACGATCGCGGAGTTCAGCCGCAGCGCAGAGCATGGCGTCGAGGGCGCTGTCGGGGCATTCGATCAGCGCGACTGCGTCGGCGTCGCTCAGGCGCGCGCCCGCCAGCGCTCGATCGAGGATATCGCGGATCGGCGCGCGCCGGGGCGGCGCGGAAGCGAGCGATGAATGCATCGACGGCATCAATCGCGTTTATAAGCGATCAGATACGGTGAGGCAACCTAGTTGCAAAACAAGACTGAGTGCGGGCGGGGGCGCTGTCATAAATCGCAACTAATATCCTAAGTGCTGACTGCGAGTGTCCTAATTGGATTTGAGCCGAGGATCGTCAGATGGAACGCAAAGCGCGGCTTTCGCGCCGTCATGCCTCAGTTGCTCAGACGGATCTGATGGATGCGGGTGAAGCGCGATCATTTTGGCTTTGGTGGTCTCACAGTCCGGCTTTGATGCGAATGACGGCTTCATATTGACCCATGCAGTGAGCGGCGCAGTCGTATCGATCGATAGCCCGTCCGGCGCTGCCAGCGGCGGCACCATCAGATACCAGGCTATGAGGGCGAGCGCGGCGGCATGGCGGGGCTTCATGTATTTTCTTTCCGCCTGGCAAGCCCTGAGCGCAAGGGTTTCGATTCATACGGTTTTCGCGCGCGAATTCCCCGGAATGAGTGTCGCGCCGGAGACAAGAGCGTTTTGCCCCACCCAACTTGGCGCGACTTGAGTGCTGAGTCACCAAAAAAGATCGGGATTCTTTGCTTCGCTCTAGAATGACACGGAGATCAGGCCGGATGCGGCGCCGGTTGCGAGCGCAGCTGGTGAATCATGTTCGCGATCTGGCCGCTCAGATCGCCGATCGTGCGGCTGAGCGCCGCCGCCGCATCGGTGGTATCGCCGGGCTTGGAGGGCTGCGTCAGATCGGACTCTACCGTGTAGAGGATGTTCTTGCCGGTGGAGTCGAGAATGGTCCATTTCGCCGACAGTTGCGCGTTGCCATTGCCATCGGTCTCGAAGCGATAGACGTCAATCTGGACCTGCACATCGACATGCACCGTGTTGTACCACGGGAAGATAATCACCTGTCCGGTCCCGGCTTGTGCCGCGAGGTCGCGCGCCATCACGCTGGTGAAGCCGTTTTGCAGCGACTCGCCCCATCGCGCGTCCTTTGAGAGCTCGAGGCGATTGGGCGCGGCGCGGGTCACTACTTCCTGGCGATCGAGGTACGGAGGGAGTTTGATCGGCCCAAGTCCGATCGCGAACTCGCCGCCCGCACTCGTCGCGGCTGCCGGCGCCGCTGTCGCACCGCCCGCGGCGGGTGTGAGGAGATAAAACTTCGTGATGTCCGGCTGCGGGGCGAGAATTGTTTTGGCGACGGAGGAGCACCCTGCCAGCGCCATCGCGATCGCGCCTACCGCACAAGTTTTCAGAAGCTGTCTGGTCGAGGTCATGGTTGATCCTGGCTGAGGTCGCGCCCGCGAATAATCGCGCTGGGGTTACGTTGCAGGTAGTCCGTCAGCTCCTTGATCGAGTGCGCGGCGGCGGAGACGTCCTGCAGGGTCTGCAGCACCTGGTAGTTTATCGGAGAGTTCGGCTCGATCGCCATTTGCACGGTGCCGAGCGTCAGCCGGGCCTGCTTCGCCGCGGCGTCGGCGGAAAGCGAAGTCTTCTGCAAAGAGTTGGACAGGGGCGGCACTTGGCTGTTCATCGTGTTGAGAGTCTGCTGCGCGCCGGCCAGGGTGTGGTCGAGTTGCTCGCGCGTTTTTTCGGAATTGGCGATCGCTTCCTTGAGCCCAGGCGAGTTGGTGATTTGCCTGATCGATTCCAGCATCCCGGTCATCTGGGTGAACATGGCGTCGAAGTCCACCTTGCTGAGCTTGTTGAAAATTCGGAGTGCCACCTCCTGGGCTTGTTCGAGGGTGGTTGGAATTGAGGGGATTTCCTGGAGCGGAGAGCCTTGCGGCGCGATCATTTCAATCTTCGTATTCGGTTCGATGTCCAACGCCACGTACATCATTCCGGTCACGATGCTATCCATGCCCAGTTGCGCACGCATCCCTTCCCGGATCAGGTTGGGAATTGTATGCGGGTCGCTCAAGTCGATGGAGGTGGCGCCGTGGGAAAGAATCTTTTTTTGATCGAGCTCGATGGTCACCGGGATGTGGACCTTTGCGTTCAGCTCGCGGGTCTGCTGGTTCATCTCCTGGCCGAGGCTCAATTGAATTTCCTTGACCTCACCTACATCGACGCCCTTGAACCTGACCGGCGCGCCGACCCTGAGGCCGTTGATGCCGCCGCCGGAGAAGTAGATGACAAAATCGTGGGTATTGCGGAACAGGTTACCTGATCCGAAGACCACAATTGCCGCCAGGATCAGCCCCACCGCGCTCAAAACGAACATACCCACCATCGCTGGATTGATTCGCTTACCCATGATTCCTCGCTGATTTTTCCGCGTCTTCTCCTCCGCGAGTGAGGAAAGTCCGCACGCGGTGATCGGTGCTATGCGCCAGCAGGTCCTTGGGGTCGCCGTGAGCGATCATGGTCCTGCTCTCCGCGTCGAGAAAGACGCTGTTATTGCCGATTGCAAAGATGCTGGCCAGCTCGTGAGTCACGACGACGATCGTCGCGCCGAGGTTGTCGCGCAGTTCCAGTATCAAGTCGTCGAGCAGGCGCGAGCTTATCGGATCGAGGCCGGCCGATGGCTCGTCAAAGAAAAGTATTTCCGGGTCCAGCGCGATCGCGCGGGCAAGTCCCGCCCGCTTTTGCATCCCACCGCTGATCTGGCTCGGATAGTAGCCCTCGAAGCCCTTGAGCCCGACCAGCGCCAGCTTCAGCGAAGCAACTTCCAGAATTTCCGCGTCCGACAGATCGGTAAATTCGCCCAGCGGCAATCCCACGTTCTCCGCCAGCGTCATCGAGCTCCATAGCGCGCCGCCCTGGTACAGAACGCCGAAATGCCGCAGCATCTCCTCGCGCTCAAGCGGCTCGCCCTTGGTGAAATTGAAATCGCCGTACCAAACCTCGCCCTTGGCCGGCTCGATCAGCCCGAGCATGTGGCGAAGCAGGGTGCTTTTCCCGCTGCCGCTGCCGCCCATTATTATGAAGATGTCGCCGTGATTCACGGTGAAGTTCACATCTTTCATCAACACGAAGGTTCCGTACGCCATCGTGAGATTATTGACCGTGATTGGCGGGGGACCATCCTTGGGAAACTTCGGCACCGAGACGCGTTTGCCGTCCGAGGACCTGATTGTTGAGTGCGTGGTGGCCATTTCAGTGCGCCGGGCTGTCCAGCTTGATTCTCATTTGAGTCTGACGCCTAAATCCCCAGCACGTTGAAGACGAACGCGAATATTCCGCACGCGACGATTACATAGACGATTCCCGTAACCACCGCCTGGGTCGCCGCGTCACCGACCGCCGACGAGCTGTTGCCGCACTGGAACCCGCGCAGGCATCCGGCGACCGCGATGATTATGCCGTAAACGGCGGCCTTGAACAGGCCACCGAAGAACATGGTGAGGGTAATCGCATGCTTGGTCTCGATGAGGTAGCTGCGCAGGGAGGTATGGAGCATCGTCACGCTGACGAACGCTCCGCCCGCCACTCCCATGCAATCGGCGAACACGCACAGCAGCGGAATCATCAGGAACAAGGCCGTCACGCGCGGCAACACCAGGAATTCGAGCGGCGAGATTCCCATCGTGGTCAGCGCGTCGATTTCCTGGGTCACTTTCATCGAGCCAAGCTGCGCGGCAAACGCGGCTCCGGTGCGGCCCGCCATGATGATCGCCGCCATCATCGCGCCCATGTCGCGGCTCATCGCAATTCCAACCAGGTCGGCGACGAAGATTGTCGCGCCGAACTGTTGCAACTGTACCGCGCCCTCGAACGCGAGAATCACCCCGACCAGGAATGTGACCAGCGTGACGATCCCGAACGCGTTGGCGCCGCAATCCTGGATCACGATCATCAGGTCAACTCTTCGAAAACGCGCCTTGCCGACGGCCAGCCGGGCGAACGCGATGGTTACTTCGCCAAAGAAGGCCAGAAATTCATCCAGCGACCGCGCAAACGAAATCGCTTCCCGGCCAACCTGCTCGATGAACGAGCTGTGCGCGGCCTCGTGGCGAGCGCCGGCTTTTTCCGGCACCGCTTCGGCCAGTTGCATCAAGCCCCGCACGCCCTCGGGAAGCGGGCTCCAATCCGCGGGCAACTTGCGCGTATGGCAGATCTCGCTGACGCCCAACAGGAACGTGAGCAGGCCGCTGTCCCAGTCGCCAAGCCCGGCAGCGTCGAAGGTCAGCCGGGCGGGCTTTGGCGCGGTGTCGAGTTGTTTCAGTACAAGGTCCGGCCCGGGCAGGCCGTGACGAAGATGCCAATCGCCGGAGAGCCGGACGACCAGCGTAGAGTTATCGGAACGCGCAAACGAAAGTTGGCCCGACGGTTGCGATTGTTTGATGGCCTGCATTCGTGCGGCACAATAGAGCACGGCGACGAACAGTAGCGCAATTCTTGGGCGGTCGATCGCTTAAGAAGTTCTTTGGCAAGCCAACGGCGGGCGCGTTGGGTATGATATTTTTTGTTCGAGGCAGATCGATCCAGATGAGAATGATGAAAAGATGAAGGCGATGGTGGTCGAAAAGCCCGCGCCGATCGAATCGGATCCGCTTCGTGCTATCGACGCGCCCGTGCCCGAGCCGGGGCCGGGCGAAATTCTGGTGCGGGTGCGCACTTGCGGCGTATGCCGGACCGATCTTCACGTCGCCGAAGGCGACCTGCCGCCGCGCCATGCGCGAATTATCCCGGGTCACGAAGTGGTGGGCGTCGTGGACCGGCGCGGCGCCGGCGCCGCACGTTTCAAGCAGGGCGATCGAGTCGGGATCGCATGGCTTCGCGAGACCTGTGGCGTTTGTATCTATTGTCGTCGCGGGCGCGAAAATCTCTGCCCGAACGCGCGCTTCACCGGCTACGACCACGACGGCGGCTACTGCGAATGGGCGGTCGTGCGGGAGGACTTCGCCTACGCGCTTCCCGACTGCCTCGGCGACGAAGAAACGGCGCCCCTGTTGTGCGCCGGAATAATCGGGTTCCGCGCAATCAAGCGCGCCGAGGTCAAGCCGGGTGCGACGGTCGGACTGTACGGCTTCGGCGGCTCGGCTCATCTTGCGCTTCAGGTGATCCGCCACTGGGGATGCCGGGTGTTTGTGATGAGCCGGGGCGGACCGCATCGCGACCTGGCGAAAGATCTTGGCGCCGAATGGATCGGCAACGCGGAAGATCCGCCGCCGGCGCGGCTGGATGCGGCAATTCTGTTTGCTCCGGCGGGAAATCTCGTGCGGCCGGCTCTGGAAGCGCTCGATCGCGGAGGGATCCTGGCGGTCGCGGGAATTTATCTAAGCCCGATTCCGGCGCTGGATTACGAAAGACAGCTCTTCTACGAAAAAGAACTCCGCAGCGTGACGGCTAACACGCGCGCCGACGGCGAAGAGTTCCTCAAGCTTGCGGGCGAGATACCGATTCGCACGAGCACCGTGGCCTTCGGGCTGGGCGAGGCGAATATGGCGCTCAAGATGCTCAAGCACGACGAGATCAAAGGGGCCGGCGTGCTGCGAATTTCGTGACGAACCTAATTGAATGCGGAACCCACCGTGGGTTCCGCACCTCCTTGGGCAGGGGTGACCCCTGCACCCAGTAGTGAGAAGACGCGAAAATCTGCGCAGCGCATCTTTTCGCGACTACACCATGGCAGGGCTGACACCTGCACCTTCAGGCTCGTCTGCTGCGGTGCCGCAAGTCTTGCAGCCGCCAAAATCACGGCTGCCGCCAGAGCGGCGGCAATTGTCGCGGCACGATGCAAGTTTGGCTTCACTCAGAACCGCCGGTTCATTAGGATTCGTTGACGCACCGACGCGATGCTTGCTACGCTTCAATTTAGGAGATTTAACGTATATATCAAGCGCCAGAGGCTTCGATGGCATTAATTAAAAGCGGGCTCGAGTCGACCAAGGGCGAGGAGATCCTGCTCGGCGATACCGCGGTCCTGACCCGGCTGGACAAGGCGATTGGTTGGGCGCGAAAATTTTCGATCTTTCCGTATCCGTTCGCGACCGCCTGCTGCGCGATGGAGTATATGTCGCTGTCGATGACCCCCTACGACATCGACCGCTTCGGCGCGCTGCTGCCGCGCTTCACTCCGCGCCAGGCGGATCTGCTGATGGTGGTCGGCACCGTGACAGTTCGCCAGGGGCCGATTTTGCGCCGCGTGTACGATCAGATGGCGGAGCCCAAGTGGGTGATGGCGTTTGGCGCGTGCGCCTCGACCGGCGGCTTCTACGACAACTACGCGACCGTACCCGGCATCGACAGAATTGTCCCGGTTGATGTGTATGTTCCCGGATGTCCACCGCGGCCCGAAGGCGTGCTCGACGCACTGATGGCGCTGCAGCGGAAAATCCAGGGCCAGAAGCAGAAACTGATGGCGCTCAGCGACAAGCATCAAACCTCCTGACCGGACGACGGACGCACCCGGATTCACATGGAACGGATACTGACTCGCTGGCTGGATATCCCTGACCTTCGCAAGCTCGACGTGTACGCCGGCAACGGCGGATACAAGGCGCTGCGCAAGGCGCTGTTCGAGATGAAGCCCGAAGAGATCATCAACGAGGTCAAGAACTCGAATCTGCGCGGGCGCGGCGGCGCGGCGTTTCCAACCGGCGTGAAGTGGAGCTTCATTCCGAAGGAATCCAAGAAGCCGGTCTATCTGTGCTGCAACGCCGACGAGAGCGAGCCCGGCACGTTCGCCAATCGCTACGAGATCGAGTTCGATCCGCACTGCATCCTCGAGGGCATCGCGATCGCGTGCCGCGCGGTCGGCGCGCATACCGCATACACTTACCTGCGCGGCGAGTTCACCGTGCAGAAGAGAATTTTCGACGCCGCAATCGCCGAGGCCTACGCCAACAATTACCTGGGCAAGAACATCCTCGGCTCCGGCTTCGACCTCGACGTATTCACGCATCGCGGCGCGGGCGCATACATCTGCGGCGAGGAAACCGGGCTGCTCGAATCGCTCGAAGGCAAGCGCGCGTATCCGCGCAACCGTCCGCCGTTCCCCGCCATCCAGGGCGCGTTCGGGTGCCCGACCGTGGTCAACAATATCGAGACGCTGTCGAACGTCCCGCACATCATCAATCGCGGCGCCGATTGGTACAAATCGATCGGTCCCGAAAAAAGTCCCGGTCCCAAACTCTTCTGCCTCTCCGGCCACATCAACAAACCGGGATTGTACGAATTGCCGATGGGCTTTCCGCTCAAGGATCTGATCTACGAGGTCGGCGGTGGAATCCTCGACGGCAAGGCGCTCAAGGGCGTCATCCCCGGCGGTTCGTCGTTCCCGATCTTCACGGCGGAAGAGGCGGTCAAAGTCAACATGGATTTCGAGTCCGTCCGCGCCGCCGGTTCGCTGATGGGAACCGCGGGCGTGATGGTGATGAACGAAGACACCTGCATGGTCGATGCGCTCAAAACGATCGCGCATTTCTACCATCACGAGTCATGCGGACAGTGCACGCCGTGCCGCGAAGGATGCGGCTGGATCGAAAAATTGCTCATCGAGCTGGAAGCAGGGCGCGGCAAGATGGAAGACCTCAAGGTGCTCATCGATGCCGCCTCCAACATGGAAGGCAATACCATTTGCGTGCTCGCCGACAGTCTGTCGATGCCGGTGAAGAGCTTCATCCCCAAGTATCGCGACGAATTCGAGGCGCACATCAAGCTCGGGCGATGCCCGTTCAAAGACGGCTCCGCGAGACAGGCTGCCTAATCGCGGACGCAAGCGAAAAGAGCAACACTGAAGAAACCAGATGCCCAAGCTCACCATTGACGGCAAGGAAGTTGACGCTGGCGCGAACCTGAATCTCATCCAGGCGGCCGAACTCGTCGGCATCGAGATCCCCCAATATTGCTACCACCCCGGCTTGACGATCGTCGGCAACTGCCGGATGTGCCTGGTCGAAGTCGAAAAGGCGCCCAAGCTCCAAATCGCCTGCAACACACGCGTCGCCGAGGGGATGGTCGTCCATACCAAAAGCGAGAAGGCCAAGACCGCGCAAAAGGCGGTGCTCGAATTCCTGCTGATCAACCATCCGATCGATTGTCCCGTCTGCGATCAGGCCGGCGAGTGCAAGCTGCAAGACTACTACATGGATTACGATCAGCAGCCGTCGCGCTTTCCGTTGCCCAGGAAAAATCACAAGGGCAAGGCGATCGACATCGGCTCGGGCGTGATGCTCGATCAGGAGCGATGCATCCTGTGTGCGCGATGCACGCGATTCTTCGACGAAGTGACGAAGACCTCCGAGCTGGCGATTTTCGAGCGCGGCGACCATAACCGCATCGACATCAATCCCGGCCAGCCGGTCAACAACAAGTACGCCGGCAACGTCGTGGACATCTGCCCGGTCGGCGCGCTCACCGAAAAAGAATTCCGCTTCCGGATGCGCGTCTGGTACCTGCATCGCACCGCGTCGGTATGCGGCGGATGCGAGCGTGGATGCGCTATCGATATCCACCACCATCGCGGCCGCATCTACCGCTTCAAGCCGCGCTTCAACCCCGGCGTCAACAGCTACTGGATGTGCGACGAGGGCCGTCACAGTTTCCCCGGGCTGCAAAACGAGACGCGCCTCACGTCGCCGCTGGTGCAGGCGAAGGACCAGCTGGTGACCGAGCCCTGGGGCGAAGGTATCCGGCGCGCAGCGTCGATCATCGCGGATTACAAGCGCCAGTACGGCCCCAATTCGATCGCGGCGGTCGTCGATGCGCAGTCCACCAACGAAGAAGCGTTCGCGCTGAAGCAGTTGATGAAAACCGCGATCGGATCGGATCGAATAGCGACGCTCAGCTGGTCGCCGCCGGGCGCCAGCAGCGATGACGACCTGCTGATCCGCGCGAACAAAAATCCCAACGCGCGCGGACTCGCGGCGCTGGCGATCCCGGCCGACGGACTCGACGGACTCGCAGCCGCAGTCGCGTCGGGCGAACTCAAGATGTTGATCGCGATGCGCGCCGACTTGGTTCGCGCTTTCGGCGAAGAGGAGTTCGTCAGGCGCTTCGGCGCGCTCGACTACATGCTGGTGCTATCTACGGACGCCAACGAGACCTGCCAGATGGCCAACCAGGTCTGGCCGATTGCGGCGTATCCTGAAATCGACGGCAGCTTTACGAACTTCAAGGGACGTGTGCAGCGAATCAACGCGGCGTTTCCACCGCCCGGAGCCGCGATCACTGCCGTCGAGGTAATCGCGAGGCTCGGCCATGCGCTCGACGGCGTCGATCGTCCGAACTCGGCGGACGCGGTGTTTGCGTCGATGGCTGCCGCGGAGCCCGCATTCAAGGGCCTCAGCCTCGCGACACTGGGCGAGCACGGCGCCGACCTGGCAAGCTGAATTCCCTCAGCCCTGGCAGTTGGAGTGCAAGCTCGCCGCCAATGACGCGGCCGGGCTAATCCCTGGACGGCTGGAACACTATCTCGACACGATCCATGTAGTTGAGCAGCTGGCGCGCGAGTGCGGCCACTGCGCCATCGTCGCGGATCGCGGCGGCTTGCTCGAGCGAGCGACCCATCTCCGTCATCGATTCGAATCCGTAGCTGGTGCCTTCGCCCTTGATCCGATGCGCGATGCGGCCGATCTCCGCGTAGTCGCGGCGCGCATTCGCGTCGACAATCGTTGCGACATCGGCGCGCTTGTGGGTCAGGAACCCCGGGATCAGCTCGCTAAGGTCCTCGTCCACTTCGACTATTACTCGGTCTGGCATGTTGCCTCCTTGAGGTTGCGGTTGATAAGGCGCGCGGGCTCGTCATCCAACGGGTTGGCTTCGATCGCGCCGCGAATGGCATCGAGCAGCGTTGATTTTTTGACTGGCTTGGTCACGTGCGCGTCGCATCCCGCGGCCTTGGTGCGATGCGCCGCTTCTTCCAGCGCGGATGCCGTCAGGGCCACGATTGGAGTGCGGCGGCGATGGTTTGCCCGCTCCCAGCCGCGAATCCTGCTGGTCGCCTGGTAGCCGTCAACGATCGGCATCCGGATATCCATCAGCACCAGATCGAACTTCCCGGCGATGAATTTATCGATTGCCTGCTGGCCATCTTCGGCTTCTTCGAGGCGATAGGGCGTTTTTTTCAGATACGCACGGATCAACGCGCGGTTATCCTGTGAATCGTCGGCGAGGAGAATTTGCAGCGGCCGATCGAGTATTGCCGAAGCCGTTGAAATCGGCGCGATTGCCGGCGACGCGAACCTGTCGCCGCGCGGTTCGATGCACACTCCGTCGCACGCTCGCGCGACCGCTGCGAACAACTCAGCGCGCCGCACCGGTTTGACAATATAGTGGTCAACCCCGATCGCACGCAGCCGCCCAACCTTGCTGGTCAAGTCATTGGTACTGAGCATCATCACGATCTGCGGCGCCGCGGGGCCGCCACTCATGAGATTTTTTGCGACGTCGAACCCGCCCGGCGCAGGCATCGTGCTGTCGAGGAGTATGATCTGGAAGCACGAGCTTCGCGAAGCGTCGCTACGAAGCACCGCCAGCGCCTCCGTTCCCGACGACGCCTGAGTCACAGTCGCCCCTTGCGCTGTGAGCAGTTCCGAGAGAATCGACCGGCTGTCGGAGTTGTCATCGACCAGCAGAATTCTCACGTCGCCGAACGTCAGATTCCGCGGCTTCGCCGGCGCCGTCCTGGCGCTTGCCGCCCCAAGTTGCGCGGTGAATGAAAATGCGCTCCCAACTCCAGGCTCGCTGGTTACCTCGACCTTGCCGTGCATCAGCTCAACCAGCCGCGCGACGATTGCCAGTCCGAGCCCGCTGCCGCCGTATTTGCGCGAGGTCGAAGAGTCGGCCTGGGTGAATGCGTTGAACAGCAGGTGGAGCTTGTCGGCTGCAATTCCGATTCCGGTATCGGTCACCGTGAACTTGAGGCCGGCCGCGGTTGTGGAACTCCGGTCGGGCTCGACCAACACCAGCACCTGTCCGTGCTGGGTGAATTTGATCGCATTGCCGACCAGGTTGATGAGGATCTGCCCGAGTCTGAACGGATCGCCGAGCGCGAGCTCGGGGACTGCCGGCGCAAAGCGCGCCATCAGCTCGAGGCCTCTTTCATGCGCGCGGATCGCCAGCGTCTCGAGTACCTTCTCGGTCACGTCTTTGGGATCGAATTCGACCGCCTCGAGGCTGATGCGCCCGCTCTCGACCTTGGCGAGGTCAAGGATGCTGTCGATCAGCTGGAGCAGCACCTGGCTGTTGGTGATGACAGTGCTCAAATATCTTCGCTGCTCATCGTCGAGTTTCGTTTCCATCAGCAGATCGGCCATCCCGAGAATCGAGTTCATCGGCGTGCGAATCTCGTGCGACATGCTCGACAGGAACTCCGACTTGGCCCGCGACGCGGTCAGCGCTGCCTCGCGCGCGCCGACCAGTTCACGTTGCGTCATCTTGAGGTCGGATATTTCGCGCGAAATAGTCAGGCAGCAGAGCTGTCCATACAGCTCCAGGTTCACTGCTGAAATTAGCACCGGCCGCTCCGAGCCGTCCTTGCAACGGAACGCCACCTCAACGTTGCGGACTTCGTTGGTGCTGAAAAGTTGATTGGCGAAGGCAATCATTTCGTCCGGATGGATCCACAAATTGAGCTCGGTGAAATGATGCCCGATGGTCTCTTCGCGCGAAAACCCGGTCGTCCGGGTGAATTGCTGGTTGACATCGATGTACTTTCCGTCGACTCCGTTGAGCGTCATGCTGTCCAGGTTCGCGTCGAAAAGTTTGCGGAAGGTCTCCTCGCTGGCGCTGAGCGCGTTTACCTGCCGTGACAATTCCTCGCGCGCCGCCAGCAGGTCGCGCTCGACGCGCTTGATCTCCGTGATGTCGCGAATCATCGAAATCACGCACGACTCGCCATTGACTTCGACCACCGAAGCCGAGATCAGGTTCGTCTCGACGCTGCCGTCTTTGCGGCGCTGGGTGATTTCCATGTTCTTGACGCGCCCGGTTTGTCGAATGCTCTCGAGGAAGCGGTTTATCTCGTCTTCGTTCGGCCACAGCCCAAGTGCGAGCAGGTTGTTCCCCATCACGTCGCCGCGCGTGTAACCCGCGACCCGGTACTCGTCGTTGACGGCAATGAAACGTCCGTCGGAAAGGCGGTTGACCGCGATGTTGTCCGGCGACGCTTCGAATACCTTGCGCAGCATCGACTCGCTTGCCTGCAGCCGGACGTGATTGCTCTCCCGCGCCGATGCGGCTTGCGCGCGCAGCTCCATCTCGCGCCTGAGTAAGCGATGGTTCTCGGCCAGCGCCGCCAGCTGCTCGGCCAGTTTCCGGCGATAGCGGGCGCCATGGACCGCGCTCAGTTGCGACAACAGCGCCGCGCTCACCAGCACCATCCAGGCGATCGCGAGGCGCGAATCCGGACCCGTCGCTTGCATCGAGTACCCCAGCAACGCCAGCGCCCCGCTAACATTGAAGGCTGCCTGCCAACGCGGGCTCCATGGAACCAGCGCGCCTGAGCCCAGGAAAGACAGCAGAATAGTCGCCACCAGTACGTCGCCGTCGCTATTGATCGCTGCAATCCACGCCGTGATCGCCAGAATCGACGCACCGATTGCCAGCGCTATCGCGCGCCAGATCCGCATCGCACGCGGCGACAGCGTTGCCATGAGCGCAACCACGGCCAGCGTCATGCTGGTGATATGAAGCGGCAGAGTTCGCGCGAAGGTCTGCGGATATTCCCCGCCGTCAAGCACCGTGTATCCAATCTGAAATGCTATGATCGCAAGTGAGGCCGCGCGCAGTACCGACGACACCCACTCGGAATTGTCGCCGTCGCCCATCACGAGCGTCACCGCCTGGTCAGGACCGCCCGCCGGCTCCAGTGCAAGGCCGTCGGTTATGGCGGGCAATGCGTCATGCGTGGCCGACGCAGCCGTACCGTTAGCTAAGTGGCGCGGTTGCGCCTTCCCCGAGCTGTCGGCGACCGGATCGATCTGATGGTCCACACCTTATTAGCAAGTCCAATGCCCGCGCGCAGCGCGGCAATGAGTTGCTATCGCAGGCTGAGGTTGGCTTCGGTCGTCGAGGTTTTTCGCAGTCGCGGCAGGTGTCCCAAAATGCGTTGCTCGCGACCCATTCTCCATCAGTCGACGCAAGGCTCACGGAAAATAGCTGTCGGCAAGCTTGCCGCCGGTGGGCGCCTCGACGGGCAACGAGGCTCGCGCGAAAAGCGCCGCGGTCGCATCGCTATAGAGCAAATGCCACCGTACGTCCTGCCTGACAACGTCGTAGGCCCTGGTATGCGGGCCGATCAGCACGAAGTCGTGGGGATATGTGTCGAGCACGTTTTGCGCGCCCTCCAGTCCGTAGAAAAAGATAGCATATTGGCGGATGAGCTTGTCCGGATAGACCAGCTCGCAGCGTCCGTCGATAAAGACCCGGCTGTCATTGCCCACGTGCCAGATCAGGTATTCGCCCCATTCGTACTGGTTGAGGATGTTGCCATGAAGGCCATTGCGTTGCATGAATGCGACCGCGCCGGCCGGCTCGGGCTTCCAGGTTTTGAGCCGATTGGAAAAAGTTCCACCCACTAGCGCGACCAGGAGCGCCGAAATTGCCAGCAGCGCCGGCGCCGGCTCGGTGCTGACCGTCGGCTGCGGCGGCTCGCTCTCCAATGCCAAGGTGGCATGGCGCGCCAGCGGCGTCGCGAGCGCAATCACCGCCAGTGCTAGGTTGCGCGCGGCATAGAAGGCGCCCCCAATGAAGATCGTCGCGATCGCGATTAAGGCCGCGTCCCCGAGCCAGGGAGCCATCGCAACTGCCGCGATGAAACCGGCAAACAGCAGGATCGGGGCAACATCCTTGAGCAGCTCCGGCTTGGACTCGCGCCACATGGATAGCAGCGTGCTCGGCAACGGCACCCAGTCATTGACTATCTGCCGAATCAGCGGATCGGAGACCGAATGCGCTACTCCCGTCCACAGGCCCACGCCGAACGGATTGAGGATCGTGGCGCCCGCGCATCCAAGCGTGACCAATCCCAGCCGGCGCGCCGAGGCCTTGCGGCTTGCGTCTCCAAGGCCCTGGATGAACAAAACCGCAACCGCAATGATCATCGCGCCAAGTCCTATCGTGTAGCCGCCGTGAAGATTGGCCCACAGCGCGAACATCGGAATCAGCGGCCACAGTATTGCTCCGCCCCGATAAACTTCGATCGCGACTACCGTCATCACCACGCTCAGCATCATGAAGGTGAAGAGCTGAGGCCGAAATTGCATCTGAGTCGCCAGCGCAACGGCGATAAGTATCAGCGTCATCCTCTGAATCCGGCTCGACGCGCGGGTGGCGGAAATTCCGATCGCCAATGCCAGTATCGTGATGCTCGCGCAGACGAGCTTCAGGAGCTTGAGGCCGAATACGCCGAGATGCGCGTAACTGACGGCCAGCGCCACCTGCGCCAGCCATTCGTGATTGTGCCACGGCATTCCCGCCGCGCTGTAGGAGTAGGTATCGAAGCGTGGAATATGACCGGTGCGGAGGATCGCCTGGCCGGTCAGAATGTGCATCCACAGGTCTGGATCGGCGAAGTTGTCAGCCGTCGCGAGTGCGATCGAAAGCACCACCGTCCATCGCGACGCCGAAAGTAGCGAGTAGCTCTGGATCTTCAACGACGGCTGCGAGTGAATCATCGTCGGCGCATTTGCGCAATACCGACAGGCTCGCGGGCGAGCTTCCACCACCTCCGTCGCGCCGGTAATCTGGTCGTCGTCAGGTTCTAATTGAAAACGTGAAAGCTCTCGTAATCGGCGGCGGCATAATCGGAAGTTCGGTCGCGTGGCGGCTCGCCTGCGACGGTGTCCAGGTCTCCGTCTTCGAGCGCGGCCGTCTCGGCCTTGAAGCTTCGTGGGCGGCGGCTGGACTCATCAGCCCGCAGGCCGAGGCGCACGAACCCGGCGTGTTCTTCGATCTCGCTCTGGCCGGCAAGAAATGCTTCGACGCGATCGTCGAACGGCTCACCGCCGAGAGCGGCGTCGATCCCGAGTACGACCGTCACGGGGTGCTCTACGTCGCCTTCGACGACGCGGCGCGCGCGGAACTGCAATCGCGGGCGCGATGGCAACGCGCGGCCGGTGGCGACGTCGAGGAATTATCCCCGCGCCAGGCGTTCAAGCTCGCGCCCGTGCTGTCCGAAAAAATCATCTTCGCGCTCCATATGCCGGACAATCGGCGCGTCGAGAATCGCAAACTCACCCTTGCCTATATCAACGCCGCCACTTACGCCGGCGTCGATTTCCGCGAAGGCGCGCGCGTCGATTCGATCACCACCACCGCCGGGCGCGCCACCGGCCTGCGCCTCGCCGACGGATCACTTGAGACCGGCGATGTAATCATCAACGCCGCCGGCTCATGGGCTGGCGACATCCGCGGTCTTGAAGACGATCGAATCCGCTTCTACCCGGTGCGCGGCCAGGTTCTGAGCTTCGACGCGCGGCCGGGCCTGGTGGTGCCTTCGCTGTTCTCGGGCGGCGGACTATTGGTGCCGCGGCGCGACGGGCGGCTGCTCGCCGGCTCGGTGTTCGAGGATGCGGGCTTCAACAAGTCGGTCACGCTCGATGGGATGGAACGGATCCTGCGCACGGTGCGTGCGATGGTCCCGTCGATCGCCTCGATTCCATTTCGCGAAGCATGGGCGGGACTTCGCCCGGCCACCGACGACTTGCTGCCGGTGCTCGGCCCATCGCCGACGGTCGCCGGCGTGCTCTACGCCGCCGGACATTTCAACAGTGGCATTTTGCTCTCCGCGCTAACCGGCGAAGTGATCGCCGACCTGGTCAAGGGCCGGTTGCCAGGCATCGATCTGGCGCCCTTTTCGCCCGCCCGCTTTCGCGACGGCGCCGCCCACCGGATCAAACCCGCCGACATGATATGAGCGCCACGCGCATGCGCGAGGTGAGCGCCCAACGGCATCGATTGCCGGGAAATTGATCGACCTGCCGCTCGCTCACAACCGGGGCGCTCGCATCAATCGCCGCGCGCCAGCTCGTGCAGCGCGCGCGCGCATTCCACCGGATGCGTGAACATCACTTCATGCCCGCTCTTGACGAACTTGAGCGTTGGATTCCTGAGCCGGCTCGAAAAGTGGGGATGCCAGCTGGGTGCGCCCGCGACCGGCATCTGGTCGTCTTCGCAAACGATATAGCTGCTGGGAATTCCGGTGGCGAAGTAGGGCGCCATCGGCACCGGCGCGAGCAGGGGCGCCAGCGGCTGCGGACCCAGCGCCGCCATCACGTATTCCTTGAGCGCAGGCGCCATGTCGTTGGTAAGCCCGTCGATAGCTTCCTTGCCCAGCATCTCGATTGTAATCGATCGCTCCGGCAACGAATCGATCGCCGCCGCGAGCGGCGACGCCGCCGTGTCTATGACCGGCTGCCCGTCGAGCGCCACCATCGCCGTGACCCACACCACGCGCTTGATCCGCGCGGGAATCTTCGCCGCGACGCCGGAGATCGTAAGCCCGCCGAGACTGTGTCCCGCGAGCACCACGTCTTTCAGATCGTGGCGCTCGATAAACTCCGCGACGCTGTTGACGTAGCTGTCGAGCGTCACCTTCGCGCGATCGGCGCGGTTCATGCCATGCCCCGGGAGATCGACCGCGTAGGCTCTGTCGCCCAACCGCTCGAGTTGATTGATCACCGCGGCCCAGCACCATCCGCCATGCCACGCGCCATGCACCAGTACGAATGTCTCCGCCATCTCTCTTCCTTCTTTTCCTGATTCAGGCGCCGCGGTCACCCCGGCCTACGAACTCTCCGGCGTGACGGCCTGTCCTTCCTTGAGCGTTGCCGGCGGTACTACTATCACCATCTCGCCGCCGCTCAATCCATTCCTGACCTCGACGCCTTCCTGGAACTCGTGCCCGAGCACGACCGGGACCAGATGCGCGGTGGCGGCGCGCACGACCCACACTGAACTGGTGCTGCCCTCGGTGACGATCGCTTTCTTCGGCACCAGCACCATCGGGGCAGCCGCGGTCTGCGTCATAATCGATTGGAAGGTAACCTTGGCGCTCATTTCCGGCTTGATAATCTTCAAATCGGGCTGAAGGATTCTGACTTCGACCTTCACGGTGCCTTTTTGGCGGTCGGCCTCCGGATAAATCTTCACGACCTGCGCCGGAAACGGATTGTCGGGGTACGCGTCCGGGATCACCGTCGCCGGCGTTCCCATCGTCACCTTGGCGATATCGCTTTCGTTGATATCGACTTCGCAGCGCAGGTCGCTCAAGTCCGCAAGCTGCGCGATATCGGTGGCGCCGCCGCCGGCCTGGATTTCGCCGCCGTAGTTAATCGTGTCGCCGAGTTCGCGATACTTCTGCAGCACCACACCGTTGATCGGCGCCGTGATCACGGTCTGGCTCACGTTGAACTTTGCGAAATCGATCGCGCCGTCCGCTTTCTTGAGCTCCGCCTCCGCTACCGAGAGCTGATTCTCCGCGTCCTCGAGCGAGTCCTTCGATTGCACGTGTTGCTTGTAGAGTTCGCGCAGGCGTTGCGCGCGCGCCCTCTTCAGCACGACGTTGGCCGCCGCCAGATCGCGATCCGCGTAGGCCTGCTTCAGTTGCGCCTGGTAGTCGCGATCGTCGATCCGCGCCAGCAGGTCGCCGACCTTGACGCGCTGTCCTTCCTCGATCGGCTCGGCGACTATCTGGCCGAGAATCTTGGTGCCGATCACGATGTACTTGTGCTTGGTGATGATATAGCCGCTGCCGGTCAGCACGGTGCCGGCCTGTCCCGCCTGTTTCACCGTGACGATCGCGGTTTGCACTTCGGGCGGACGGCCGATGGTCCGCTGATAGACGAAAAATCCCGCCGCGCCGGCCACCGCGAGAATCGCGAGCATGATCGCGGCCGGGACGATTCTGCTCGGCTTCTTGGGCTCGGCCGCGCGCGCAATCCGCAGCGACTCGAGTTCGCGGATATTGGGACCCCGGGGTGATTCGGTGGACACGGTCAGACGCTCGTGAGCGCATCGACGATCGACATTCTCATCGCTTGTCGCGCCGGCAGCCAGCCGCCGACCACGCCCATCACGGCGGCGAAGATCAGCGCCTCGATCACTATTGCAAAAGTGACGTGGAAGCTGAACGCCAGCGTCGAGAAGGTGACAAAGTTGCCGAACGTCGAACTCAAACCGTCGATCGGCATCGCCAGCACGATTCCGATCGCGCCGGCCGTCACCGCCAGCACCAGCGACTCGAGCAGGAACGACGTCATCACCGCGATCGGCGCGAAGCCGAGCGCGCGCAGCGTGCCGATCTCGGTGGTGCGCGACGAGACCGCCGCGTACATCGTGTTCATCGCGCCAAAGATTGCGCCGACCGCCATGATTACCGCGACGATCATCCCGAGCACGCGCATCTGGTTGGCGACCACCGCCTGGTCCTTGTAGTAGTCCGCCTCGGTCTCGGCTTGCAGATTGATTCGGGGATCGTCCGCCAGCCGCCGAATCAGCGCATCGCTGTCCGCGCCGGGCGCAAGTTTGAGACGCACGTCGGCGTAATACGCGCCGCGCTGCGCGTCGTCCTGCACATTATGGATATCGCCCCACACCTCGGACTCGAACGAGCCGCCGGCCGCCTCCATTATCCCGACCACCTTCCAGTTGCCGCGCCCGAAGCGAAGCGTGGAACCGAGCGTCGTGTTCTCGTAATGCCCCATCAGGCCCTTGCCGACGATCACTTCGTTGACTGACGGATTGAACATCCGGCCTTCGACGATCTTGACCTTGGGATGGACCTTGAGCGCGATCGGCAGAACTCCGCGCACCACGATATTGTCGCGGCCGCCGCCGGTGCGCTCCATCAGCGCCTGCACCGGCAATTCCGGCGACGCGTCGACCTCGCCGTCGGGCTCGCGCCGGATCTGCGGCAGGAATTTCATCGCGTCGAACTGATCGAGCTGGATGGCGGAATAGGTCTCGGTGGTCGCGCCTTTGCGCAGCACGATTACGTTGTCGGGGTCGCCGGTGTCGGAGATCGCCGAGTTGAGTCCCGCCACCAGCGCCATCACGATCACGAACACCGCCACCACCAGCGCAATTCCGCCGCCCGTCATCGCCGTGGAGACGCGCCGCACCAGCAGCGAACGCACGTTGTACTTCAGCGGAATAGCCATCTCAGGCAACCGTCCTTAGCGCATCGACGATATTGCGCCGCGCCGCCGAACTGGCAGGCACGAGTGCGCTGAACAGTCCTATC
The DNA here is from genome assembly GCF_050013435.1 of Binatus sp. (SeqCode). GTDB lineage: Bacteria > Desulfobacterota > Binatia > Binatales > Binataceae > Binatus. The sequence continues at coordinate 51,273 of NZ_JBEKFG010000007.1, read as the reverse complement.
AGCGCGGCCACGACCAGGGTCTCGGTCGCAATCGCCGGCTGCATGTGGATCGAGCCGAGCGGGCCTGCCGCATTGCCGACCGAAAACACTTTCAGCACGATATACGCCGCGCCGCATCCGATAATCCCGCCGGCCAGGCCTATCAGGATCGACTCGGCCAGCAGCATCGACAGAATCGTGCGCGAGGGAAATCCGATCGAGCGCATCACCGCAATCTCGCCGCGCCGCTCGCGAATCGACATCGCCGCCGTGTTGGCCGCCACCAGTCCTATCATCAGCACCACGATAAATCCCAGCAACTCCGCCATCCGGAAAAACGTGCGGTACTGGTCCATGAAGCTGCCGATAAACGCCGCCTCCGACTCCGACAATGTCTCCGCCGACGAGTTGGCGAAGCCTTCATCGATCGCCGCGATTACCTGCGGCACATTCTCAGGCTTATCGATCTTGACCCAGATGTTATCGACCATGCCGGGACGTCCGGCCGCCTCTTCCAGGTAGTCGCGCCGAAAGAGCAGAAAATTTGGGGGCGCCTTGCCGCTGAACGTGCCCACAATATTCAGCGTCACGTTGAACGGATAGAGCGTCCCGCGCAACTGGATCTGCTGTCCGAGGTGCAGATGGAAGCGCTTCATCGTATCGCCCCCGACCAGGCACGCGGTGCGGATCTTCTTGAACTGCTCGAACTGCTCCTTGCTGATTCCGTAATCGGGCCACATGAGATCGGCCTGCTCGGGATCGACCGCCAGGTTCGGAAACTCATCGTAAACTTCATGGTACACGCCGCCGAACCAGCTCTCCGCCAGCACCACCTCGACATGCGGGACGCTCATGATGCGCTGCTTGTAGGCCTCCGGAATCGGGTAGGCCAGCCCCGCCTTGTTGTGGGTCGCGATCCGGGTGGACGACGCCGTGTCGCTGAGGATCTGGTTGGCCGCGGTCGGGACGCTGACCAGCGCCGAGAAGATAAACAGCGAGACCGCGATCGACACCACGGTCAGAATAGTGCGGCGCTTGCTGCGCAACAAATTTTTTAACACCAGCGCCGCGTACTTCATGGCTGGCTCACGCCTCTAGGCATGCGCCGCCGCGTCCGGCGCCGCGCCGCGCTTGCCCGGCTCGACGCCGGCGAGCACGCCCTTGTCGAGCCGGTAAACGGTATCGACGTAACGCTCGGCGCGCGGGTCGTGCGTGACCATCACGATCGTTTTCTGGAACTGGCGATTAAGATCGACCAGTAAGCTCAAGATTTCCTCGGCCGACTTCGCGTCGAGGTCGCCGGTGGGCTCGTCGGCGACGATGATCGTGGGATCGGCGACGATCGCGCGCGCAATCGCGACCCGCTGCTCCTGCCCGCCCGACAACTGGCGCGGATAATGATCCATCCGGTCCGCCAGCCCGACCACTTTAAGCGCCGTCTCGACATGCGCGCGCCGCTCGGCCTTGGTGAGATGGGTCAGCAGGAGGGGCAATTCGACATTCTCGAACGCCGTCAGCACCGGAATCAAATTGTAGAACTGGAACACCAGCCCGATATGGCGCGCGCGCCAGCCGGCCAGGTCGCGCTCCTTCATGCCGGTGATTTCCTCGCCGCCGACGGCGACTCGTCCGCTGGTTGCGTGATCGATTCCCGCGATCAGGTTGAGCATCGTGGTCTTGCCCGATCCCGACGGCCCCATGATCGCCACGAAGCGCCCGGTCGCGATCTGCGCGGTCACGTCGTCGAGTGCGCGGACCTCGAACTCGTCGCGCTTGTAGATTCGGGTCACGTGTTCGAAGTCAATTGCGTGCTTTTGGTCCATGAGGTTATGCCTTTTGAACCCGACGGCGGTTCATTTTACGCCAGTGGCGCCGCGGGCTAATTTGAGCCGCGATCTCGCGCGCCGTTTCATTTGTATTTCACGCTCAAGCTGCGCGCAAATCACGGTGCAGGGCTCAGCCCTGCCCGTGGCGGCGGGCAGGGGTGACCCCTGCACCCAGTATTAAGGCCGCCCGCCGTTGGCGGGCGACAGGGGTGACCCCTGTACTCGATGTTAAGGCCGCGCTCCGTTGTCGCGCGCGGTCTCTTAATACTGGCCTCCCGTGCCAACCGTTCTTCCATCGTGTAGTCGCGAAAAGATGCGTTGCGCAGATTTTCGCGTCTTCCTAACACCGGGTGCAGGGGTCACCCCTGCCGCCCACCGCGCAGGTGATTCTTCCTTCATGCAGTACCAACGGGCGCGCGGGGTGATCGACCCGTGCGCGCACGTCTGGTACATCAAAATGCTAAACGCGGACGGCGGCCGGGAGGACGCAGCCTAATTCACCATGAAAATTTCGCGCATCATCACAATCGGCCTCGCAGTTGTATTTATTCTGGCGATCGCGCGGCTGGCACGGCTGGAAAACCACGGCCCGTCGCACACGCCGATCATGTTGCCGGGTCAGGAACCGGCCACGCTGTACATGCCCGGACCGGAGCGTCCATTTTTCATGCAACCGCCCAAACCCGCGGACCAGCGACCGCCGGCGGTGGTGCTGATTCACGGCTTCATGGCGGATCGCAAGCTGATGAGCGTGCTCGCGCGACGGCTTGCGGAGAACGGTTACGCGGTGCTGGCGATCGACGTTAACGGGCATGGCGAGAATTCCAATCCTTTCGGCGGCGGCGTGGGCGACTCCGGCAGCCTGCGCGAGGACGTGAGGCAGGCGGTCGGTTATCTTCGCGCCAGCCAGTTTGTCGATGGATCGCGAATAGTGGTGATGGGGCATTCGATGGGCGCGGGCGCGGCGCTCGACTACGCGATGCACGATCCCCATATCAAAGGCGCGGTGATGATCTCGGGCGGATGGGAGCTCGGTCCGGAACGTCCGAAGGATGCGCTGTTTATTTTTGCCGAGCGCGATCCGGACATGATCCAGGATACGTCGCCTGCGCTGGCGGCGCGCATGGCGGACGTGGCGCAAATCGAGCTCGGCAAGACCTACGGCGATTTCGCCCAGGGCAACGCGGTCGAAGCGATCCGAATGCCGGGGCTCGATCACATAACGATCGTCTATTCGGCGGAGGCCGCCGCCACGATCGTGAGATGGCTCGACAGCACGTTTGGAATCACCAGAACTGGAGCGATCGAAGTTGCAGATGCGCGGCTGGGGGCCACCGGATTGGCGCTGTTGTTCTTCGTGATTCTGCTGGTGCCGATGGGCAGAGCCTGCGGCTCGATGGTGGCGCATTGGGGCAACGAGCGGCCCGGACCCAGCGGATGGATTGGACTGCTGATCCTGGGCGGCGCGCTGATTGCGGCGATGCCGCTGGCGGCGGCCGACCCGGCGTCATTTGTGCCGGTGGTGGTCGGCGACGCCCAGCTCTCATGGTTCGGGGTCGCAGGTCTGATCATGGTGGGCGTGCTCGCGCTGTCGCACTGGCTTGATTGGTACCGCATCCGCGACGGGGCCGGCGCCGCAATATTCGCCGCGGCACTGGGTTTCGCGCTGGCCTACGTGTGCCAGGTGGCGATGACAATGGCGTTCCATCACCTGTCGCTATCGCCCGAGCGGCTGATGGTCATGGCGATGGCGAGCGTGCTGTCGTTTCCGTTCTGGATGGGCTTCGAGTTGCTGGTGCGACGGGGCGGGCTGGCGATTTCGACGGTCTGGGCCGCGCTCGGCCGCATCCTGATCGTGGTTTTGATGGCGGTCGGCGTGAGCCTGGGACTGCTGCCGTTTTTCCTGATGCTGATCCTGCCGATCATCGTGCTGAATTTCGTGATGATCGAAATATTCGCGGCGTCGGCCTACAGCGCGTCGCACAATCTGACGCTGATCGCGATTTTCGAAACGCTATGGCTCGCGTGGCTGATCGCGGGCTCTAGCCCGATAACCTTCACGTTCTGATTTGCGGAACCCACCGTGGGTTCCGCACCTCCTTGGGCAGGGCTGAGCCCTGCACCCACTGTTAATCGCTAAGTCGCGAAGCCGCGCCTTAGCTCTCAGGCTCATGGCACGAGAGCGAGAGACGTGCCGCGGCCGGGGGGTGACCCCTGCGCCCAGTGAAAGGAGAGAAGATGCGGGCTTCGCCCTGTTGGGAATTCTTAGAGGGAGGCTTTCGGCGTCGTGTCTGTCTTTTGTGTCATTCTAGAGCGAAGCGAAGAATCCCGGTTCCTTCTTTGCCTCTACCGACAGGGCGACGCAAAGAAAAAGATCCGGGGTCCCTCGGCTTCGCTCGGGATGAAAGAGGGGGCGCGGGACCTTTTCGGATGGCGGCGGGTTGCTAAGGTGGGCGAGCGCATTAGCGGTGCAGTGTGCTCGAAATAGGCTCAGAGGCGCGGGCTGCATTCGCGCTCTTCGGTTGGGATCGAAAGGTTCGGGCGCGAAGAGGCCCAGCGCAACGCCGCGGACTATCGAAAGTTAAGGCGTTGGTGATGTTTTGCACGCGGCAAGGCGCGTTGGGGACGAACTCCCTGCTCCGCAAAGCTAAATTGGGAACGGCATGCATGCAGACGAAAAATGGTTAAAGTACGCACGCGAGGTGCTCCAAGCGCCGCCCGATCTTCTCAGTTGTTGTGACGGGGGCATTCCCTCCAATTCATCAAATCCTGCCTATGCCGCCAGAATTAGACGCTGGCCGGGATACATAGGCAAACGATACGCAATAGGCCGGGTCCTACTGGTGGGGGCCATCCACAACCCCGCGAAGCTTTTTCAAGCGATAGGAAACGATCTTGAGCAGGAAGTCAGGAACTGGTTGGTCGAGGAGCCGTCCGCCAGATCTAACGGGCGTTACCTAGATGCGGTTCGGAGAACCTACACGGCGGCGTATCGGGAATGGGCTAAATTCACAGTCTGGCGAAACTTCGAGCGTCTTCTCGGATATTGCAAACTCGGATTTGACGAGGTGGCGTTCACGAACCTCGCCAAGTGTTATCTCGAACCCCAAAGACCCAAAGGAAAACGCGTGGGTTACACTGAGTTCGTGTGCAGGTGCAACTCGCACTATCCGATAAACGCCTTGTGCGGGGCGATCAAGCCTGCACTGGTTCTGATCGCGAGCGAGGCGAAGAAAATAACCGAAATGACTCCGATCAAGGTCGAGACAGAATCTTCGTTGCCTTTGGTTTACCGATTCGTTAACGCGGGTCCAAAACAGGGTCAACGCAACGGCGAGCCTATTCAGCAGTGGGGGCCGGTTGCTGTGCAGCACTATCGCAACGCGCTGGGCCGGTAGTCGAAATCGGTAGGAAACGCACCCCGCGCCTAACGACCCCGCGTGATCCCAATTCCGATCACAATTGCGCCCCCCACATCGCAAAATCGCGCTCTGGCATGGGTTTTCCGCTCCCGGCGCGAGCATTCTTGATGCGAGACCCGTCGCGAGCCTGGGCGAGGTGCCCGGTGACTCGCGTCGGCCGTGTGTCTGTCAGACCTCCCGACCGGGCGAGGCAGAGAAAAGGATCCGGGTCCCTCGGCTTCGCTCGGGATGACGGAAGGGGCGTGGCTGATCGCGGGGCTGAGCCCTGCACCCGCTGTTAATCGCTAAGTCGCGAAGCCGCGCCCGTTTCTCTCGGTTTCTTGCGCGAGAGCGAGAGACGCGGTTGCCGCGTATCTCGCGATTCTCACTGCGCCGTCGCCGCCGCGACCGCACACCGCGCAGGTGATTCTTCCTTCATGCCTCCGCAAGCGGCGGGCGGCCGATCGGGGGGCGTTTTATTATCCTCGCGAATTTGATTTGATAGATCGGTTGGTAAGGGCCTCGACCGGGCAGCGTGGACGGCAGACGGTCAGGCGGGTGCCTGAATTTCGGCCGAAATTTATCGTCCGATAGTTTACATGGTCCGGTACTTGTCCTGCCGCATGACGCAAGAGTTTCGCTGCATTCCAGGAGGATTGCATGGTTAAGAAGATCGCCGCCGTGGCCGGCGGCGTTTTTATCGGCCTGATTATAGCCTTTGCGCGCGTCGGCGCGTTCCCTTTCTGGGGTTCCGACTCGAATGCTCCCGCGCCGCCACCTGCGCAGCAAGCGCAGGCAGCGCCGGCGGAGCCCCTGCCGGCGCCCCCGGTGCCCGGGGTACATGTGGCCCCGGCGCCGCCGAATGCGCCTGAGCCGACCGAAAAGGTCGGAGTAATCTCCTCGTTCGCGCCGCTGGTGAAGCGAATGATACCGGCGGTGGTGAGCGTCAGGGTGGTTCAGGATGTGAAAGTTTCGGGAATGCCGTTTGGAATGGCGCCGGGTGGGCCCGGCGACGACAATGGCGGCGATGAAGAGAACGGCGGCGGTGGCGGCGGTGGTGATCAAGGAGGCGGGGGGGGCATGCAGCCTGGCGATCCGTTCGACCAGTTGCGCCGCTACTTCGGCCAGGGCGGTCAACGCGAATTCAAACAGCGTGGGCTGGGATCGGGCGTGATCGTGTCGGCCGACGGCTACATCCTGACCAACAATCACGTGGTTGGTAACGCCGACGAAATTCACGTTACGCTGGAGGACAAGCGCGAGTTCACGGCGAAGGTGATCGGCAAGGACGCGAAGACCGATCTCGGGCTTATCAAAATCGATACGAAGGACGCGTTGCCGGTCGCGACGCTCGGAGATTCAAATTCGACGGAGGTCGGTGACTGGGTAATCGCAATCGGCAACCCGTTTGACGTCGGGATGACAGTGACGGCGGGAATCGTCAGCGCCAAGGGACGAATCCTCGGCGGCGACTATGACGATTTCATTCAGACGGACGCGTCGATTAATCCCGGCAACTCAGGCGGCCCGTTGATCAATACGCGCGGCGAGGTCATCGGAATCAACACCGCAATCTACAGCCGTACCGGCGCCAACAACGGTATCGGCTTCGCCATCCCGATCGACATGGCGCGCAACGTGATGGATCAGTTGAAGGCGCACGGGCGCGTGGTCCGCGGATGGCTGGGCGTGGAAATTCAGGAAGTGACGCCGGACCTGGCGCAATCGTTCGGATTGCCCAAGCCCGAGGGCGCACTGGTTGCCAGCGCGGACAAGGACGGGCCTGCGGGCAAGGCGGGAATCGAACGCGGCGATATCGTGCTCAGTTTCAACGGCCATCCGGTCAACGACGAGCATGAGCTGCCCGCGCTGGTCGCGCAGACACCCATCAACCAGAAGGTGCCGGTCGAGGTGGTGCGCAACGGCAAGCACGTCAGCCTCGAGGTTACGATTGGCGAGCGCAAGGAGCCGCAGGTGGCGTCGGCCAAGTCCGAGGAGCCGGGCGGCAACTGGGGGATGCAAGTCGGGGACATCACGCCCGAGATCGCGCAGCAGTTCCATCTCGAGAGCACCAAGGGTGTGGTGATTCAGAAGGTGGCGCCGGACAGCCCATCGGCGGAGGCAGGTCTTCAGGCGGGCGACGTGGTGATGGAAGTGAATCACGAGAAGATCGCCGCGCTTGCGGATTTCGTCGCCAAGGCAAAAGAAGCGCAGACCCAGAAGAAGCCCGCGCTGCTGCTGGTTCAACGCGGCGGTGCGACGCTGTACACGGTGATCAAGCCGGCCGGCTCGGCGCAGGGCTGATCGAAAAGTAAGTCACATGCAGTCGACGCGCGGCGCATCGAGCATCTCGATGCGCCGCGCGGCTTTTGGGCGATGGCGGCTCGGCCCGATCGCGCGCGGCATCGCGACGGCTGATCGCTCGACGGGGCCGTGTGGTTCTATTAGGCGAGCCTGTGCGGTAGCATTTCTGGCGGTGCTCGCAGCGGAGGGGAACCAGGTGGCGGATTCATTACGAGCGGGGCCGGCGCGAAAGCGCGCAGGTGCGAGACGGCCGGCGAGAAGGAAGACGATGCGGCGGCGGCCGGGAATCCTGGTGCTGGCCGCGCTTGGGGCGCTGATTTTGGGATTTCTGGCGAAACGAACGTTCATCCCGTCAGCCGTCCATTACATTGCATATCGGCCGCCCGAACAGCCGCAACCGATGAGAGAAGCAAGTCCGCCCGCCGCTGCGCAGCCGAATGGCAACGCGGATGATTCGGTGGCGGCGAGCGCGAAATCCAATGCGGGCGCGGGCGGCGGTTCGGAGCAACTGACGCCAGGCGATCGCAGCGCGCTGGACGCGATTCTCAAACGCAAGGCCAAGTGACGAACAATTCGATGGCGGCCTCGATGCAAATAGCGGACGACATGGGCTTTCGCGTCGAGCTCGAGCGCCCGCCGTCGCGAATCGTATCGTTGGTGCCCAGCTGGACGGAGACATTGTTCGCGCTGGGGTTCGATTCCGAAGTCGTGGGCGTCACGAAATTCTGCGTCGCGCCGGTGGCGGCGGTTGCGTCGATTCCAAAAGTCGGCGGGACCAAGAACCCCGACATCGACGCAATCGTGAAGCTCGCGCCCGAGCTGGTGATCGCCAACGCCGAGGAGAATCGGCGCGAGGATGTGGAGCGGTTGCGCGCGGCGGGAATCCCGGTGTTCACGACTTATCCGCGCACGGTGCCGGGCGCGGTCGAATCGATCATGCGGATGGGCCGGGCGCTCGGCCGCGAGGCGGCGGCCGCCGCGCTGGCCAAGGAGATCACGCTCAGCGTGAGCGGAATCGAGGCGACGCTCGGAGTATGGAGCAAACTGCGGCTGCGGGTTTTCTGCCCGATATGGAAGAAGCCGTGGATGTCATTCAACGCCGACACCTATGCGCATGACGTGCTGCGGATGCTCGGCTATAACAACATCTTTGCGTCGGCGGGCGAGCGGTATCCGATGACGACGCTCGAGGAGGCGGTCGAGCGCCGCCCCGATATCGTGATACTTCCCGACGAGCCGTACGAATTCGACGAATCCGACGTCGCCGAGTTGAAGACGCTGCTTCCGCCCGCGCTCAGCCGCCGCCTGCTGACAGTCAGTGGGCGCGACCTGCATTGGTACGGCGTTCACATGGTGCGGGGGCTCAAGTCGCTGGCGGAGAGAATGGCGCGGGTGCGCGCCGCGGTTCTATAATCGGGTGGTGCGCAACGACGCGGTGCGTTGATCAAAATGAGGCCGCGCGTGGATCGGAATCGATGGGAGATTAGCATGATCCCGAAAATCAGCCTGACCGCCGCGTTCTTTCTGATGGTGGCGCCGCCGATGGCGTGCGCTTCGAATCGCGCGCCCAGCAATCCCGCGCCGATAACCCGCCAGGCGCATGCAGCGCCGCCGGGCGTGGTGGTCGCCCAGGACGATCAACCGAACCTCGGCACTTCCACTAACGACAGCGACAGCAATTCAAACGATAGCGCCGACGACAATCAGAACGCCGACGAGAATCAGAACGCCGGCGACAATCAGACGGACCAGCAAAGTGCCGCCGACAACGATCAGGCGAATCCGCCGCAGGTCCCCGACGGTTCCGAAAACGATCCGGACGCGCTGCCCAGGTCCGGAGTGTTTTCGCATCGGATAATCCCGTCCCAATAGCGCGGCGCCACGATGACCGCACCACTGGACGGAATCAAGGTACTGGACCTGACCAAGCTCGCGCCGGGTCCGTTTTGCACGATGATCCTGGCGGATCTCGGCGCTGAAGTGATCAAGATCGAGGAGCCGGGGCCTCCCACCGGAAGACGCGCGGATCAAGCCGGCGCCGCCGGCACGCAGGGGCCGGTAAGCAGCTTCAGCAGCTCGCCGTACAACGCGCTGGGGCGCAACAAGCAGTCGATCGGGATCAATCTCAAGAGCGGCGCGGGCAAGGAAATCTATTTTCGCCTCGCCGAGCGCGCCGACGTTATCGTCGAGGAATACCGGCCGGGCGTCGCCAAGCGGCTGGGGATCGATTACGAGCAACTCTCGCCGCGCAACCCGCGGCTGATCTATTGCGCGATCACCGGCTTCGGGCAGAACGGGCCGTATCGCGATCTGGTCGGCCACGATATCAACTACATCGGGACCGCCGGCGTGCTGTCCCTACTGGGACGGCCCGGCCAGCCGCCGACAATTCCGCACAACCTGATCGCGGACTACGCCGGTGGCGGGATGCATGGTGCGATCGGAGTGCTGGCGGCGCTGGTCGCGCGCAGTCAAACCGGACGGGGACAGTATGTCGATATCTCGATGATGGACGGCAGCCTGGCGATCCTGGCGCAGGCGTTCTCGGCATTTTTCGCGGGCGGGAAACTGCCGCAGCGCGGCGAGACGATATTTGACGGCGGGATTCCCAACTACAACGTCTATCTGACGAAGGACGGGAAATACATTACGATCGCGGCGATCGAGCCGTGGTTTTTCGCCAACCTGTGCCGCGCAATCGGCCGGGAAGATTTTATTGCGCATGAGTTTGATTCCAGCAAACGAGCGGAAATAGCCCGGGTGTTCACCGAAACATTCAAAACCAAAACGCGCGATGAATGGTTCGCGATTCTCACCAGGAACGACATCTGCGCGGGCAGGATGCTCACGCTCGACGAGGTGCCCAGCGACCCGCAGGTGCTCGCGCGCGAGATGATCGTCGAGGTCGAGGGCCCCGGCGGCCAGAAGATCAAGCAGGTGGGCGTGTCGGTGAAGTTCTCGGATACGCCGGGATCGATAAGGTCGCTGGCGCCGCAACTCGGGCAGCATACCGACGAAATCCTGGGCGCGCTTGGTTACGCCCAGGACGAGATCGACCGCTGGCGCGAGGCGGGCGCAATCAAGTAGGGCGCCGTCGCGCGGCGAGATTGGCGACGCCGGCAATCGCCGCAATGCCGCAATCTGTTCAGTGTCAGGCGCGGTCCGCCTCATTTCCGCGCGGATTCGGACTCGGCGCGATCATAGCGGCAGGCCGGGGAGGATACGTCCACGGACTCGTCGCCGGTACTCGATGTACGGCTGGCCGAGTTTCCGCTCGAGGCTCTCCTCCTCGATTATCGTCAGCAGCCACAGACCCGCCCACCACACGGGAACCAGAGCGATGCCGATCTCCGAGCGGAACATCACTGCCAAACCGAGGCACCACAACACATCTGAAAGATAGAGGGGATTCCTGACGATCCGGTAAAATCCTCCGGTCCTCAGGCTCACCCCAGCCTCGGGCCCTGTGAACGGCCTGATCGCGAACGCAGGAAGCGCGAAAACCATTCCTGCGGCAAAGATCACGCCTCCGACGACCCAGCTCCAGTCACCCGCCGCGAGCCTCGGCTGAGTTACCGCGGGCAGGACCAGCACCACTCGCCCCAAGGTGAACATTCCCACGGTTAGCAATCCCAGTGATCTAAATTTCCCCAGCCTGGTGCTGCCCACCCCGGCCGCGGCGCCTGCCAATGCGAACATGCTGACCAGTGCCCAGAAGAAAGGATCCCCGAAGATTTTCATGGATGGCTCCCGCTCACGCCGCGACGATCCATTTGCGGGCCTCTGATGCCTGGGCGGTCGTGAAGATTCTCATCTTTCCGGGCATCAGAAAGCGAAAAGCGCCGACCAGATGCCTGATCCAGGCGACGTCGGTCACGACGGCCGCCCGTTCCCAACGGGAAAGATGCTCGATTCCGAGTTTGAAATCTTCCCATTCGGCGCCGAAATCGAATCCGGTGAACTGGGAACCCAGATCGTAGTAAAGCCGCAGCTTGGCATTTCGCTTCAGCGACTTTTCTATTGCCGGTATCACCACCTCAAGGTAGTCCTTCTTTGTCACCTCTCCCGTGGCCAGGAGTCCCACTACATTGTCGGGCAAGCCTTCGATAATCTCGATCATGGTGCGTGTCCTCCTGTAGTAATTGAGATTCCGTCTACGCGGGGATAGAAACCCCGCATCGCTATCGCGATGCCGCGGCGGATTTCGTCGCCCGCCATCTCGGCACTGATCGCGTCGTTCATCAGGTAGGCGGTGAGCCAGGTGAAGCAGACGCCGTACAGCACCGTCGCTGCGGGCAACGGTTCAAGGTCGGAGGCGAGAGTCCCGTCGCGGCGGTATCGCTCGAGCAGCGACGAGAGCTGCAACACGAGTTGCACATCGGCTTCGAACAGGCGCTGTCCCACGGTGGACGGCTCCGCAATCGCAGCGCCGAACAATTCGCGCCACAGCCGTCGGTCGTCACGCGTGATGTCGTCGAGAAAAATCCCCGTGAACGCGGACACCGCCGCCAGCGGATCGCGCGGCGGGTCCTCCAGGATCTTCCGCCCGCGCGCGAGCATCGATTCCGTTTCACGCCTGACGATTGCGAGCAGCAGGGCGGATTTGGACGGGAAGTAGTTGTAGATTGTGCCGACCGCGAGTCCCGCGCGCCGGGCGATGTCTTCCATCGCAACCTCAGCGTAACCCTTCCTGGCGAACAACCGCTCCGCAGCCTTGATGATGCACTGCTCGCGCGCCTGCTTCTGCCGGCTACGGAGTCCAGGCGGCTTGCGCAAGGTGAAAGGTGAATTCATTCATTATTTCTTTAGCTGCTTATCGGGAGTTTTGTCAAGAAAATATGAATCGATTCATATTTGGCTGGAAAGGACGTGCGTTGCCCGCGGCCTCGAATCACGGTTAAGATTCGGCTATGCCACAGCCACCTCCGATGTTCATGCGCGGCCCGCACGATCCACTTTGTATCGAGCGCGCCGAAGGTCCATGGCTCTACACCTCCGACGGCCACAAGATCCTGGACGCGGGCGGTGGCGCCGTGGTGGTGAACATCGGGCAAGGGCGCCGCGAAATCGCCGAGGTCGCCGCGCGCACGATCGCCAGCCTCGATTACATCGTGCCGGTCTGGACCTCGCGCCAGCGCGAGCGGCTGGTCGAGCGGCTCTCGCGGTGGACTCCGGCGGGGATGACGCGGTTTTTCTTTACCAGCGGCGGATCGGAGTCGGTCGAGGCGGCGCTGAAGTTCGCGATTCTCTACCACCGCGCTCGCGGCCAACGATCGAAGAACAAGATCATCGGGCGGCGCTTCTCCTATCACGGCAACACCATCGCGGCGTTGTCGGCAGGCGGGAGCGGGCGGCGCGCGGACTACGAAGACATTTTGTTGGACTGGCCGAAGATCGATCCGAGCTACTGCTACCGGTGCCCGTGGGGCAAAACCTATCCATCATGCGAGATCGACTGCGCGACGGCGCTTGAAAAAGAGATCCTCAAGCACGGCGCCGACTCGATAGCCGCGTTTATCGCCGAGCCAATGATGGGCTCGAGCGGCGGCGCGGTGCCGCCGGTCAAGGAATACTGGCCGAAAATTCGCGAGATCTGCACGCGCCACAACGTGCTGCTGATAGCCGACGAAGTGATGACGGGCTTCGGCCGCACCGGACGGCGCTTCGCCGTCGAGCATTGGGACGTCGCGGCGGACATTCTAATCGGCGGCAAGGGACTCACCGGCGGTTACATGCCGATGGGAATGATCGCGGTCAAGGAATCGCTGGTCGAGGAACTGGAGCGCGCCAGAGCCGACTTCATGTTCTACACCTACAGCTCGCATCCGGTGGCGTGCGCGGTCGCCGACGAGGTGCTGGCAATCATGGAGCGCGAGCGGCTGGTGGAGCGCTCGGCAGAAGTGGGCGCGCGGCTCGGTTCCAGTTTGAAGGAGGAACTGTCGGGGCATCCAATGGTCGGCGACATCCGCGGCGCCGGGATGTTCTGGGGAATCGAACTGGTGCAGGACAAGGCGACGCGGATGCCTTTTGCGCCCGAAAAAAAAGTGACCAATCGCGTGCTCGGCGCGTCGGTTCGACGCGGGATGTTCTTTTATCCGGCGACCGGGATGGCGGGAAAGGCGGGTGGCGACGCGATGATGATCACGCCGCCGTTCATCATCGGTGACGCCGAAATCGAGTTGATCGTTCGCACGGCGCGCGCGGCACTCGACGAGATTCAGCCTAACCTGTAGCGTTTGGCGCAACACGTCAAGCTTCGTGGAGAGACGGGCACATGGCCGATAGCATCATCGGGCCGACTTCGCATTATTTTTATTCGCAGCGGCTGAAACTGCACTACGTCGATTGGGGCAATCCCGACAAGCCGCTGCTGGTGCTGGTGCATGGCGGCCGCGACCATTGCCGCAACTGGGATTGGGTCGCGCTCGATCTGCGCGGGCACTTTCACATTATCGCGCCCGACCTTCGCGGCCACGGCGACTCCGACTGGGCGGTGGGCAGCGGCTATGCGATGATCGACTACGTGCTCGATCTCGCACAGCTGATGAGCGCGGTGGGCGGCGAGCCGGCGACGCTTATCGGCCACTCGCTCGGCGGCGGAATCGTTTTGCAATACACCGGCACGCATCCCGCCGCGGTCAAGCGCGTGGTTTCGATCGAGGGGATGGGTCCGCCGCCCGGAATGATCAAGGACTCGCCGGCCTACGATCGGATGAATAACTGGATCGGCCAGATGCAAACGCTGGCGCGGCGCAAGGCGCGCGAGTATCCATCGATCGAGGAAGCTCTCGCGCGCATGATCGAGGCCAATCCGCACCTGAGCCGCGAACAGGCGCGCCATCTCACGATTTGGGGAATTCAGCGCAACGAGAACGGCACTTATTCCTGGAAGTTCGACAACTACGTTCACGCCACCTCGCCCTACATGTTCAACAATCGCGACGCGCGCGAAATCTGGGGCCGCATCACCTGCCCGACGCTGCTGATTCGCGGCACGGAATCGTGGGCGGGCGATTGGGTCAAGGACGGGCGCATCCAGGCCTTCAAGCACGCGGAATCGGTGACGATCGACAAGGCCGGCCACTGGGTGCATCACGATCGCCTCGACGAATTCCTGGCAGTCACGCACCGGTTCCTCGGCGTGTAGCGGCGACTCGTGGCGGATAGCGCGTCCACCCGGCGGTCTTGCTGATGCGACGGCCTTCGCTTTCGCTGCGCAGCGATCAGTTCGAATACGTTCAGCTGATTATTCTTGCCGTGACGGTGGGGGTGCTCGCGGCGCTTGGGAATCTCGGCTTTCGCAAATTGATCGAACTCTTTTCGTGGCTGTTTCGCGGGCTGGAGTGGTACGCGCTTGGAATCGGGCTCGGCGGACCGCATCGCGCACTGATCCCGTTGATCCTGCTGAGCGGCGGCGTGGCAATACTGCTGCTTGACCGGATTTTTCCCGGAGACGTGCTCGGTTACGGTTTTCCGAATTTCCTGGAGATGGTCAACCTCGGCACCGCGAGACTCAAGCGCCGCTGGATCTTCGTCAAAGCGGCGGGCGCCGCGCTTTCATTGGGAGCAGGCGCCTCGGTCGGCCGCGAAGGTCCGATCGCCCAGGTCGGAGGCGCGATCGGATCGACTATCGCGCAGCTGAGGAAGTTGTCGCCCGATCGCGCGAAAGTGCTGGTCGCGGCTGGAGCGGGCGCCGGTATCGCGACGACGTTCAACGCGCCGATCGGCGGCCTGATGTTCGCGCAGGAAATCGTGCTGCTCGGCCACACTGAAATCGCCAACCTCACATTGCTGATCATCGCCACCTTCAGCGCGGTGATCACCTCGCGAGCGATCCTGGGCAACGCGACGGTCTTCCTCGCGCCTGAATTCGTGCTGCGCAGCTACTGGGAGATGGCGACGTATGCGCTGATGGGCGCGGCGCTCGGCGCGCTCGCGGCAGGTTACATCCGGTTTTTCAACGCAACCGACGCATGGTTTCGCAGGCTGAAGCTGCCGGTTTGGGTCAAGCTCGAAGCGGGACTTGCAGTGGTCGGGGTGATTGCGATTTGGCTTCCGCAAAACTTGTCCGACGGATATCCGGTAATCAACAGCGCGATGGCGGGTGAGTTCGGGATCGGAATGCTGGCGGCGCTGACCTGCGCGAAGTTTTTCGCCAGCAGCGTGTCGCTCGGATGCGGCGCGCCGGGAGGATGCTTCGGCCCGACGTTTTTCATCGGCACGATGGCGGGCGGCTTGTTCCAGCGCGTGTCGGCGATGCTGATTCCGCACCTTACGGGGCCGCGCGGATCGTACGCGCTGGTGGGGCTCGCTGCGTTTCTGGCCGGTACCACGCACGCACCGCTGACGGCGCTGTTCCTGCTCTGGGAGATGACGCACAGCGACGCGATCGCATTGCCTGCGATGATCGCGACGATCACGGCGCTGGTCGTGGCGCGTGCGATCGAAACCGAATCGATCGACGAGTTCCGCCTGGCGCGCGCGGGCAAGACGCTGCAAATAGGCCGCGAGCGCCTGGCGCTGGCGCTCATACCAGTCAGCGCCGTCGTAACCAAGAACGTGACGGTGGTGACGGAGAACACTTCGCTGTTGGAGGTGCTGCGCATCGCGGGCGAGACGGCGCAATCCACCCTGCCGGTGGTCAACAGCGAAGGCGCGCTCGCGGGGACAATCGTGGTCCGCGATTTGTTGTCCGTGCTCAGCGGAGGACAGGAGCTCGGTCCTCTCGTCAACGCATTCGACATCTGCAATGCGCATGGTCCTACCGTGTCACTCAATGCGAACCTCGACGAGGCGAGCCAGTTGATGGAGCACGACGGCCTCGACGAGATTCTGGTCGTCGAGCACAACACGCGGCACTTTCTCGGGCTGGTCACCAGCCAGCATATCGCACAAGCGCTCAACCGTGTGACGGTTTCTCTCTCGACGCTTGCGACGCGCGACCCGAATATCTACTGGGCGACCGGTTACCGGGTGACGCGGCTCGCGGTGTCGGCCAACGCCGCGGGGAAAACGGTGCGTCAACTCGATCCGCGCGCGCGATTCAGCGTCACGGTTCTCGCGGTTCAGGATGCGAGCAATCCGGACGGCGGATTCGCGCCGATTACGCCCGATCGCCCGCTGAAAGAAGGCGACGAGCTGATTGCGGCAGGGCGCCCGCAAGACCTCCGGCAATTCACGCACGAGTTGGAAAGCGTGGAACCCGCCGGCGCCGCGCGGACCGCGGCTCAGTCCGAACCCGGGAAGACATAGGGGCGAGCACGTCCGGCGCGGATCTCGGCGCACAGTTGCTCCACCGTGTGCAGGTCGCGTTCGAACTCGGTCGCGATCGTCATGAACCATTTTGCGGTCGCGAAATGAGCGTCGCTGCCGCCAACCGCCGTCAGTCCGAGCTTGAGCGCGGCGTCCTGCGCGCGCCGATTCTCCTCGATCGAGTTCTGGCCGTTGAGCACTTCGATCGCGCCAAGCGCCGCGCCATGGCGGCCGAGCAATGCGTCCAGGCGCGAGCCGTAACCGGAGTCGCGAAACGGATGCGCTGGAATTGCGACGCCGCCTTCGTGATGCAGCACTTCGATCAGGCTGTCGCTCTTGAGCATCCGCGCGGTCAGATCGAATCGGCGCATCACTTCATCGGTGACGCCGAACAGCAACAGATGGCCGAGGTCGGTGTCGGCTTCGATCCCTTTGAAGATGGCAATTTGAAATTGCTCCGCGAGTTCCGCGTATAGCCGGCCAACTTGGTGATCGCTGGGAAACAGGCGATGCTCGGTGAAGCAAATCGCGCCGAGTCCGCGGCCCGAGCTATTCGCAAATTCGAGATACTGCTCCGGCGCGACGTTGGAGTCGGACGAAAGCCGGGTGTGGACGTGCAGATCAGCGATCATCAGATGGATGCTACGGCGCGGCGAACGTGTCGCGCACCTGGAGATGGTCCTCGATCGAGAAAACTCGCGCGACCAGGAAAACCTGCGTCTGCACCATGAGACGATCGGCTTCCGTGGGCACCGTACCCCACAGGACGATCGTCTCGCCCTCCATCCCGAAATGCACCGACGCATAGCCCTGCGCGTTGAGCGCGCGGCGCAGCGCGATTTCCCGCGGGTCGGTATGGACAGGTTCGGCCGGACCGGGAGCGCCGCCATTGGGCACCTCCGGAACCGCGCCGAAGCCGGGTCCCGTGTCGCCGTCGGAAGGCTGCGGTTGCGACGAATGGAACATCAGGTATCCGATGAGAAAGCATCCGCCGACGACCAGCGCCAGCGTGCGCGCGGGATGCCGCCGGCGACGGCGCTCATGAAAGATCGGACCCGGAAATTCCCCCGGCGCAGCAACGTCGTCGAGCACGATCGTCCGCGCCTCGTGCGCGCCGCGCTCCGGCGCCGATAATCGTCCCGTCACGTCGGCGGCGCAGAATGAGCAGTAGTTGGAATCCACCGGGATATTTCGGCCGCATCGCGGACATTGCGTATCGATCTGGTCGGTCAGCATCGTCGGCGCCGACGCGTGCTGCTGTGCGGACCTGACCCCGCCGAGCGGCAGTTTGAGTTGTGGGCGTGGCGCCGGCCCGGTTGACGAATTGCGCTGCGCCGTCGTCGCCGGCGCGCCGCCCGACTTGATCGCGGTGAGCCTCTGCTTGAATTCCGCGGCGTCGGCCATCCGCAAGACCACGTCGTACTTGAGCGCCTGATCGACCAGGTCGGCAAGCGCGGGAGTAATTCCAGGGCATAGCGGGCGCAACGGTGGAAAGCTGAAAGGCGGCTCGAGCGCGGGGTCGCGGCCCGACAGCGCATGATGCATCGTGGCGCCGAGCGCGTACAGGTCCGAGCGGAACTCGACCTTGCCGCGATATTGCTCGGGCGGCGCGTAGCCCTGCGTACCAATCATCGTCGCGTTGCTCAGCGGCTGGAACAGGCGCGCGATGCCGAAGTCGATCAGCTTGGCTTGCCCCGACGGCGTCAGCATCACGTTCGACGGTTTCAAGTCGCGATAGATCACCGGCGGTTCCAGGTTGTGCAGGTACTCGAGCGTGTCGAGAATTTGCAGCGCCACATCGATGACGGCGTCCTCGGGAAGCTTGCCGCCGGCGTCTTTGAGTTTCTGTTCCAGCGTGATCCCGTCGATGAACTCCATGACGAGATAGTGATGGTTCTGGTCGCTGAAGCGATCGAACACGCGCGGGATATGTTCGTTGCTGAGTTGCGCGAGCATGTCGGCCTCGCGCTGAAAAGCCGCCACCGCCTGTTTCTGCGTGTCCGGGCTGGTGAAACTATCGACCATCTCGGCCAGCGCACACGGCCGCGCCGCAAGCCGCAAGTCCTCGGCGAGATAGACGAGTTTCATCCCGCCCCCGCCCAGCGGCTTCATCACGCGGTACCGGCCGCCGACGATGGTGTTGGGCGCAATCATGCGTTCAATCGGAATCTAAGCATCGCTTCAAGCTTGTGGCGCCCCGGTGGGACTCCATGTTTATCGCACCGGCATGCCTTCGCGAAGCGCATCGGAGAAGGCCGCATTGGCGGCGCATATGAGATGAATCAGGATGCCGAGCGGCGGTCCCGCACCGTACGCCAACGATACGCCAAAAAACCACAAGATCCCCCGCAACGGCTTGCCCCGATAAATCTGGCCGACGCCCGGAACGATGCTTAGCACGAGCGCCAGCATCGGGCTGTACCCGCGATCCCGTCGCAGCAGCGGGAAACGAGTGACCGGCGCACCACACGATTTGCAGAAACTCGCGTCGGCGACGACGATCGGCTGACCGCATCGCGAGCAAAACCTCGGCTTCTCGAACTCCGCTTCAGCCACGGAAGGTAAACTGCGCGTCGCCGAACCGTACGGTGTCGCCGTCGCTCACGCGGGTTGGCTCGGTCACGCGCCGGTTGCCGACGAACGTTCCGTTCTGGCTGTTGAGGTCTCTCACCGCGAACACGCCGTCGGAATTTTCGATACTCGCGTGATGGCGTGAGACCGAGGAATGGCCGGCTACGATGTCATTGTCGAGCGCGCGCCCGATGCGGGTAACCGTGCCGGAGCGGACGGGGTAGGGCTGCCCCGACGCGTCGATCAGGCTTGGTCCCTCGAGCTTCGCGTTTGCTCCGGCCAGGCGCGTAGCGACGTGCGCGGGATTCACCGTGTCGACGGTGAGCGACGGCTGCTGGCGGGCCGGCGCCGACGTGCCGCGCAGATGGAACACCATTTCGTAGCTGCCAATGCCGATTCGATCGCCGTCGCGCAGGTCAACGCTTTCGATTCGCTTGCCATTGACGAAGGTGCCGTCCTGGACTGCGAGATTTCTGATCACGTAGTCGGCGCCGCGCCGTTCGATTACGGCGTGCCGCATCTGCACGACTGGGTCGCCGAACAGGCCGACCGGATTTTCCTCAGCGCGGCCGATCGACGCGCGCGCGCCTTCAATCCGGTACTGGCGTCCGCGCAGCCGGCCGTGCTCGACCGTGACCCACGCTGCCTTGGTCAGCTCTTGCACGAGCCCGATGAACAGTCCGATCGCAAGGCCGGTGACCGCTTCGCCAAAGAACCGCGATGCCAGCCCGCCGCCGGCGATCGCGCCGATCAAATCGAAGCCGATTCCACCGACTGCTCCGCCCACCAGTCCGCCCAGCGCTCCCTTGGGAACGTTTTCCATCGTGAGCGTCGCCAGTCCAACGCCGGCGCCCACCAGCGCTCCGTCGATTGCCCATCCCAGGAGTCTGGCGATGACGAGAGTTACGATCGAGCCCGAAACCAGCTCGCCATTTGGGCTGAAGCCGACGCCGCCTGCCACGAGAACCAGGTTGAACACGTAATTTCCGAAGTAAGTGGAGACCAGCGAGAGCAGCGCGCATATCGCGAAGCCGCGAATGAAACGGCGCTTGGACTCCGGCGTCAGGCGAACGTCGGATGTATCCACGGCCGTGATGAACGCGCCGATCGCGCCGGCAGCAAACGCCGCCGAGATGTAGTACGCGAGCATCTCGCCGGTGGTCTGCACCTGGCCGAGATGAGAATTGTGCGAGGCCAGCTCGACCGGGAGCCATCCGATCGCGCCGCCAACCAGGCCGGCAAGCGCCTTGAACGTCAGTTCGCGCCGGTTCAGAGAGTCGCTTTTGAGTAGAGCTAGAGGTGAATTCACGCCGCCCCCGGCAAATGCATCCAGGTTGGTAATATCATAGCCCGCAGCGGGTCGCTGGAAAACGCTCTCCGCGGGCGGCGTGGCTTCGACGGGCGAGCGATGGGGCATCCGGTTTCCCGCGATTCCCGAACTTGATATTGAAGGGGTTGACGGCGGCGACCGCCAGCCCCGCGAGGAGGCCCCCCATGTCACCATTGCTGCTGATACTAATCCTGTTGTTGCTGTTTGGCGGTGGCGGCGGTTATTACGCCTACGGACCCGCAGGTGGAATCGGGATCGGCGGAGTTATTTTGATCATCCTGATTGTGATGCTTGTCAGCCGACGGCGAATATGAGCGTCGATTTGTCGGTCGAGAGCGGTCTTGCGGAGATTGTTCTCAACCGGCCCGACAAGCGCAACGCGTTCAACGACGCGATGGCGTCGGAACTCAACGCATGCATCGAGCGCGCGGCGTCGCACGGCGTGCGGGCGATGATGATCCGCGGCGAAGGGCCGGCGTTCTCGGTGGGACGGGACCTGGCGGATGCCGACCCGGGTATCGAAGATGCCGAAGCGATAATCGAGAACACGGTTAATCCACTGATCAAGCGAATCGTCGCCTTCCCGGCCCCTACCTTTGCCGCGGTTCACGGCGCGTGCGTGGGAGTTGGGCTGGGGCTGGCGCTCGCATGCGACGTGGTCTATGTCGCCGACGACGCGCAAATCGGCTCGCCGCTGGCGCGTATCGGCGCAGTGCTGGACTCGGGCGGCCATTCGTTCTTCGTCTCGCGCCTGGGAACCCATCGCGCACTCGAACTCATCTACACGGGAAGATTGCTATCGGGCGCCGAAGCGGCTCATCTCGGACTGGTCAACCGCAGTATCGCGAAGGATTCGCTCGTCGCGGAGACCCGGAAAGTTGCGGCGCAGGTGGCGCTTGGTCCGACCGCGGCGTTCATGCAATCGAAGCATCTGATCCGCAGGATCGACGAAGAGGCGATGGGCCTGTTCGCGGTGCTGAAATGCGAGGCTCAGGCGCAGGGCGCGGCAGCACGCACCGCCGACTACAAGGAAGGCATCGCGGCCTTTCAGCAAAAGCGCTCGCCGAAGTTCCAGGGGAGATGACGCAGGGGCAGGGCTGACCCCTGGCAGGGGCTGACCCCTGCACCCACCGTTAAGGCCGCGCTCCGTTGTCGCGCGGCAGGGGTGACCCCTGCACCCGGTGATAAGAGAAGAGAAGATGCGGGCTTCGCCCTGTTAGAACTTTTTTTGTGTCATCCTGAGCGCAGCGAAGGAACCCGGATCCGGGATTCTTCGCTTCGCAGACTCCGCTCTAGAATGACACGAGAAGGTCGCGAGCAGGTTTTGGTATCCGAGATCGGCCCTGCTTAGGCGCGGCGGCGGGAAGTGCGCGTCTCGGCCAGGCGGCGGGCGGCTTCGCCGATTGCGCCCGCGCGATGCCATCGCGAGTATTCCTCGACGGTCAGGCCGTGGGCGAGTTCCAGTGCGACCGACAAGCCTGCGAGCACAAAGACTTCGCCGAGCACGCTGATGCGCGGCGCGAGTCCCAGCCCGCCGCCTTCGTTGGGGACGGGGACGTGGATGACGAGGTCGGCGAGTTGGGCGAGGGCGGAATCCTTGTTGCCGGTGATCGCGATCAACTGCGTGCCCTGTTCGTGAATGGCGGTGGCGGTGGAGAGCAATTCGTCGGTGTTGCCGCTGTTTGAAATCGCGATGACGATGTCGCGCGGATGCACCTGTCCGAGGCTGCCGTGCAGGGTCTCGGTCGCGTGCAGGAACGTGGTGGGCGTGCCGACCGAGCAGAACAGGCTGGCCGCGTAGCGTGCGACGTGCTCGGGCTTGCCGACGCCGGTGACGTGGACGCGGCCGCCGCGGCCGAGCGCGGTGCGAATTATCTCGACGGTGCGCGAGATGGCGGCGATGTTCAATCCACCGCGCATCGCGGCAAGTTCCGCCAGGGCGAGGTCGAAAAATTTCGCCACTTCGCTTTCGCTGGTCGAGTCGCCGACAGCCGCCTTGCGCGGCTCGCTATCGAGGCGCGGCGTGGGGAGCGCGATCGCCTCGCCATACAAGTCGAGAACTTCCTCGCGCACGTCGAATCCAGCCGGAAACGCGCCGAGGCGCGTGACCGCGACCGCTCCGGCGGCATTGGCGAGCCGCCCGATCCTGTCCCACGGCATCCCGAGCCGAAGGCCGGCGAAGACGCCGGCGAGGAACGCGTCGCCGGCGCCAGTTGAATCGATCTGCTTGACCTTGAAGGCGGCCACGCGAACCGAGGTGTCGCGCGCGGCGATCGAGCATCCTTTGTCGCCCTCGGTGATTATGACCGCGCGATTTCCGTAGCGGGCGCGAATTGCTTCGGCCATCTTCAACGGATCGCGGCCGTTGCCCGCGACGATTTCACGTGCGGCGGCTTTGGCGGGCTTGAGATAAGTCGCGAGTTTCAACGCGCGTTCGAGTTCGGCGCGCGTGCCGAGCGTTCCGATGGCGTCGGAGGGCGGCACGTCGACGTCGAGCACGGTGGGAATCGAATGGGTTCGCGCGAAGAGCAGGATTGCGAGCACGGTGCGAATTGGGAGCTGCGAAATCTCGGTCGAAACAAGATTGGCGCGGCGGATGAATGCGCCGTGGCGGCTGCGGACCTCGGCGGGGGTGAGCTCGCCGGTCGCGCCGCGCGCCATGTAGATAGCGCGATCGCCGTTGGCGTCCACGAAGATGGTCGCGAAGGCGCTGGCGGTGCCGTCGAAGGTCAGGTGATGGCGAATGCCGAGGCGATCCATCCCGTCGCGGAGAAACTCGCCGTTGCGGTCGTCGCCCATCTTGCCGAAGATGCCGGTTTTGAGGCCCAGGATTCGGCCCCATCCGAGATGGTTGAGCACGAGGCCGCCGACCTGCGTGCGTTCGATGGCGGCGCTGGCGGTATGCGCGCGGAGCAGGATTTTTTCGTCGGCGCGGATTATCCGCGGGGTGCGATAGAACAGGTCAACGACCATGCTCCCGCATCCGACGACATCGAGTTTTTCTTCAGCCATTGCTCTCAACCGATTTTCTTTGCGCCGGCGCGATTCCCCGAATCGTATTCGCTGACCCACCCGCGTTCCAGCATCTCGGCGGCGCGCGCGCGGATTGCGGCGAAGCGTGCGGAGAATTCGCGGCGCTCGCTGTCGCTCAGCGGCGGCGTTCCCGCGCCGACCGCGTCGCTCTCGATGACGCCGATTTCCTTTAGCGAAGCCTTAAGCGATGCGATCGTCGGGCGCCAGGCCTTGGCGTCGCGCTTAAAAGTGCATGCGATGCGAAATTCGTCCAGCACGTCAGAATACAAGCGCATCAATTCGACGTCGCCCGAGCGGCAGACCTGCCACGCGCGCTGCCATTCGCGCGGCATCGCATTGGCCGCGCCGGCGACGACGCCGTAGGGACGGGTGCGCTGAGTCAGGTATCGGTTCCAGTAGTGGCGCATGCGATCGCCCACGCCTTCGGGCGGGGCGAACAAATCGAAGATGAGGTATGGGTTGCCGGCGTAGATCGCGAATTCGTGACCCGCCTTGAAGTGCGACGCGGCGCGAGTGTAGTTGCCGATGACGGTCTTGCTGGCGGTAACTTTTATTCCGCGCACGTACGGCAGCCGGCTCATCGCCTTGACGTCGCGGGTGTGCAAATGGGGCGATTTGCCGGGCGCGGCGATGCCGGCGTTGTCGTAGAGGAACAGCGGAAGCATCCGGCCCGCGCGGTCGAACACCGCGCCGATGTCGCGCTCGACGAATTCCGCGGGATGCTCGACGTCCTTGATCGAGAGCGGCGCGACTACCACCGCGTCGGCGCCGGCGTGAAGCGCGTGGCTGAGATTGTCGAGCGTGTCGCTTCGCGTATGCGCGGTGATGCCGGCCCATGCTTCGATCTTCTTGGCGGCCGACGCGCGCGCACGGCGGCATTCTTCGACGGCGATTCGCGCGACCGCCTGGCGGCGCGGATTGTCGATGCGATCCCATTCGCCGGTGGTCCCTGCGGCAAAGATTATGTCGGCGCCGGCGCCGTCCTGGAGCGCGTAGCGAACGACAGCGCGCTGCTGGTCTTCGAGGATGCGGCCGCGGGCGTCGAGAATCGTGACGATCGGGACGGCGAGGCCCGGCCGCGGGATATATTCGTCGAGCGAATCCACGGCGGCGATTCTAGCAGAAGCGGGCGATGGCTGCTGCCCGGATGGCATCGGGGGCGCGGCTAGTCGATGCCGAGTGCGAGATCGGTGATGAAGCTCCAATGACGGTCGTCCAGCGAGGCGAAGTTCTCGAGCTTCAAGCGGAGAGTCAGTTTGTAGTTGCCGTCGCCGGAGAGCGCGGCGGCGGGAGGATTTTCGTACCAGAGGCCCTTTTTGCAGGCGTCGATCATCATCTGATCGATTCTCGCCTTGCCGCAGTGTTGTTCGAGGATAAGTTCGGTGAGCTTGCCGCTTTTATCAAGGATTGCCGTGATGACGACGGCCTTGATTCCGGTGGGCAGATTGGTTTGCGAAATTTCCTCGGTTTTCTCGGCGATACGGAGTTGGGCATAGACGCGATCGAGTATCGCTGCGGAAAAATCCCCGAACTTGGCGGCCTTGTCATTCAGCAGACGCGCCGTGCCTGGGGTTCTTTCGTTACCGATCGGGCGCGAGATGCCGGGCTCGGTCTCAAAGGTGCGGGGGCCGGGCGAAACACCGGCTTCGTTGCGCAACAATCCCTCGCCGGGCGCCGGAGCCGCGTTGGCGCGAAGCGGATCGATGGGGGCGTCGGAGACGGCCGACAAATCGCTCAACAACTTCGGTTGCGGGCCGGCGTCAACGCCGGCGGGCGGGGGCTGGTCGGCGGCGCATCCCGCGCTGAGGATCGCGGTGGCGAAGAGCATGGCTGTGAAAAACCGTTTGCGTTGAGCGCGGCTCATTTGGATTTTTCCGGTTGGCTGTCCTTATCCAAATCCAGGGCGACAATTGCCGGACGCGCATCATTGTAGTCGGCAACGAAAGCGTCGAACAGTTCCTCGCCGAATGCGCGTTCCTCGGCGCGAACCTGGTCGTTGTGTTTATTCGCGATCGCATCGCCGATTCGCGCCAGCAACTCGAGCGTGGGCGAGTAATTCAACTGCGCCGTGGTGACGCTTGAGAAATCGTAAATCCCGTTGGGGAGCAGCCGCGAGCTGAGCTTTACCTTCATGCCGCCATTTCCGGTAGCCAGCCCGCGCAGAAAGTCGCCGGCAATCAAGTCCATCACCTCATGCACGCCGGGCGGCGCGATCAATTGCGGGACCGCGTCCATCCGGGTGGCAAACGTCACGGAGCCTGAGTCGCGGCGGTAGTCGGTGGCAAATCCAAGGTTGGCCAGGCCGAAATTCATCGCAAGGCTGGTCACCTGCGCCGACGCGAGAGTGCGGTAACTGCCGCGCGCGAGTTCATTGAGCGCGAGACCTTCGCCGGCGGGTTGCATCGCCGCGTTGAACGGTGTCAGCAGGCCGTCCCGAATCATCATGGTGAAGTGGATGTGGCCGTGGTCGAAGGCCTCGCGCATCCAGAAATTTCCGTGCGAATCCACAATCGCGGATTTCGCCGTCACCGCAGGCACGACCTTGCGGTAGAAATCATACAGCAGCGGATATTTTTTGAGCGCGTCCTGGCGAACTTCGGCATCGACGTTGAAAAGCACGACGGGGCCCGCGGTTGAATTGAACTCGTCGAGCAGGTTGTTGAATTTTAAATAGTG
This sequence comes from Binatus sp. (SeqCode), assembly GCF_050013435.1. Taxonomy (GTDB): domain Bacteria; phylum Desulfobacterota; class Binatia; order Binatales; family Binataceae; genus Binatus. Next base: position 24,901 of record NZ_JBEKFG010000007.1, on the reverse strand, counting down.
GTCGAACTTTGCCGCGAGATGCGGCATCTGGCGGTGGAATTTTTCGAGCGCGGCCCGGTCATGGTGGTTGAACGCGCCGGGCGAGGAATCCCAAGGCGGTCTCAGATCGCCGTGAACCTCGCGGAGCGCATCGGCGGATGCGTCGACCAGTGCGCCGATGCCGTAGGTATCGAGCATCAACTCGCCGCCGAGCGTGCCGGTCACACTCGAAATGCTGGTGGGAGTGGAATCGGCGGCAGGCTTGAGGCCGAACACACCCGAAAATCGCGCCGGCTCCTCGGGGCTGCGCGATTCGGGGGCTAGCCGGTACAGATAGTCGCCGTCGCTGGGGCGCCCGGTGACGCAAATCTGATGGGTGCCGTCGGGCTCGGCGCGCCACGGGACTCCCGGTTTCGAGTAGAGTGCGGCGGCGCGGATCATTGTCGATTGGCGCGGCGGAAGCAGATCGACGACGTCCTGGAGGGCGGGGGCAAGCTTGGGATGGAACGAGATCTTGCGCTGGAAATCGAGCTGCCGGTTCAGGATTGTGATCGCACGCGACGCGCGTGCGGGGCCGGGCGGCGCGAGATAGGCGATCGGCGCGAAAAGGGTTCGATTGTCGGGTGCGAAGCCCGCCGTGTGCGCTCGCTGGGGTTTCGCGGCGGTGGAGATTCGAGGCGGCGCAGCCGTGGCGCCCGGCGCGGCGAATGTGGCAATCGGCCGGATTGTGATTAGAATTACCGCGGTCGCGGCAGCGACGGCAAATGTGAGCCGAAAAGCCCGAAAAGGCGGCCGCGAGCGGCGAATTGTATGCGATACCTTCCGATGGTATCCTGTTACACAACAAGGAAAACGGTTCGAGACGTAAAAATGAAAGCTGGAATCCATCCTGATTACCGCCGCTGCACGGTAGCCTGTGCGTGCGGCAACACCTTCGAAACGCGCTCGACGCTCAAGGAGCTGCACGTCGAGGTATGCTCGAAGTGTCATCCCTTTTACACCGGCACGCAGCGCCTGGTCGATACCGCGGGGCGCGTCGAGCGCTTTAATCGCAAGTACGGCATCAAGAAGCCGGCCGAAAAGACGGCGGCAGCCGCCGCCGAGAAGTAGCATAGCAACTCCCGCCGCCTGCGGTGCGCTACGCACCCGGGTGTGCGGGGGAGAATCCATCGGCACGGCCGCCTCGGCCGCGCCGTTTTTGTTTCAAGGCAATTCTGGTTTTTCGTTTTTCCGGTTCGGAGCGTGAACGGCGATGCTGGATAAGGCAAGCGCAATAGAAGAACGGGTGGCGGAACTCGAGCGCAAGCTCAGCGATCCGGCCACGCTCGGCAATCAGCGCGAATACGCCAGGATCGCCAAAGAGCGCTCGCAGCTTTCCGAGGCGGCGCATTGTGCCCGCGAATATATCCGCGTCGCCGACGAGATCGCGGGCCACAAGTCGATCCTCGACGGCGACGATGCCGACTTGCGCGAGCTTGCCAAGGCCGAGCTGCCGGCATTGCAGAAAAATCTTGCCGCTCTCGAAGAGAAGCTCAAGGAGCTGCTCACCCCGCGCGATCCCAACGACGAAAAAAACGTGATCCTCGAAATCCGCGCCGGGACCGGCGGCGAAGAGGCTTCATTGTTTGCCGGGGACCTGTATCGGATGTACACGCGCTACGCCGAGCGCCACGGATTCAAGATCGAGGCGCTGAGCTTGAGCGACACCGGGCTGGGCGGAATCAAGGAAGTGATCGCGCTGGTCAGCGGACGCGGCGCATACTCGCGGCTCAAGTACGAAGGCGGGGTGCATCGCGTGCAGCGCGTACCTGAAACCGAAGGCTCGGGCCGCATCCACACCTCCGCGGTCACGGTGGCGGTGATGCCCGAGGCGGACGAGGTCGAGGTCAATATCAACGAAGCGAAGGACCTGCGAATCGACGTGATGCGCGCGTCGGGACCGGGCGGCCAGAGTGTCAACACAACAGATTCGGCGGTGCGTATCACGCATATCCCGAGCGGCATGGTGATAATCCAGCGCGACGAAAAATCCCAGCACAAGAACAAAGCGAAGGCGCTGAAGATTCTGCGGGCTCGGTTGCTCGAGGCGGCACAGTCGGAACAGCAGGCGAAGATCGCGCAGACGCGGCGTTCGATGGTGGGGACGGGCGACCGTTCCGAGCGGATCCGCACCTACAATTTTCCGCAATCGCGGGTGACCGACCATCGCGTCAACGTGACGATTCATCAGCTCGACAATTTTCTCGACGGCGAAATCGATCCGATCATCGACGCGCTGGCGGCTTACGATCGCGAGCAGTCGCTCAGCGCATAGGCCGGTGTGTAGCGACACCCGCAGGTCGGCCATGTGGCTGAAGATCGATGAAGCGGCGCGCAGGCTCGCCGCCTGCGGGATCGAATCGGCGCGGCTCGACGCGCAACTCCTGATGGCCGCGGCGGCAGGAGTCACGCGCGAGGCGGCTGTCACCGGTTCAAACGAGCTGTCACCCGCGACACTGGATAACTTCGAGACGATGATCGCGCGGCGCGAAAAGCGCGAGCCGATCGCGTACCTCCTGGGGCACAAGGAATTCTACTCGCTCGATTTCGAAGTCAGTCCTGCCGTCCTGATTCCGCGGCCGGAGAGCGAGATCGTCGTTGACGCGGCGCTTAAGTTTATCGCCGGGGCGCCGGACGCGCGCGTACTCGACATCGGCACCGGCTCGGGCGCGATTGCGATCGCAATTGCGGTTAACGCACCGCGCGCGCGCGTGACTGCGGTGGACATTTCCGCGGACGCGATTGCGGTGGCGTCGCGCAACGCCCGCCGTCATAAGGTCGAGGATCGTGCGACGATCCGGCGCGCCGATTGTTTCGAAATTCTGGACGGAGGACCGGCGCTTGGATCGTTCGACGTGATAGTCTCCAATCCGCCCTACCTGGATGACGCGGAGATCGCCGCGCTGGAGCCCGAGGTGCGCGGCTTCGAGCCGCGCGTTGCGCTTAGCGCGGGAGCGGGAGGGCTCGACATCTTTCGCCGAATTGCAGCGGGCGCGCCGCGCCATCTTGCGAGCGATGGCGAGCTGATCGTGGAAGTGGCGGCGGGGCAGGCGGCGGCAGTGGCGAAGCTGGTCGAGGAAGCGGGCTTACAAGTCGTCTCTGTGATAAACGATCTCACGGGGCATCCGCGCGTTGTGCGCGCGCGAAGCAGCCGGGCGTAGTTGGCGATGGAAAAAATGATAATCCATGGAGGTGCTCCGCTGCGCGGCACCGTCATGCTCAGCGGCAGCAAGAACGCCGCGCTGCCGATCATGATGGCGTCGATCCTGACGCCGGAACCGCTTTATCTCAGCAACGTTCCGCGGCTTCGCGATGTGGAAACCGCGATGGCGCTGCTAATCCAGCTGGGCGTTGCGGCGCGCTGGACCGACGCGCATCGCGTCGAGCTTTGCGCCGCCAAAGTCACTTCGCACGAGGCGTCGTACGAACTGGTCAAGACGATGCGCGCGTCGTTCGTCGTGCTTGGCCCGTTGCTGGCGCGCACCGGACGGGCGCGCGTGTCGACTCCGGGCGGATGCGCGATCGGCGCGCGGCCGGTGAATTTGCACATCGCGGGGATTCGCGCACTCGGCAGCAAGATCCAGTTTCGCCACGGTTACGTCGAGGCGCACGCCGAGAAACTGACGGGCGGCCGGATCTGGCTGGATTTTCCCTCGGTCGGCGCAACCGAGAACATTTTAATGGCGGCGGTCACGGCCGGTGGCCGCACGGTGATCGAAAACGCCGCGCGCGAACCCGAGGTTCAGGACTTGGCGCGAGTGCTGGTCAAGATGGGCGCGAAAATCAGCGGCGCCGGAACGCACGTGTTGGAAATCGAGGGCGTCGAGCGGCTGCATGGCGCCGAGCACGAAATAATCTGCGATCGAATCGAGGCGGGCTCGATGATGGCGGCGGCGGCGATCACCGGCGGCGACGTTACGATTGCAAACGCCCCGGCCGAGCATCTGGAGGCGGTCGCGACCAAGCTGCGCGAGGCGGGCGTCGTGGTGGAAGCCAACGGCAACGGGATCCGCGTCGCGCGCGGCGGTAAGCTCAAGTCGGTCGAGCTGCGCACGCTGCCGTACCCGGGGTTTCCGACCGATCTCCAGGCCCAGATGATGGCGATGCTGACGCAGGCCGAAGGCACCTCCGTCATCACGGAGACGATTTTCGAAAATCGATTCATGCATGCCCAGGAACTGGCGCGGATGGGCGCCGACATCGTGATGAAAGGTCCCACCGCCGTGGTGCGCGGGCCGTCGAAGCTGAGCGGCGCGCCGGTGATGGCGACCGATCTGCGCGCCAGCATGGGATTGATAATCGCGGGCCTTGCCGCGGAAAACACGACCGAGCTCAGCCGCATCTATCATCTAGACCGCGGCTACGAGGCGCTCGACGCCAAGCTTACGCATCTCGGCGCGCGAATCGAGCGCGCTCAAGAATAATTCGCCAGGTCAGTTCAGAGGGTTGAAGCCGCATGAGGCCCCGGATTCTTAAGTCTCAGACTCCTGAGTTCAGAAAATTTCTGGGCGCCATACTCGCGCGCCGCGGCGCCGACGGCGCCGGTATCGACCGCGTCGTATCGAAGATTATTGCCGACGTGCGAAAGCGCGGCGACCGCGCGCTTATCGATCTGACGGCCAAATTTGACGGGGTGAAACTTACCGCGGCCACGATCCGGGTGACGCTCGCGCAGCGGCGAGCGGCGATCAATCGAATCGGGGTTGAAGATCGCCGGGCGCTGGAGCTGGCGGCGCGGCGAATCGCGGATTTTCATCGCCGCACGATGGAGCGATCGTTCATCTATCGCGACAAGTCCGGGATGCGGCTGGGACAGATGGTGCAACCGATGCGCCGGGTGGGGATTTACGTGCCCGGCGGCCTGGGCGCGTATCCGTCGTCGGTGCTGATGAACGCGATTCCCGCCAAGGTCGCCGGCGTCGCCGAAATCGTGATGGTCTCGCCGCCGTCGGCCGAGGGCGAGCGGCTGGCGGTGCTGGCGGCCGCGGAAATTGCTGGCGTGGACGAATTCTACCGCGTGGGAGGAGCGCAGGCGGTCGCGGCGCTCGCCTACGGGACCGACACCATCAAGCCGGTGGACAAGATCGTTGGTCCCGGCAACGCATTCGTACAGGCGGCCAAGCGGCTGGTCTATGGCGTCGCCGATATCGACAAGATGGCGGGGCCGAGCGAGGTGTTGGTGATCGCCGACGACCGCGCGCGTCCCGAATGGATCGCCGCCGACCTGATCGCGCAGGCAGAGCATGGTTCCGGCGACGAGACGGCGATGCTGCTGACGACGTCGGCGCGAATCGCGGAGCGCGTCGCGGAGGCGGTGGAAGTCGCGCTGAAAAGTCTGCCGCGCGCCCGCCAGGTCGAGAATGCACTGGTCAAACGGGGCGCCATGGTAATAGTTCGCGATCTCGATGAGGCCTTCGAGCTTGCCAACGAGATAGCGCCGGAGCATCTCGAGCTCGAAGTGCGCAATCCGTCGCGATGGCTCCCGAAGGTCAAGGCGGCGGGCGCGGTTTTTCTCGGACCGCTTACGCCGGCGCCGCTTGGCGACTACCTTGCGGGCCCCAACCACGTGTTGCCGACCGGTGGTGCGGCGCGGTTCGCGTCGCCTTTGGGTGCATACGATTTCCTGAAACGAACCAGTATAATCGAGGCGTCGCGAGGCGCGATTGCGGCGCTCGGGCCGGTGGTTGCGCATCTGGCGCGGATGGAAGGATTCGAGGGGCATGCGCGCGCGATGGAACTGCGGCAGGGGCTGACCCCTGCACCCGGTGTCAAGAAAAAGAAGCGGGCGTCGGCGGTTAGAAGTTGAGGGGCAAAGGTGAAGCGGGAAGGCGGGAATCGAAATGCGGAACAAGGAAAAAGTCGGGATGCGGAATCAAGCTAAGACCCGCGCGCGGCCAGCCGCGGAAATTGCGCCGGCCGAGGCCAAGCGCAGCGCGGAAGTCGAGCGCAAGACGCGCGAGACTTCGGTGGCGGTCGCACTCAAGCTCGACGGGGCAGGGCGCGGCGAGGCCAAGACCGGGGTTCCGTTCCTCGATCACATGCTGGAAAGTTTCGCGCGCCATGGATTTTTCGACTTGAAGGTCGAGGCCATGGGCGATTTGAACGTAGATGACCATCACACGGTTGAAGATGTCGGAATGGTGCTGGGCAGAGCGTTTCGAGAGGCGCTGGGCGATCGCGCGGGAATCAAGCGCTTTGGCGAGGCGACGGTGCCGCTCGACGAGGCCGTGTGTACGGCGATTGTCGATATCAGCGGGCGCGCCTACCTGGGCTACAACATCCCGATCAGCCAGGAGCGGGTCGGTAACTTTCAGACCGCGCTGGTGCATGATTTTATGAAAGCGCTGACGGACGAAGTCGGGATGAATTTGCACCTCAACCTGATTAGCGGCCGCAACCCGCATCACATCATCGAGGCAACCTTCAAGGCGTTGGCGCGGGCGATGGACCATGCAACGGCGCGCGAGCCGCGCCTGTCAGGCGTGCTCTCGACCAAAGGCACGCTCAGCTAGTCGGCTTGTTCGAAAGCTTCACCGTTATTCCCGCGATTGACCTGAAGGACGGCCAAGTCGTGCGCCTGCTGCGCGGCGAGATGAACCGGGCCACCGTTTATGGGGCAGATCCCGGCCAGACCGCGCGTCGCTTCGAGCGGGAGGGGGCGGCGCTAATCCATATCGTCGATCTGGATGGCGCGATTGCCGGCGCGCCGCGAAATATCGAAGCGATCGCCAAAATTCGCGCGGCGGTGAAATGCGCTATCGACGTGAGCGGCGGACTGCGCACAATCGAGGCGGTTCGCGCGGCAATCGCGGGCGGCGCCGACCGGGTCTCGATTGGCTCGGCCGCAATCCTCGATCCCGAGCTGGTCCGCCGCGCCTGCGGCGAGTTCCCGGGGATGATTTTCGGGTCAATCGACATTCGCGAGGGCCGGCTTGCGGTCAAAGGATGGGTCGAGACCAGCCAGCTCACCGTAGCCGAGGCGGCGGATCGGTTTGCGGCGGCGGGAGTCGCGGCGGCGATCGTGACGGACATCTCGCGCGATGGCGCGCAGGTGGGCGTCGATGCGGGCCGGATGGAAGAACTCGCCAGGGCGGTGCGCATCCCGGTCATCGCCTCGGGCGGCGTGGCGAGTCTCGACGACATTGGCGCGCTTCGGACGCGATTCGACGCGGGGGTGGTGGGCGTAGTCGTGGGACGGGCGCTGTACGAAGGAAATTTCAGCCTGCGCGACGCGTTGGCTGCAGCGGTCGGCTAGCAGGCCGGATTCGGGTTCGGCCGCGTAAGAGCTTTAAGATTCTTTGGTAAAAACCCTCTTCGCTATAGCTATCTTACGCATTTCTAAGCTATTCTATCATTTCTTTTGAGTCCTTTGTCACCGCGTAGTTAGTAGCTGAACGATGCTAACCAGCCAGTTTGCGTCCGGTACGAGGCGGCTTAGCCGAGTTAATGAGCAATTCCGATAGTTATAGTGGACCAAGCGGATGTAGCATTGCTCTTGACATAGAGGGTGACGCAGGTGAAGAATGTTGAAGCTGATTATAAATGTGAAATTAGGGTCTGAACGGGACGTAGCCAATCAAAAGCAAACAGCGATAAACACCGGATTCTTATTTGAGTCATTAGATGCTTGAAACACAATGAGTAATTTTGCTACAACCAGTAAAGTTTGGCAGGGCGCTGACGGTATTCACTTCCGCGGTTAACAGTTTCAACGAAGTAAACGCAGGGAGGGACACGAAATGAATCTGATCAGAAAACTGTATGTTAAGGCTAATGAGTCAGCGCGGGGCCAGACGATGACGGAATACGCGTTGATCCTTGCCGCAGTCGCGGTTGTGGTTTACGTGGGTTACCAGACCATGGGTTCGGACATCGGGTCTTTGCTGGGCTACGTGGACAGCAACCTCTAGAGGAGTGCCGACCGGGTGAGGGCTGATCAGACAGAGCAATACCCAGTCGATGGATGAGCGCGCGACGGTTCTGGAAGCGGTAATTATTTCGCGCGCTGGGGATGTATAGCGCAGTCGCCGGCGCACATTATGAGCCTTCGTCGTGTCGCCATAGTTCGCCACAAAGTAGCGGAAATGCTACTGATTGACGTAGCAAGCATGCCAATCTGGCGTAATGCTCGACAAAAAGAGCATAGAAGGGTAGAGATTTTGGCTGGCACAGGCGATGCGTGTCGTCGCTAACGCCGGGGGACTGTATGAAAAGGTTTAACCGTCGCAGATTAGGCGAGCACGGCCAGACGATGACTGAGTTCGCCCTCGCGGTGCCGGTACTGCTGCTCGTGCTGGTGGGCATGGTGGTGTTCGGGATTGCCTTCAACAACTACGAGACGCTGACATTTGCTACCAACCAAGGTGCGCAGACGCTTTCGTTTAGTCGAGGGTCAACCTCAGACCCGTGCGCGACGGCGACGACGCAGATAATAAATTCAGCGAAGGGCCTGGTCGCGTCGAATCTCACGTACACGATTGCGTTTGGGACGATCAATACGTCAGGTGCGTTTGTGCCGACGAATACGTATACGGGGACCACGTGCAGCGCCGCGTCACTAATAGGGGGCAACACTGCCGAAGTAACGGTTACTTATCCGTGCAACCTTAAAGTTCTGGCGTTCAATTTCAATCCTACGTCTACCTGCCTGCTCACGGCGCAAACGGCGGTACAAATCCAATGAAGGCAAACGACAAATCTATGATCCGAATCAATAAGTCTATGGTTCGCGGGTTGCGCGGCGGCGAGCGCGGGCAGGGGGTGTTCGGATTCCTGCTGCTCTTTGCGATCGGCTTTCTCGCAGTGGGCGCGCTTGTGATCGACGCCGGGCGTCTCTATTACGCCTATCAACAGCTCGTTTCTCAAACCCAGGAGGCGGCATTAGCGGCAGGCATGGCCTTGGGCAGTGTTCCGACCACTGACACCCAAGCCCAAGCAATAAGCTACGTAAAAGCCGCTGCGACGACCTATAGCGGTCAAACTGGGGATTTGAACAACCTTACTGCCAGTCCGCTGACCAACGTTACGATCACGGCTACGCCAACGTGCCTGGCGGGCTCCAGCACCTTAATTTTGCCGCCTTGCACCGCCTCTCTGGCGAGCGATAACGCCGTTACCGTGACGGAGACCGCCACAGTGCCGACGACATTCGCCAAATTGCTAGGCGTCAATTCCTGGAATATCTCGTCAAGCGCGACGGCGAGCGCAAAGGGCGGGTATAATGGCCCGTACAACCTGGCAATCATCGTGGACTCGACGGCGTCGATGGGTGATACCGACTCGGACAGCCAATGCGGTGGCACACGAATTTCGTGCGCGTTGGCTGGCGTCCAGGTTCTGCTGAACTCGCTCTCGCCATGCTATCCGGGTTCGACATCCGGCTGCGGCACGGCCACAACCAGCAATGTTGACGTCTATAGCGTAAAGGGTTTGACGACCGGAACCCTGACTTCGTATGCGCAGACGGGGACCGAACCTGCGTATAACGTCACGAACGCGGTCGATGAAGTGGCGCTGTTTACCTTCCCAGGGCTGACAGCGGTCACGCAGGCCCAGAATGATTTCGCTTGCCCGACGGTAAACCCCTTAATTACTCCTTACAACAACGGACCCGTGTACCAGATCGTTCCGTTCTCGAGCGACTACCGGGCTTCCGACACTGCAACTACGCTGAACACCAGCTCCGACCTGGTCAAGGCGGTTGGCGGAGCGCCAAGTTGCGGCAAAGGGATGGGCACTCCGGGCGGCCAAGCAACCTACTATGCGGGGGCAATTTATGCGGCGCAAGCGAACCTCGTCGCGAACGCAAGGCCGAATACGAAGAACGTGATTGTCATCCTCAGCGACGGTCAGGCGAGTGCTTCGGATGGCGGGACTTCTTCGAAAGGCCCGGCATACCTCACAAGCTCAGTTGCGGGGTGCACCGTGAAGGCCCCCTCAAGTGGCGACAACCTGGCGGGATGCGTGACGGGTTTCACAAGCACGGATGAATGCGCTGCGGCGGTCACGGCGGCCCAAGCCGCTGCGATGGCGTCGGGAACCAACGCAAACAATGTCACCTACGGGGGAACCACGATATACTCGGTCGCCTACGGCGCGGAAGCATCGGCGACAGCGCAATGCCCCTCTCTCAGCCCATGCGAGACGATGGAGGATATGGCCCTGAACGCTGGCAGTACAACCCCATATATGCAGAACTTCTTCTCCGACTACACTGCGACGAAAAGCTCCGGCACCTGCATCTCAAATGCTCGACCGACCAGTAACCTGAACCAGATATTCCAGGAAATCTCGTACGATCTCACGGCCGCCCGGTTGATCCCCAACAACACGATGTAGGCGCCGCCTGAAGAAGCTTCGCGCCGGGATGCGCCAGCGCTACGACCGTAGCGCCGACGCATCCCGGGGGCGTCTCGGTGCGCGAGATCGCAATCGCGGCGTTCGGCCGCAGCTCCCCGGTAGTTCAAATAGTTCTTCGGCTCTGCTATACGCGACAAGCGTGACTGATTCGATCGTTTCATCGCTAATATCGTCGGCTCGTTCCAGTGGACGAACCGTTCTTACGGAAATCGAGAGCAAGCGAATCCTGCATTCGCTCGGCCTGCCGGTGATAGTGCCGGAGGCTGCTTTGACGGCCGATGACGCGGTGCGAGCGGCGTCGCGGTTTGGATTTCCGGTGGCGCTGAAAGTGCTGTCGCCGGATGTGAGTCACAAGAGCGACGTGGGCGGTGTCGCGCTGAATCTCGACAGCGAGATTGCGGTGCGCGATGCATTCGAGCGAATTCGCGGCAATCTGGCGGCACGCGCCCGCGAGGCGCGCTTCGAAGGCGTTGCGGTGGCGCCGATGGCGAAGGCGGGCGTGGAGCTGCTGGCAGGGACGTACCGCGACGATCGATTCGGCGCGATGGTGATGGTGGGGCTGGGGGGAGTGCTGGTCGAAGTGATGAAGGATACGGCGCTTGCGCTTGCGCCGATTGGCGGGCGTGAAGCGGCGTCGATGCTCGCGCGGCTGCGCGGCGCGGCGATTCTGCGCGGCGTGCGCGGCCAGCCCGGCGTCGATATCGACGCGATCGTCTCGATTCTCGAGACGGTGTCGGGAATCGCGGCGACGCATCCGGAAATCTCCGAGATGGATCTCAATCCGGTCGTCGCGTATGAGGACGGGCTGGCGATCCTGGACGCGCGAATCGTGCTGGCGGCGCCGGCGGGCGAGGCGTCGCAGCCGGACCCGCATCGCGCAGCGCGGCTCAAAAATCTCGAGCGCGCGTTCAACCCGCGCGTGGTTGCCGTGATTGGCGACAAGCGGATGAGCGGGTACATGTGGATCCGCGCGATGGCGCATCTCAAGGGCAAGCTCTACTCGGTGCAAATCGATCCCAACGAGATACCTGGAATCGAAGCGATGGGCGTGGAGAATCGCAAGAGCCTGGCCGAGATTGCGGAGCCAATCGATTACGCGGTCAGCGCCGTGCCGCGGCAGATCGCGCCGCGAATTTTGAAGGATTGCGTCGCCCACCACGTCGGCGCGATCGGATTTTTCACGTCGGGATTTTCGGAAACGTCGGAGGAGCTGGGAATCCGGCTGGAAGCCGAGCTGCGCGAAATCGCGATCGGCTCGGAGATCGCGCTGGTAGGCCCCAATTGCATGGGGCTGTATAGCCCGGGGGCCGGGCTGTGCAATTTTCCCGAACAAAAAGCCGGCGAGGCGGGCGACGTCTGCTTCATCTCGCAAAGCGGCACGCACACGATTAACTTTTGCCTCCAGGCGCCAACCCGCGGGATCAAGGTCAACAAGGCGGCGTCGATCGGCAACGTGCTGGTGCTCGAGGCGGCCGACTATATCGACTTGATGGCAGCGGACCCGGCGACCCGGGTGATCGGGATGTATATCGAAGGCGTGCGCGACGGGCGGCGCTTCTTCGACAGCGTCCGGCACGCAGCCGAGCGTCATCCGGTGGTCATCTGGAAGGGCGGGGTGACCGAGGCGGGCGCGCGGGCGACGTTGTCGCACACCGGGTCGCTCGCGACTCCCGAGGCGACCTGGCGCACCGTCGTGCGGCAAAGCGGCGCGGTCGAAGTGGCGAGCCTCGATGCGATGCTGGACGCGGTCGAGCTGTTCGCGCGCGCCAAGCGGATCGGCGGCCGGCGCATGGGGCTGGTCGCGATGACCGGCGGGCAATCCGTGGTAATCACCGACACGTTTGCGACCGCGGGGCTCGAGATTCCCGCGCTGTCGGAGTCGTCCTACGAGGAACTGAAGAGGTTTTTCAACATAATCGGCGGCAGCTACCGCAATCCGCTCGACGCGGGCGGCACGATCGGCGCGGGGCATGATCAGGGCAATCTCGATCGCATCCTCAGTGTCCTCGAACGCGATCCGGTCATCGACGCAATCGTGCTGGAGGTTGGGACGGGGCTGCGTGCATCACGCTGGGCCGCGCACGAGGATGAGGTCACGGGCCTGCTCGACAAGCTGGCGGATTTTGCCGGGCGCTCGACCAAGCCGTTTGCGGTCGTGATGCATCCGGCGCACCTCGAGGCGATCGTGGCGCGGGGCAAGGAGCTTGCGCGCGCGCGAGGCCTGGTCGTGTTCGAGAGTTTCGAGCGCGCCGCGGCGGCATTCCGGACCGCGGCGGACTACTGGGGAAATCGCGCGCAGTTGGGCAGCTAGAAAAACTAACGGGGCGGAACGAGCACAGACATCACCGTGCCCGCCGTCGCGTCGCCGTCGAGAAGCGCCAGCCATCGACCCTTGAGCGACCAGCTCATCGTGACGGTGCCGCGGGCCGGACCTTCGGCGATCAGAAACGCACTGTCGTATTTCAGCGAATAGGTGAGGATTTTTCGCCACGGCACCGGCAGATTCGGCGCATACATCTGCATCGCGGCTTCATTGGCAGACTTTGAATACTCCAGCGTGCTCTGCGCGAGCATGTCCGCCGTAGTGTCGAAGCCCAGCGGTTTCACATCGACCTCGCTTTGTTCGGGTCGCGCAATTGCGAGTTGCGCAAGCACCGGCGCCTCGGGACGCTCGCTCGCCATCTTGTACGTGAGCTTCTGATTGCCCAGCGTGATCGTGTTGCCGCCGCCGGTGAACGAGGCCGCGCCCGTCGATATGCCGAGCAACTTTTCCTCGCCGGTCGTTATGTCGTACTTGAATACGCTGATCGTACTGCGCGCGGCGTCGGGCGCGACATACACGAATGACCCTTCGTCGTCCTGGTTCCAGTCGAGCACGCGGATAGGCATGGGCAGGTGAAATCTGGTGCAGCTGGATGTGCGCCGATCGATGATGACCGGCGCAGCGCCCGCGTCGCCCTGGCCGACCGCATAGACGCCGTGCGCGCTCCAACTGAGCGCCGACATCGGGCATGAGAACTTCACCGGTGCGACGGAACCGGCGCCAGTGACGACGATCAGCTGTAATCCATCCGCGCGATTGGGCGGTGGCTCCCCGGCAGGTTCGGTTGGTTGGGACTTCAGCGCTTCGCCGGTGACGCCGGACTCGAGCGGTTCAGGGCGGCGGCGCAGTGCAAGCGCGATCGTCGCGTTGTTCACCCAGTCGATCGAGATGGAATCGAACTGGCCATTGAAGCTGGCGATCACGTTGCCCGCGCCGGTGGCGATCAGGTCGCGAATGATCACATCGACTCGATTGCCATTCGGGGCGACCATCGCGGTCGCGAGCGTCAGGCCGTTGGGACTCGCGGCGAGGTCCGCGATAGTTCCCTCCTCGGCCGCGGCCGGCCCCGTCTCCGCTGCCAGGATACGGCCGGCTCGCCACCCGGCGCCTCCCAGGCCATACATAATCGTGTGCCCATCCTGGGTCCCGATGACGCCAAGCTCTTCGCCATTCTCGAGCCAGATGGGAGGACGGGTAGGAATCGGCGCGAATCCATTGGGCATCTCGACGTTGGTCAGCACCTTGATGCCCTTGGTGACCTCCAGGGTGGTCGAGTGGCCGACAAATGCAGGAGTAGCTGGCTTGTGCGCTTTCGCAGTCGAGCACGACGCAACGCCCGCGGCGGCCAGCGCAAGAATCGCGATGAGGAAAGACCTGGGCATTCAAAAACGGTAGTGTATTAGGCGCGATGAAAAAAGGCGACCGATGAAAAGTCCGCGAATTGAACGGTTGTGGATAAGCCGCGAGGCTCGACTCGCAATTATTGTCGCGATTTTGAGTGCTGGCGGCTCGATTGCATGCGCGGCCGGCGACTGGAAGCTGGGAATCGCCATCCTTGGAGTCGCGGTGGCGATGGTGGCGGCGTTCTGGTTTGCCGTCGTCAGGCCCGCGCAAATTCCCCATGACGCCGTCGTGATAGTTCGCCTGGCGGGTCCGATCGAAGAGGACGTGACTCGCTCGATTCTCGATCAGCTCATGCGCCGCGGCGCGCAGAGCCTCGACCATCTACGCTACGTGCTCGAGTCGGCGGCCATCGATGACGACGTTCGTGCGATCGTGGTCGAGATCGCGCAGTTCGGCGGCGGTCTGGCCACCGCACACGAGATCCACCGACTGCTGCGCGCCGCGCAGGCGGGCGGCAAGCGGGTGATCGCGCTGCTGCGAGGCGACAACGCGGGGCTGCGCGAATACCTGGTCGCGGCAGGCGCGGGAGAAATCGTCGCCAATCCCGACACGATGCTCACGATGCTCGGCGTGGCTACCGGTGGCGTCTTTCTGAAGGGCGCGCTCGACAAGCTGAAGATCCAGGCGCAAACGCTGCAATGGAAAGAGTACAAGGGCGCCGGCGAGATGCTCGGGCGCGACACGATGTCGCCGGCGGTGCGCGAGAGCATGGAGGCGATCGTCGCGGACTGGGAAAAGATCCTGATCGAGGCGATCGCATCGGCCCGGAATCTGACCGCGCAGCGCGCGCGCGAGCTGATCGCGGCGGGATTCGTCAGCACAAAGTTCGCCGTCGAGAACCATCTGATCGACCGCGAAGGCTATATCGAAGACCTCCGCGCCGAATTCGATCCCGAGGGCAAGTGCAAAGTGTTCACCGGCATGGCGCGATACCGGCGCCACGCAATCTTTGCCCGTGAACGCGGGCGGCGCGCGCGAATCGCGCTCGTGCACGCCAGCGGGCCAGTAATTTCGGGCGAGGCGCCTGCGACCGGCGAATTTATCAGCGGTGTCGCGACGGCCGCGCAAATCGATCGCGCGTCGCGCGACGAACGAGTAAAGGCAATAGTGTTCCGCGTAAATTCTCCCGGCGGCTCCGCAGTTGGCTCCGACCTGGTGTGGCGGGCCGTGCGCGAGGCGCAGGGGCGAGGCAAGCCGGTAGTGGTCTCGATGGGCGATGTGGCGGGCTCGGGCGGCTATTACGTTGCCGCGGGGGCCGACGCGATCGTGGCGGAAGCGGCGACGATCACCGGTTCGATCGGGGTCGTGTACGCGAAGTTCAATCTGGGCAATCTGCTCAGCGAACTCGGCGTCCATTTCGATTTCGTAAAAAGCGCGCCCATCAGCGATGCGATGTCGATGGCGCGCGCGATGACCGACGGCGAACTCGCACAGCTCAACGAAGCCATCGGTCATCTGTACTCGGGGTTCACTGCGAAGGTCGCGCAAGGCCGGCGGCTCACGGCAGAGCAGGCTGAAGCGGTAGCCAAGGGGCGCATCTGGAGCGGCCTGGCGGCGAAGGAGCGTGGACTGATCGACGAGATCGGAGGGCTGTCAACCGCGGTGGCAATCGCACGAAATCGCGCGCACCTCGCCGAGCATCAGCGCCACCAACTGGTGACCTATCGTGCCGAGCGCAGATGGCTGGAGCTGCGGCCCAGGATCGTGGAGGCCTCGACCCCGTGGGCGATTGCCGCAGCAGCCGGCGCACTGGGCATCCCAAGCCGGTGGGCGCCCGCGATGCTCGAAATGCTCATACGCGGCGGCGTGATGCTGCTCTGTCCGTTCATCGAGCTGTAGCGGCTCCGCTAAAGCGGCGAGCGTTCCAGCTCTTCGCGTATCGAGTACATCTTCTGGCGCGCTTCGTTGATGTAGGCGTCGAGGTTGCGCCGATGATTCGCGAACAGTCCGTCGGGCGAGCCGTTCATGACAATCAATGGTTTCATAAGGGCGGCCTTGCCCAGCGCGTCGATCGAATCGTCGAACAGCGTCTTCAGGACCGGGTCGTCCTTGATCTGCCCCGCGTATTCGCGCTCGAGCGCCTGCATCATGTGATACATCAGGTGCGCGTAACCCTGCGAGTGATAGAAATAATGGTCGCAGTCCCAGCTATGCACCGGGCTGCCGTCGTCCTTTGTGCTCCGGTACAGGTTCGCGTGCGCGTCACCAAGCAGATCGCTCCACGTCTGTATCAATCGCACTAACTCGACGGCCCGGGTGTTGAGCTCGCGCGACGACGGCGGCGTGGTATGCAAGCCGGCGACGTAGGAGCGCAGATGCGTGATGCCGTCGTCGTACTTGCTTTCGGCCGACGGCAGTATCCACTTCTCGGCATCGTTGCGAAAGTCAGTGTCGGCGATCACAAGATTTGGATCGTACTGATTCGAGGAAACCTTGGTCAGGTGATCCTTGAAGACGCGCGTGGTTTCGCGAACGGCCTGGATGATCCCGAGTTGGCGATCGGAGTTGTTGTCCGCCGCGACTTTCGGGCCCCACAGAAAGAAATCGTTGGGACGCCATCCGAAACCCGTGTGCAGCTCATGGTCCATGATCGCGGCCAGCGTCGAGGCATAGATCTCGCCGGGCACGGTAGCTTTGTCGGGCGGAAAAAGCTGGTCGATATTGTAGTCGAGACGATCGTGATGCTTCTGGCCGAAATGAAGCGCGAGGTTGCCGCCGATCCAAATGAACAGCAGGGCCGCGGCGCCAATCAGGAGTCGGTTCCGGTTCATCGCAACAGTATTGGCATCAAGCAGCGATACTGCCGGATGAAATTATATCGCGTTGGATCGCGCCTGCTAAGACGCAGCCCGCAGTGGAAGCGCTGCGGCGCTGGCGCTCTTGAGCTCGTCGCGAGTGGTGCCCAACTGCTTGAGCAACGGAAGAATTGCGCGCGTGAAGAACAGGCGTGGACTGATTCCGCCGCCGCCGATTCTGAGGTTTTCGTGATAATTCGGAATCAGACCGTCACCCGGCATCTTGAAATTCGCGATCACGTGCGCGAGATCCGCCAGCGTGCCGGTACGGTCTTCGGCCATCTCGATCGCGACCATCTCGCGGTAGAACCCGGCGTGAGCTGCCTCGTCGCGGCTGACCAGAAAGAAAATCGCCTCGAGCGTCCGGTCTTTCTCGAGTTCCGCGCGATCCTTTTGCGCGCGATAGGCGAGATAGGTCGCCGCTTCCTGCAGCGCTCCATAGCAACTCATCCGGCGCTGCGTCGCGAATGGAAGTTTCCACGAGCGCGAGAATACGTCGGTCTCGAACGTGTCGAATTGCGCCTGGGTGCGCAGCCCGGAGCGGAGCAGGTACTCGCGGAACACGAGTCCATGGCGCGATTCCTCGAAGCTCCACGCAGTCTGAAACCATGAGAGCCCAAACACGCCGCGCAGCATCTTGACGCCGGCCGCGTTGTAGTCGGGCAAGTACATCTCCTCGGCGCAATACGTCTCGATGCGAATCGCGCGTTCCTCGGTATTGGCGCGGGGAGAAAGCTTTTCCCACGGGACGTCGTCGAAGAGATTCCAGCGGCGCTTGCGCTCCGCAATCTCGAAGAAGTCCATATAGGCGCGGTAGAATTTGTCTTTGGGGGTCATCAAGCAGAACTACGCGCCCAAGGCTAGCACGTACGAGCTGCACAACCTAATCGAGCATGTTTCACAGAAAACAAATCGTGGCAACGTGGACTCAGAATACCCCTAATAAACGTTTAGTTAGCGAGGCTTTCTTGGCGATGGCGGAAGGCGCGAACAGCGCGATCGTAGCCACCGATTTGCCGCCGGCGGTCACGTTAGCCGTGCCAATCTGCTGGCCCGCCTTGACGGGAGCCTCGATCGACGGCGGCAGATTGTAATCGACCTTGATCGCGTTGCTCGCCGCGCCACGCTTGACGAAGACGCCCGCGTCGCCGCCCCAGACCGGCGTGATGCTGGCAGTTTCGGCGTCGGTTACCGCAACGGATTGCGCGACCGGCGTACCTTTCTTTGCGACCGAATGCATCTCGTAGTTGAGAAAACCCTGCGAAAGCATCTCGGCCGCTTCCTTGAAATTCGTCAACTTGTGCTGGCTGCCGAGCACCACCGCGACCAGCCTCAGGCCGGCGCGTTTTGCGGTTGCGACCACGTTGAATCCCGCCTTGTCATAGAATCCGGTCTTGAGGCCGTCGCATCCCGGATACGTCCGTACCAGGTGATTGGTGTTGCGCAGCTCGAAGGTTCCGGCGCGAAACGGTGCGGTGTCTATCGACGACCATCGGATCACGTCGGGATATTTGAGCATCTCGCGCGCGAGAATTGCCTGATCGTAGGCGCTGGCGACGTCGGCCGACTGTCCCTTCGCGGGCGGCAGGCCGTGAACCGAGTAGTAGTGCGAGTCCTTCATCCCGAGCGCGGCAGCTCTCTGGTTCATCATCACTACAAATGCGTCGGTCGAGCCCGCGATATATTCCGCGACTGCCACCGACGCGTCGTTGGCCGAATGCACGACCACGGCCTTCATCATGTCGTCGAGAGAAAACGTCTCGCCCTCCTTGAGATAGACTTGCGAACCGCCCATCTCGGCCGCTTTGCGCGAGGTGGTGATCTGGTCAGTGAGCTTGAGCGATCCGTCGTGGATTTTCTCGGCGGCGATTAGCATCAGCATCATTTTGGCCAGCGATGCGGTCGGCCACGGCGTGTGATCATTGGCCTCGAAGATGACAGTGCCGGTCGTGGGTTCGAGCACGCAGGCCTCGGTGTAAGGACCTTGCAGGCCGGTGTTCGACGCACTGGTGCTTTCGTCTTCGGCGGGCGCTGCGCTGGCATGATGACGGCGCGCGGCAAAGGCAGTGTGCGACGACGCCAACGCGGCGAGCGCAACGGTCACGGCGATCAATCTAAAATGTCGGCCAAATGTTCGGCCAGCGGAAATTCCGGCGACGGATTCGCCGGATGGAGTAAGAACTTTCATCACACCACCTCCCCAACACATCGACCCCGTGAAAAGTGAAAGAACCAATGAACGAATCAATACTAGACAACAACTCGCGCCGCAGCGAGCACCCATGAACCGCGGGATGATTTTTCGGTCAGAAGCGGTCGGCGGTCCAGAACAAAGATCGCGAGTCGGCGAAGATTTCGAACGCGCGCGCTGACGCAGCCTTCGGAGCGATCGCGAACCGGCGCGCGAGTTTGTCGGGCGCCAGAATTCGCCACATGTAAAAGTTGTCGGTGTGATGCGCGACGGGGCAGCCCGCGCCGTCCAGCGCTTTTTCGAGCGTGGGATCGTGCGCGGTATGCGTGACGAGAACCGGCGGCGCGGCGGGCGTGGAAGCGCTGTGGAGCACGGCGGCGCGCCGATGATCCCCGATGCGTGCGCTCGTGACCGGCACGCCGGATGCCTCCTCGCCGAGGCACTTGAACGTCGCGAGCATCGCGTCCATCCCGCCCGCGCCGGCAACGTAGCCGTATTCCATCACCATCGAGAGGCCGTAGAAGCGCGCCACCCGCGCGTACGCCGCAATCCGTCCGCCGTTGCGACACACCACGAAATATTCCTCGGAGCCCTCGCCGGGATGGAGCGGCTGATTGCCGGCGAATTTGAGATTGGCGCGCCACGCGGTGTCGTCGCGAACCGCGGTGACATTGAATCGACCGCTGTAGCTGCGATGAATCGCGGCAACTTCGGCCAGGTCGCGAGCAATCTCGAAACTGTCGATGACGAAACGATTGGGCGCGTTCAGTGAAGCGGCGCTCGCCAGGATGCTGAACTTGCGCTCGATCTCACGCCATCCGAACTGGTTGTAGAAGCTCAAGCGCTCCGCGAACAGCAAGGATACTTCGAAGCCCTCGCGCACCATGGTATCGACCGCCAGGCGCATCAGCGCCGAGGCGACGCCCTTGTGCCGATACTCCTCGAGGGTGAAGACGGAACCGATGCCTCCCATCGGAACCGATTGTCCGCCGAGGTTTATGGCGCGATCGAAAATCTGGACGGTGGAAACCAGTTGGCCGCGGTCGCGCGCGACCAGGCACAAGGCGTCGCGAAAGCCGGGATCGTTATGATTGTAGCGGGCGAAAAATTCGCGGTCGTTGTACCATCGCGCGAGCAGGTCGAGCACCTCGTCACGCTCGCCGCGCTGCGCGGCCCTGACTTCCATCGCTTATTTCAGGTCGAGATGAACCGCGGTTGGCGCTCCGCCGCGATTGACTGTGAGATCGAGCGCCGACTGGGTTTTCATCGCTTGCATCAGGCCCATCGCCTGCATCGGATTGGTGACGGGCTTTCCGTCGATCGAGGTCACCAAGTCCCCGTTTTGCAGGCCGAGTTGGTCGAAGACGGAGCCCGGCGCGACCTGGGAGATCGAGAAGCCGTCGGTCTTGCCGTTGACGAAATGGGGCATCGCGCGCATCTGCGAGAAGAACTGGAGAGGATTTTCCATCGTCTGCTGAACTTCGGCGCGGCTGACCTCGAATTTTCCGGGACCGAGCTTCTTCAGCTTGAGATTGCTGATGGCTTTGCTGTTGTCGTCGCCATTTTTAGTTTGACCATTGGCCCCGGGACGACCAATAGCCCCGGGACGACCAAATCCGCGCGGTCCGCGCTGTATCGCTGGGTGAACGCCCCTTTGCCGGGGCGACTTAACCGCGCTGCTCAAAGCGGAAGAAGGCACTTCGGCAATCTCCGCGGCCGGAATCTCGATGGCGACGCGATGACCGTCGCGGTCGATGATCGCGCGGTTGGTTTCGACGGCTACCAGCTTGCCCGCATCCGGGATGTCCTCTCCCATCTGGTAGAGCGACTCGGTGTTGTGATCATCCTCGACGATCACGTACGGCTTCGATTTGCTTAGCAGCGAGGTGCCGATCAGCTTCAGGTGCAGGTCCTCTTCCACCACCGGCGCGGGTCCGCTCTCCTGCGGTACCTCGTTGAAGATGTCGCGCTTGACGATTGCGTCGTAGAAGGCGCGCGCGTGCGGGCCTGCGGCCTTCGGCGCGGCCGACGATGCGGCGGGAGCGGCGGCCTCATTTGAAACGCTGCGCTCGATGATGTCCCGCACGCACATGGCCGAGACGATCGCCAGTGCTCCAACCAGGACAAAGTTCAGAATCGTGACGTGGAGTTGTGTGAACCTGATTTCCATCTACAGAATCGATTTAGCCTCGTAAGCGCATCCTTTGACTAGACGGCCAAAGTCGTAGTTCCATTCACCCTTCCAGCGGCTGATCACGAGGCTGGCCTGGCTGTGACCGCCCCGGACCAGGTCCATCAGGCGCAACAGGTAGATGCTCTCATCCTGGCCGTTTTTGTTCAATGCCCGCTGGCGCTCGAGTCCTTTGGCCGCGATCTGCAGCAACTCGTAGCCCAGCGCCTGCAGCTTGATTCTTCCGACCCGCGCGTCGAGGCCGTTCTTATGCGCGGCGTCGGCGATTTCGAGCCGCTCGCGATAGCTCCATCCCTTAACCAGGTCCCACGCCGCCTCGAGGCAATCGTCGTTGTAAAGCATGCCCTTGAGCAGTGCGGGCAGCGCGAGCATGAATTGCGGCGGCTGGCTGTCGGCGGTGCGCACCTCGACGTATTGCTTGAGGCGGACCTCGGTAAAAATCGTCGTCAGATGATTGGTCCAGTCGTCAACGGTGGCGCGCTCGCGGCCGTATCCGCGCGACAGGTATTGGCGGAAGGTGAGGCCCGGCGGCTGGGTGAGATCGATGTACTCATGATTGCGAATCAGGAAGTACATCGGCACGTCGAGCGCGTACTCGGCGTAATCCTCGAATGAGCAATCGCCGCGAAACACGAACTCCGGAACCCCGCTGCGTTGGCTGTCGGTGCCGGTCCAGATGTGCCCGCGGAAGCTGTGATAGCCGTTAAGATCGCCGTCGCTCAGCGGTGAGTTGGCGAAAATCGCGTAGAGGATCGGCACGATACCCATGCTGACGCGCAGCTTGCGAATCGCGTCAGCCTCGTCGCTATAGTCCAGGTTGGCCTGCACGCCCGCGGTCTGCTTCATCATCCGCTGGCCGAGCGTCCCCATCCGCGCCATGTACGGGTACATGATGCGGTAGCGGGCCTTGGGCAGGAGTTCGATCTGGTCGATGCGGCTTAAGGGCTGCATCCCCAGTCCAAGCACCGTCGCACCGATCTGGCTGGTGATATCGATTATCTGTTGCACGTGGAGCGCGAACTCGGCATAGGCGCAGTGGATGGTCTCGCACTGCTCGCCGGACAACTCGATCTGACCGCCCGGCTCCAGTGTGATCGCCGCGCGTTCACCCTTGAGCGCCATGATGTGCCCGTGCTCGTTTTCGGGCTCGAAGCCGTAGTTGGCCGCCATCCGGCGGATCAAGTCTTCGACGCCGCCGGGACCGGAGTAGGGTATGGCGGTGCAGTCGGCGCTGCGGACGACGACTTTCTCGTACTCGGTGCCGACCCGCCATCGCGCGCGCGGCTTGCCGCCTTGCTGGAAGTAGCGGATTAGATCCTCTTTCTTTTCGAGCAACTCACTCATGAATCAAATCGAATCGCGACTCCCTGAAAAGAGGCTCCGCTAAGCGCGTATAATGGCCTTGGCAAACATACGAGGCAAGCACACAGTGGGGCGCGCGCCGGGCCGTGGGTCTGGTAGAACTTTCTTTGTGTCATCCTGAGCGAAGCGAAGGATCCCGGTTCCTACCTCGCCCGTTATTTTCACGGGAGAGGAAGCCGGCCGCTTGGCGGCCGGTAGGTGAGGGTTCTGCGTCCGAGCAATGTGCACGCCGCCGCAGCGCGTCCTCTTTTTGTGTCATTCTAGAGCGCTTCTGGATAACTCCGCCTCCACCAGCCGAAGCCCTGAGAGCAGCCGAAGGGGAAGAATCCCGGATCTTTTTTCCTGAATTGCCTCGCCCCAGTTAGGATGTGGCGTTCCGCGCGACTTATTACGCGCCTCGCCCGCTATTGTTGCGGGGGAGGCCGCGCTCCGGCGCGGGTGAGGGTGCAGACTTCACGGGAGAGGAGGCCGGTCGCCTTGCGTCCGGTAGGTGAGGGTTCTGCGGCGCATCGACTCTTTCCGTCATCCCGAGCAAAGCCGGCGGCGCCGAAAGATCAGGCCGTAATTTCACGGCCTGTTGGCACCGCAGAGGATTTGTAATCCTCTGCGTCGTTGGAAAGCGGCGCGATTTGTGGTCGGCTGCTGCCTAGACAGGCGCGGTGGCGTGGCGCATGCTCAGCCGAGGCAGCGGGAGACACGAGGCTGCCACATGGAATCGAAACACCGCCGGGGTCCACATGTACGGAGGAGAACACCGATTTCAATGAACATAGACCCGAATCTCTACAAGTCGTTCACCGAGATTTACGAAATCGGCGAAAACATTGTCGAGGTCGTGCGATCCGCCGGGGCGCCAATGCGCGTCGCAGAACGGACCGCCGAGCGAATGCTAGCGGAGGGGCCGCACGCGCGGAGGTTCCGCGTAATCGCAACGCGCGTTCTGCGTGGCCCAACTTACAAGTATCGTGCCTGCATCGAGGAGCTTATTAAACTGCCGATCGATGGGCGAGAAGCGCATGTGTGGCGAGATGTGACGCATTACTTTTCGAATTCGTCCGCCGACTCGGTCGAGGCCTGCATCCATCATGCCCTGAGCTTCATCAGTTCCCTGCAGGGCAGGGCTCACGTTTTCGAGGACCCTAACTTTTGAGAAATGAACAAGTTCGCTGTGCCCCCCGTGGCCGGCAGTAACCCACCCGCCAACGCCCCGCTCAGGCCGGACAGACGGCCCGACGGCGCGGGCCGGGCGCGGTGGTGGGATTTGGGGCCGAAATGTATGCGACATTTGCCACGTCGCTTGTGTCGCTCGATCCCGGGCCGAAATGGCGCTCGGTTCAGGCCAAGCCAAGCCAAGATTCCCCGCGTGATCGCGGGATAAACGGGATCAAGGGATTAAGAATCCTCTGCGTGGCGGCAAAGCGGCGCGATTCGGCGATGATGGCGCGCGAGAAGGCGGCGGTGGGAAATTTCCTATGGACTGATCACGATGCCCTGTGGACCCGCTAGGCCGGTGCTGCTACCGCCGATCACTGCGCTGGGTGTGGCGTCGCCGTTGCTACCGGCTGGATAGATGACGATGTTTCCGCAGTGGGAATTGCAGGCCTGCGGATAATAACTCGCCACATAGATGTCGCCGGCTGAATCCAGTGCAATGGAACAAGGATCACTAACTGCAGTTATGGTGGCGCTGGGTGCGGCGTTGCCCTTGCTACGGGCTGGATAAACAGTGATGAAGCCGATGCCGTCGAGATCCCCCCAGTCGTTTGTCACATAGATGTTCCCGCTGGCATCCAGCGCAATACCCGAAGGGAAGTAGAGGCCAGTGTTGCCGCCTGCGATCGTAACGCTTGGCGTAACGTTGCCATTGCTACCGGCTGGATAAATGGTGACACTTCCGCAACAGGGTGGTTGGGTTTCGTTGTTCGCCACAAAAAGCTTACCGCTGGAATCCAACGCAATGCCAACAGGCTGATCAAGTCCAGTATTCGAACCACCGATGACAGCCGCCGGTGCAACATCGCCGTTGCTTCCAGCCGCATAAACGGTGACGTAGCCGTTACCGTCGGGTCCGATCCCGCTCCCGCCGTTCGCGACATAAATTTTCCCGGTCGAACTGACTGCAATTCCGACAGGATAATAGAGTTTGGTGCGGGCACCGCTAGGGAAGCTCTGCACAGGTTGCTGCGCAGAGGTGACTGACAGAAGTGATCATGAGGATTGGGTTCAGCGAAGTGGCATCGAGGGGCGGATGGCGCCGC
>NZ_JBEKFG010000006.1:0-79233 GCF_050013435.1 Binatus sp. (SeqCode) | reverse complement strand
GAGTTCGCGCCAGACTTTGAACTTCTCGGCCTTCGCGTGCGAAAGCATCACCGTGCCGTTATCGGTCTCGGTGCCTTCGAAATACACGTCAACCTCGTCGCCCTCCTTGACCGTCGGATGCCCTTCATGGTCAAGAAATTCGACGAGAGGGACCTGCCCTTCGCACTTGTAGTTGATGTCGATGATGACGCTGTCGCGCGTGATCAGAAGCACTCTTCCAACCAGCACATCGCCGGGACGGGGAGCCTTCAAACTCTCTTCCATCAACGACTCAAAGTCATTTTCTCCTCCGCTCACTTGTTCAGGCAACGCTTTCTCCATTTAGTGGGACCTTCCGGGACTTCGGGGCTGTGCAATCCTTACAACCGAGCTAGGCTCGTTTCAAGCCCTTGGCGGCGTTGATTCGAGCGTTAATCTGCGCTTTCATCGCCGCGACCACCGCGTCGATTGAAAGGTTCGTTGAATCGATCTCCATCGCATCGTCGGCGCGCCTAAGCGGCGCAAGCTCGCGCCCGCGGTCACGGCGGTCGCGTTCGACGAGCTGTTCGAACACTTGATGCTCCGCGATCGGCGCGCCCTTGTGCTTGAGTTCCTCAAATCTGCGCCGCGCGCGCGTCTTCACGTCCGCATCGAGAAAGAACTTGAACTCGGCGTCGGGAAAAATCGCGGTGCCGATATCGCGTCCCTCCATCACCACTGCGCCGTCCGCACCGGCCGCGCGCTGCAATTCGCGCATCCGCGCGCGCACCGCGCCCAGCGCCGAGAAGCGCGACGCCAGGTCGCCGATTTCCGGCTCGCCGACCGACGCGCTCACGTCGGAACCGTTGAGCATAATCTTCTCGCCATCGAACTTGATTTTTATCGCGGCCAGCACCGGCGCCAATCGCGCTTCGACGTTTGGGTCATCGGGGGCGACGCCCGCCGCGCGCGCCGCGATCGCGACCGCACGATACATCGCGCCCGTGTTCAGGTACGAGAACCCAAGCTCGCGCGCCAGCCGGCGCGCCACCACGGATTTTCCCGCTCCGACCGGTCCGTCGATCGCGACTATTGGCCGCTTCGGATTCATCGGATCGCTTCCCGCATCGCTTTGCCGCGATTGAAAATTTTCTCGGCGCCTTGCATGTCGCCGGCCTCGACCATCCGCTGAAACTCCGCGAAGGTGCGGCCGTAGAGTTTCAGCGCCGCCGCGATCGCCTCGCGATTGGTCACAAAAATGTCGCGCCACATCTCCCACGACGACGCCGCCAGCCGCGTCGTATCGCGCAGCCCGCCCGCGCCGTAATCCGCCGCGAGCTTGTCCCCGACCTTCTCGCCCTTAAGCGCGGCAGCCAGCACGCTCGATACTATCTGCGGCAGATGACTGGAGCGCGCGAGGATTTCGTCGTGCGTCCGGGCGTCCATCATTTCGACGCACGCGCCGGTCTCGTCCCATAGCTGCTCGATTTTGGCGATCGCCGCGGGCGTGCTCTTCGCCGACGGCGTGATAATCACGCGCCGGTCGCGAAACAGCCCGGGGTCGGCCGCCGCCGCGCCGGTGGTTTCCTTGCCGGCCACAGGATGCGCCGCGACAATCGATCTCTTTCCCGTGATCAGCGGCTCCAGTTCGCGGATCACATATCCCTTCACGCTCCCGACGTCCGTCACCACGGCGTCCGGCGCCGTGTGCTCGATCATTTTTTCCAGCGTCGATCGCATCGTCAGTATCGGCACCGCCAGCACGACCAGGTCCGCGCCGCGCGCCGCCTCGACCGGGTCCCTGGTGGCGACGTCGATCATGCCGCGCTCGAGCGCAACGTCCAGGTTCGCCTGCGAGCGTCCCAGCCCGACGACTTTGCCCACCAGGCCTGCGCGGCGCGCGATATGCGCAAGCGAGCCGCCGATCAGGCCCACTCCGCATACGGTCATTTGCCGAAATAGCTGCGCCATCAGATTCGGATTCCGTCGCCCGGCGGCGCCGCCTTTGTCGATTTGAGTCGGCTCAATTGCACGAGCAGGTTGGCGCTCGCGATCATCATAAGTGCGAGCACGGGAAAGATTACGTAATTCATATTGAGATTCGCGCCGCGAGCGTCGGCGACGATCACGCCGAACGCTCCCGCCATCACGATCACAGACGCGAGCCTGAACCACGACAGCGCACTTTTCGCTCGCTCGTCGAATTGCTCGGGCCGGATAACCGCAATCAGCCCGATAAGCGCGTAACCCGCCAGCGCGACGATCGGCATCAGCAACAACCCGGTGAATTTCGACCCGTAGCCGTCGATATTCCCCGCGATGTTCCAGTGGATCGGAATCTGCGCCGGCGCCGACGGCCACGCCCATGCCGCGACCGCAAACATCGCGACGATGACCGCGCGCGCGAGCCAGTCGGCATTTCGATTGCCGTTCACGATTGCGCGCCCATCACTTCGCCGAGCGCCGCGACCAGGCGGCGATTCTCCTCGGGCAGCCCGACGCTGATGCGCACGTGGCGCGGATACCCGTAAGCATTCATCGCGCGCACGATCACGCCCTTGCCCAGCAGCTTCTCGTAAACCGCGCGCCCGTCTGCGACATCGACGAGGAAAAAATTCGCGTGACTGGGCACGAATGGCAGCTTGAGCCGGCGGAACTCGCCTTCGAGGTATTCCATCCCCTCGGCGTTGACTTGCAGTGTTCTGGCGATATGCGCCCGGTCGTCCATCCCCGCGATCGCCGCCACCTGCGCGAGCGAGGTCACGTTGAACGGCTGGCGCACCTTATGCAACATCTGGATCAGGTCGGGCCGCGCCACCGCGTATCCGACGCGCATTCCCGCCAGCCCGAAAATTTTCGAGAACGTCCTGAGCGTGATTATCAGCCGGCGATCGTCGTGATCCTCCATCGAGTCGGGATAATGCGGGTCGCGCACGAATTCGAAGTACGCTTCGTCGGCGACGATCACCACGTTCTCCGGGACTGAATCCAAAAACCGCTTCCATTCGGCGCGCCGGTAAATCGTGCCGGTCGGATTGTTCGGATTGCCGAGAAAAACTATTCGGGTGTTGGCGTCGATCGCCGCCGCCATCGCTTCGAGGTCGTGCGAGAAACCGTCGCTGGTTTTGGCCACGCGATGCTCCCCGCCGGCGGCGGCGGTCGCCAGCGGATAAATGGCGAATGAATGCTCCGAGTAAACCGCGTTCAGTCCCGGCCGCAGATAAAGAAAGGCGAGCAGGTGGAGCACCTCGACCGATCCCGACGCCGCGAACACGCGCTCGACTCCAAGCTTGTGATACTCGCCGATTTTGCGCCGCAACTCGTAGCTGGCGCCGTCGGGGTAGCGATTGAGCTCCGGCAGGGCAGCCTTGATTGCCTCGATAGCGCGCGGCGACGGCCCCAGCGGATTCTCGTTGGACGCCAGCTTCACCGGATCGTCGATCCCGAGTTCGCGTTGCAGCTCCTCGATCGGCTTGCCCGGCTCGTAAGGAGCAAGCGCGGCGACCGATGGGAGTACGAGATCTTGAGCTTTGATCAAAGTGGGTGAACGGCGGTTGGAAAGTGAAAAAGTAAAAACGCTTTTCCGGCTGCCCGGCTCAGGCAGCGGCCGACCTTCCTTCAGGATACGATCCTAAGACCTTCAAGAATAGGGCCTTGCGTTCGAGCGCCTTGAGCGCGCGCGCCAGCTTGGGGTCGTCACGATGCCCCATAACGTCAACAAAGAACAGGTACTCCCACGGTCGCGCCCGCAGCGGACGCGATTCGATCTTCGATATATTGATCGCGTTGTGCGCAAACAGGTTGAGCGCCTGGTTGAGCGTGCCCACCCGGTCGGCAACCGCGAACAGCAGCGTCGTCTTGTCTTTCCCTGATTTTTCCACCGGCCGCGTGCCCATCACGAGGAATCGCGTCGTGTTGGCCGCGACGTCCTGCACGTTCGACGCGATCGGCTTGAGCCCGTACGCATCGCCCGCCGCCGCCGACGCGATCGCCGCGATTGACGGATTCTCCGCGGCGTACTTTGCCGCCAGCGCGTTGGACGCCACCGCTTCGGTCTCGCAATTGGGGAAATTCGCGCTCAGGTAGCCGCGGCATTGCGCCAGGCTTTGCTGATGAGACACGATCCGCGTGACCTCGTCCGCCTCGCCGCTCAGCGACATTATCGAATGCCGAATCGGCAGCAGGATTTCGCCGATTATCACCAGCGAAGTGTCGATCAGCAGATCGAGCGTCAGCGTCACCGATCCTTCGGTCGAGTTCTCCACCGGCACCACGCCGAAATCGGCGCGTCCGTTCTCGATCGCCTGGAAGACCGCGGCGAACGACTCCATCGGCATCAGCTCGACGCTCGATCCGAACCGCATCCGCGCCGCCTCGTGCGAGTAGGTATGCTCGGGGCCGAGGAAGGCGACTCGCGGCTCGTGCTCGAGCGCGCGGCAGGCGGAAATTATCTCGACATAAATTCGCTTGACCTGCTCGTCGGTGAGCGGCCCCTGGTTCTCGGCGATCATCTTTTCGATAATCGCGCGCTCGCGCACCGGCTGATAAACCTCGCCATGATGATGCTTGAGGCGGCCAATCTCCATCGCGAGGCCTGCGCGCAAAGACACCAGCCGCAGGATCTTGAGGTTTATCTCGTCCATCCGCGCGCGCAGAGTCTCTATCGAGGGCGGCTCCGCGGCGGCGCCGGCCGCGGCCGGCTTCCTGGCTATCCGTGACGACATCGAATCAGAATGGCTACCCTACTACCCGCCCCTTTTCAACGACAGGCAGGGCTGAAGAAAGAATCACCTGCGCGGTGGGCGGCAGGGGCTGCAGCCCCTGCACTCGCAGTGAAAAGACGCGAAAATCTGCGCAGCGCATCTTTTCGCGACTACGCGTTCGAAGAGCCCGCGCGCGACAACGGAGCGCGGCCTTAACATTGGGTGCAGGGGTCACCCCTGCCCCGGCGCGAGGCCCAGAAACAGAGGGATGAGCGATTCCATCGGGTCCGGCTTCTCGAACGCAAGCCGAGAGATGTCTTTGGTAGCGGCCACGACGTCGAGGCGCGCGACGGGTTGAGGCTCGCGGCAATATACGAAAGCGGTCGCACAGTAATCGTCGATGCGCTCGACGATGCCCCACGCCAGGACGCCCGATCCCGGCCTGACCCATCCGCTTCCCGCGACGGGATGCTTAGCCTCGTAGGCGGCAAGCTCCGCCTCCTGGCCGGCGAGGAACACGACGGCTCCGATCTGCTGGATCGTCACCCGCAGCTCGCGCTCGAACATCACCGGATCGGCGAGATGCCAGCGGTAGAATCCCACGTAGTTCGGGTTCGGATCTGGCCTGGGTACATCGTCTTTGCCGGGAGCGACATAGACGGGAGCACCGCCATACGGCCCGAGATGGCGGCCGAGCCCGAAGCCGCTGCCAACATAGTCCTCGAGACCGGTCCCGCAGATAGTCGGAAAAGCGCGGTCGCCGTCCCGATATATTTTCACCTCGCCTTCGCCGTACCACATTCCATTGTCAATGACCCGGACACCGACGACACAGCCGAGGAAACGGCCGGGCCCGCGCAAGCCCTCGGCAATCACGAAGTCGCGCCGCTGGACGGTCGGGTTCTCGCGGCGGAAGGCCGCGTGGAGGTATCCGGCATGATCGGGAAGGGAGGGCTCGAGCGTGAAATCGATCTGGTAGTAGAGCACGGTGAATTGCGATGACGCGTTGATGAATTCCACGCGGACCGCGCGCCGGAACGGCATCGGCACGAACGCATTGAAGCCGTGTCCCTCGTTCACCGAGAACAGGGCCGAGTAGAGCTCCGCTGGGCGGCCGTGCGGAAGGCCGAAGAAGTCAAGCACGGGGACCGAGACGCTGGGCAGCGCCGCGCCGTCATAGAATACCTCCAAGGTGAACGCCCGGAGCACTTCAGGCGGCGCCGGCGGGAAACCCATCCAGATGTGCCGGAGCGTTCCCGGCCCCTCCAGATCGGCAAGCACGACCCGCTCGCCCGGCTTGAGGACGCGAAAGGCGGCGCCCTTGCGGCCACCGTGCGCCGTGCCACCCATCCCTCGGCCACCCGTGGGGTTTTCGAAATTCGCGGCGCGGGAGTCCAACGCCGGATCGACGTAACTCGGGTCCAACACGTAGCTCATCGGGCATCTCCGTCCTGGTTGCTGATTCAGAGCGGTATGTAATCGCACTTCTCCGGTGGCGACAACTCCATCGAAACCATTGACTCGTAGTTGACGATTGCAAACCATCTGATGCATGAAGCGTCATCTCCCCGCTCTGCTCCTTGTACTCGTGATGATACTGGCGGCGAGTTGCAACGGCAGCGGAGGATCGCAGCCGGCGCCGGGGATCGTTCACTTCGTCCCCAATTCGCACGCGTTCTGGAGCGACCCATCGAACTGGACGACCAGCCTCGGTCCCGCCTACGCCGACATCACGCTGGCGTCGAGCAATTTCGTGCCGTGCAGAGGCGGACCCTTCGCGCTCTGCTATTACTCGGGACCGAGCTCCGGAGCCGAAGACCTATCGTGCACGTTGACCTCCGACGGCAACTACGCCAATTGCCAATGCTTCGACATTCCGTACGGCGTGTATTTCGTGGATATCAACGCCATCCTGAACCACGCGGTATATGAAGAGACCGTTGCTCAATGCGGCGCCGACGGCAGCCTGTGCGCGACGCTCAACTCGGCTCCGGTATGCGCCAACGTCAATCAGAAAAATTTGATTCCCGGTTCGAGCATCTACTCCACCTTCAGCTTCGATTGCATCCCCGAGAACGGACTGGGCGTGACCAATTGCTCGAATGCGCCGTACGCCGGATGCATGACGGCGCCATGTTTCAAAACTGACCAGGCCGGGATCGTCAAATGCTCGTGCCCGGTCTTCAACGGTCCCTACCAGGTCGGCCAGAACGACCAGGCATGCACGCTCGGCGATGACCTCGTATGGTCGGCCGCTTATGCTCCCGCCGCGACGCCAACGGCCACGCCCGCCGCCGTCGCCGCCGATGCGCGCGCAGCCGCTCCTGCCGCGGTTCCCAGTCCGGGAACATGCCTGCCGGACGCGCCCGGCGGACTCGGATGCCCCCTGTATGTCCCCGGCACCACGGTACTGCCGCCGGACAGCGGCGTTGACTGCACCAAGGTCTGCCAGGAGTACCACAGTTGCCTGCAACCGAAAGGGGCGCAGGCGGGTTTCACCTGCGACGCGACGCTATGCACTGACGAATGCAACGATCGGGACTTGGTGAGTATCGCATGCTCGGGGCTGGCGGGATGCGACATTTCGGAAATAGTCAAAGCCGAAACGGCCGCTCAATGTAGTTGCTGCGCGAGTCAGCTATGCGAATGCGACCCGAGCGCGAAAACCAATAAAGCGATCTTTGAACTGGACCAACAGCAACGCGATCGCGGCATCAAACCCCAATGCGACATCAACGCAACCCTCTGCGGGCAGGACTGAGCCGGGGATGTGAAACCCACCGTGGGTTTCACACTTCCTTGGGCAGGGGTGACCCCTGCACCCAGTGAGAAGACGCGAAAATCTGCGCAGCGCATCTTTTCACGACTACACGATAGAAGAGGTGCGGGTGCGCAGACTTCTAATACTGGCCAGCGTTACGCCCGAGAGAAAAAGACGCGCCGCGCGGATTTTTCGATTCGTTACCGGGTGCAGGGGTCAGCCCCTGCCGCCCACCGCGCAGGTGATTCTTCCTTCATGCCGCGCCCGCCCATCGGCGGGCGGCCTTAACCTTGGGTGCAGGGCTCAGCCCTGCGGTGCAGGGTCACCCCTGCCGCGCGTCAGATACCGCGATCCCATCGCGGCAAACTTTCGCTCGCGCGCCCGGCGCAACTCGGCCGGCTTCAGCTTGACCAGCCGCTCCAGATGCCGTGCGAGCGCCGCGCCGATCAGATGCGCCGCTTCGGCGGGCGCGGTATGTGCTCCGCCGGCCGGCTCGGGCACGATCTCGTCGATCAATCCCAGCTCCAGCAAATCTGGCGCCGACAACTTCAACGCCGCGGCCGCCGCCGCAACATTCTCCTCGCCGCCCGCACGCCACAAGATCGCCGCGCATCCTTCCGGCGTGATCACCGAGTAGCACGCGTTCTCCTGCATCAGCACCGCGTTGCCCACTCCGAGCGCCAGCGCGCCTCCCGAACCCCCCTCGCCTATCACGCACGCGACGATGGGGACGGTCAGCCGCGCCATCAACTCCAGGTTGCGCGCGATCGCCTCGATCTGCCCGCGCTCCTCCGCGCCAACCCCGGACTCACCGCCCTGCGTGTCGATCAACGTGATTATCGGCAGCCCAAATCGCTCCGCCAGCTCATAAACGCGCGCCGCCTTGCGATAGCCCTCGGGCAGCGGCTTGCCGAAATTGCGCTTGATTCTCTCGGGGGTCGAGCGGCCCCGCTGATGACCCACGACGGCGACCGCCCGGCGTCCGAAATAGGCGAGCCCCGCCACGATCGCGGCGTCGTCGGCGAAGCGCCGGTCGCCATGTATCTCGATAAAGTCGCGCATCAGCAGGTCGATGTAATCGAGCGTCTGCGGCCGATTGGGATGGCGCGCCAGGCGCACGCGCTCGATCGCGCTGGGCGGCTCCGGCCCCGGCGGCTGGACCGGCGCGATCTCAATCGCGCGACTTTTCGCGCCGCGCGGCTTATTTCCGTTCGAATTGCCTTTCAATCTGCTTCACGCCTGCTCATCGCAAAAAATTTCTCGAACCATGCAAAAGCATCCTGAGCGCCGCGCTCCGCGTCAAGCCACACGATTTCCGGCTCGCGGCGAAACCATGTGATTTGGCGCTTGGCCAACCGCCGCGATTCCTGCTTGGCCTGCGCGATTGCATCGGCCAGCGCGATCTCGCCGCGCAGATGCGCCGCGATCTGCTTATACCCAATCGTACTCAGCGGCGGCCTTTGGGGCGAGTATCCCGCCTCGATCAGCGCGCGCACTTCGCTGACCAGCCCGGCCGCCACCATCGCATCGAAGCGCCGGGCGATTGCCGCATAGAGCTTTTGCCGCTCGACTTCAACGCCCACCGTCAAAGTGTCGTAGCCATCGTCGGCGAAGCGATGGCGCCGCTGATGCGCCGAAATGTTTTCGCCGGTTAATTCAAAGACTTCGATCGCGCGTACGATTCGGTACAGGTCGTTGACGCCGATTCGATTCGCCGCCTCGGGATCGATCTCGCGCAACTGCTGATGCAGGTGCGCGGCGCCGTGCTCGGCCGCGACTTTCGCCAATCGGTCCCGAATTTCCGCCGACGCGGCCGGTCCCTGAAAGATCCCTCCGCGGATCACGCGCAAGTAAAGCCCGCTGCCGCCGACCACCAGCGGATTTCGCCCCCGCGCCGCGATCTCCTCGATAGCCGCGCGCGCCATTTGCGCGAACTCCGCCACGTCGAGCGACTCGTCGGGACTGCGCACGTCTATAAGATGATGCGGCACGCGGCGGCGGTCCTGCGCCGACGGTTTCGCCGTGCCGAGATCCATCCCGCGATAAAACTGCCGTGAGTCGGCGTTGATTATCTCGCAGTTCGAGCGCTGCGCCACTTCCATCGCCAGCGCGGACTTGCCCGCCGCGGTCGGCCCGACAATAAAGCCGACTCGTATTCGCGCCGGATGCGTCCGCGCCGCGGTTGTTTCCGGCAAACCGCTCATCGGCGAAACATTCGTTCGATCTGCCCGCGTCCGAACTGAATATGCACCGGGCGACCGTGCGGGCAGTTGGTCTTGAACTCGGTGCGATCGAGTTCGGCGAGCAGCGAATGGATTTCCGCCATCTCGAGCACTCGCCCGACTCGAACCGAGCCGTGACAGGCGAGTTGCTTGAGCCAATTCTCGAACGCGGCCTCGCCGCCGCCGCGAAAGCCGCCGTCGCCCATGCTCTCGATCATATCGGTGAGCAGTTTCGCGCCGCCTTCGGGCCCGAACACCGCCGGCGCACCCTTGAGCAGCAGCGTAGTGGGCCCGAACGGCTCGACCTCGAAGCCCATCGCGCGAAGCTCGCTTAACGCGCCATGCACCTGCGACGCGCGCGCGGGACTGAGCTCGACCGACACCGGCGCGAGCATCGCCTGCGTGCGAATCCCGCCGTCGCGGAGTTCGCGGCGCAGCTTCTCGAAGGTAACGCGCTCGTGCGCCGCGTGCTGATCGATCAGGAGCAACCCCTCCTCGGTCTCGAGCGCGATGTACCCCGCGAAGATTTGTCCGATCACCCGCAGTCTCGAATACATCGGGATTGGCGCCGGGGGATGCGCCGTCGCCGCCGTGGTGCCGCCGCGCGCGTCGCGATCGTAGGCGAGGCTGAGCGGGCGCTGAATCGCTTTCTCAGTGAGCGCATCGGGCACCAGCCGCAGGGGCGCGTCGCCGCGCCGATCCGCAACCGAATCGCCGGCGCGAGCATCCTCGCCCGTCGACGCCGTCGCGACGGGTCCCGGCGCGGCGTCATCGCTGGATGATGCCGACGTGTCGGTGCCCGCCGCCGACGCGTCAACTAAAGTTGCGGCGGGCAGATTTTCCGTCTGATCGGCCAACCGGTCGCGGATCGCGCGATAAACGACCTCGAAAACCGCGCCGCCATTGCGAAATCGCACCTCGGTCTTCATCGGATGCACGTTCACGTCAACATCTTCGTGGCGCATTTCGACGAACAGCAACGCCGCCGGATGGCGACCGCGCGGGATCAGCGTCTGGTAGGCTTGCTCGATTGCGCGAATCAACATTCGATCGCGCACCGAGCGGCCGTTGACGAAGGTGAAGATCATCCTGCCGGTGGCGAACGACTCCTGGCTGGTTGCGGCAAGTCCTTGCGCGCGAATCCCGGGGCGATCGAGGTCGAACGCAAGCATCCGGGACGCGATTTTGGGACCGAACACCTGCCGAAATCGCTCGAGCGCCGAGTTGGCGCGCGGCAAATCGAAGATCGTGCGGCCGTCGGCGGCCAGGCGAAACGCGATGTGATGGTTGGCAAGCGCGATGCGCTGAAAGGCGTCGGCGATGGCGCCCTGCTCGGTCGCAAGCCGCTTCAAGAACTTGAGCCGCGCCGGAGTGTTGAAGAAGAGCTGGCGGACTTCGATTCGGGTTCCCGCCGCCATCGCGCACGTCCGGGTATCCTCGATGTTGCCGGCCTCGGCTGCGACCTCGACGCCGTGTTCGTCGGCGGCGCGGCGCGTTTGCATCCGAAGATGCGACACGCTGGCGATCGAGGCGAGCGCCTCGCCGCGAAACCCGAGCGTGCGAATCGCGCTCAAGTCGGCGGCGCTTCGAATCTTTGAAGTTGCATGACGCCGGAGCGAAAGGATCGCGTCGGCGCGCGTCATGCCGGAGCCGTCGTCGGCGACCGCGATCAGCGCCGAGCCGCCGCCCAGAATTTCGACGCTTACCGAGCGAGCGCCCGCGTCGAGCGAGTTCTCGATCAGTTCCTTGACCGCCGAGGCCGGCCGCTCGACAACTTCGCCCGCCGCAATCTGGCTGGCGACTTGCTCGGGCAGTATGTGGACTATGTGCTCGGCCATCGGGGTCCGCGGCGCCGGAGCCGGCTCAAAGAAAAATCCGGCGCAACCTAACTAGACATTGTAGCTTTCGGACCGGATACTCAAGCAACTCGCCAATCCGGCGTCAAAAACCGGGGAATGGCTATTGCACGGGTTGAAGATCGCGGCGGGTTTTGAAAAGCTCTCGGCCCGGCGAACTCGCTGGAGCGCTCAATTGATGGGAAAAATTACGGCGATAATGCTCGGTGCGGCAATCATTGTGGGCGCATCCGCGCCACGTGCGAATCCGGCGCCAATCAAGATCGGGGTCGGCGTGATTGGACCGATCTCGCCTCAGACCGAGGCCGATATCGACAGCGTCGTCGGCGCGCTGCCGAACGTGAAGGTGGTGCCGATTCAGCCGCCGGGCGGGATCGATGCATGCGTCAAGCGATTCGTCGCAGGCGAGACTGACGATCGGCTCGACGCGGTGATGATAGTGAGCCTGCCGCCGGAGTCGTTTCAAACGCAGCGCGACTCGAACGAGGCGCGGTTCACCGGCGCTTACGAAATCTGGACGCTCAATCTTTCCACACTGGCCGAAGACCGCCATCGCTTCACCTTCACCGACAGCGAGCCGGTGATCGGCGGCGCCGCCGCTATTTTGTCGATGCCGGCGCAATTGTTCGTCGAGCGCGCCACCGGCAAGAAACTCATTTCGAGCGATCAATGGCAGGCGTACGAGGCGGTGCAGACGCGCGTCGAGTCGAAGCTGGTCGCGGCGACCAAGCTCTATCTGCAGACCGCGTCGATCCGCGACACCGGCCCGCTCGATCCGCTCGAAACGGCGAAAAACCTGCTCGATCGCGGCTACGGCGAGGACGCGATGGCGGTTTTCAAAACGGCGGGAGTCAACAACCCGGAAGTTCAGCGGATGATCGCGAATGCGCAGGGTCAGTTGCGGCGCAGCGCGGCCAATGCGCTGCTGGGACGCACGCTCGGAGCGATGGCGGGCGGGAACGCCGGCGCGGCACGCGTCATGCTGGCCGACTACGAGAAGGCGCCGTCGGCCGAGAGAGCGCGCGCGGATTCGATTCGACAGGTGCTTGCAGGCGTGCCCGATCGTCACGCCGAATCGATTTACGACGGCGTCATCAGGAGCGACGTGCCCGCGCTCGATCACGCGGCGTTCGTCGCGATGATCAAGCAGCTGTTCAGCGAGCAGACCGGCTCGGCCCCCAACGAAGTGATCGTCAGCGCGAAGGACCTGACCGTCGAGGACAAGGATGCGCCGCAGGGGCTCAAGGTTCAGCTCGACAGCTACGCGGGCGCACTGGGGCGCAGCGCGTGGCTGATGAGCCTCAAGTGCGGATGCGACGCGGGCGCGGTGCTGACCGGAGAAGCGGTCGGCGGGGCGATCCTCAAGGCGAGCTATTCACCCTCTTTCACGCGGCCGCACGTCGGGCTACCCTAGCAGGATTATCCAGGTTCGAACGGAAGACTCATGAGACATTGCGCATACTGCAAGAAGCAGCCGTCAGTCGGCAACAACGTCAGCCACGCCAACAACAAGACCAAACGGCGCTGGAATCCCAACCTGCAGGAAGTACGCGCCGAGATTAACGGCAACGTGCGCCGAATCCTGGTCTGCACGCGATGTATCCGCGGCGGTAAGGTCAAGAAAAGCGCCTAGCGGCAGCGGCTACAATTCATCCGGCGCAAGACACATTGCCATGGAGTTGTTGTGATGAACATTTCCAATCGCAAGGCGGGCCGCAAGCTTCATTTCGCGCCGTTGGCTCTGTCGGTCGCAGTCGCCGCGGGCCTGGCCGCCGGGGTGCGGATTGCGGGCGCGGCGAACGTTAGCGGTTTGATGTCGTACCCCAACGGCAAACCGGCAGAGCATCGCTGGCTGCATTACGAGAACCGCGTCACCAGCGATATCTATATCGCGCCGACCACGCCCGACGGCTCATTCACGGCGGATCTGCCGCCGGGACTTTACGATCTTCGCGCCGAGCGAGGAGTCATTCTGGCCAGCAAGATTCGCGTCGATTCCCAGGACGTCTACATCGGCCACGTCGTCGAGCCGGCGCCGCTGGACGTGCGCCGCCCGTTCGAAAGTGAAGGCGTGGCGGAGTCAATCGTCGAAAGTGCTGCGCCGGCGACTGCGAACCTGGGCGGACGTCCGCTCGGCGCAATGATGTATGGGCACGAAGTGATGGCTCCGCTCGGAGCGCCGGGGACACCCGCGCCCCGATCGACCCCGCTTGGCGAGGCTACGCCCGTGGCGGCCGCGTCGCCCTCGACGATCCCGCCGCCATCAGGCAAATACTGAAGCCGGTTCGCATCGGCGCGGCCGATTCGTTTTTTTTCAAGCCGCTAATCCGGGTCAATCGCCTTAAGCGCGCGCGGCGCGCGTGATATACGGTTGTGCATCCGACCCTCGTGAATTTTCGGTTGCTTCAAAAGCTCGCGGCCGCGGCCTGTGCAATTGCCGGGATTTACCTGCTCTCGATCCTCGTGACGGGCGGCTACGCGGTAAATTTCGCGGGGCTGCGGTTCGACGCCGACAAGCTATGGCCCGCGATCGTCGCGACGCTCGGATTCGCGCTGCTGCGAACGATCTTTCGCCGCGGCTCGATCCGGGGCGCGCTGAGATCAAGTCCGAGATTCATAATATTCTCGCTTGCGCTGATCGTATTTCTCGCCAATGGCCGCACGATTTCCGGCGGCGATTCGGTGCCCGCGAAAAATCTGCCGCTGAGCATCCTCGAGCACGGCAACTTCTACCTCGATCAGCTGAAGACCCCCGGCGCGAAAAAGATTCCCTACTATCTGCGTGAGAGCGGTGGTCATTACGTGTCCGACTATCCGGTCGGCGCCGCGCTGATCGCATTGCCGTTCTATGTGCCGTCGGTCCTGTGCGGCGTCAGCCCGAGCAGCCGGATTTTCTCCGAGCTCGAAAAAGTTTCGGCGGCTACGATCGTGGCGCTCTCCGCGCTGCTGCTCTACATGGCCGCCGCGCGCGTGACCGCCAACTGGATGGCGATGCTGCTGACGCTCATCTACTCATTCGGCACCATCAGTCTCAGCGTAAGCAGCCAGGCGCTGTGGCAGCACGGTCCCGCCCAGCTCGCACTCGCGGCCGCGATCTATTGCCTGGTACGGGCCCGCGACGATCCACGCTTTGCGGGATACGCGGGACTGCCGCTCGCATTCGAGGTGATCACCCGGCCCGTCGATGCGCTCATCGCGGCGCCGCTCGGCCTGTATGTGCTCATCAGCTATCGCCGCGAGATTTGGACCTTCATCGCCGCCGCGATCGCCCCGCTGCTTTTTCAACTGTGGTACAACGCCGCCTATTTCGGCACGCCGCTTCGAATCCAATTTTTCACGGAGCCGCAAACGGTGGGCGGACAAACCGTTGCGCCGAGCGGGTTGTGGGCCACTCCGTTTGCCAGTGGATTGGCGCTGGAGGTGCTTAGTCCCGGCCGCGGACTGCTCTTCTACTCGCCGATTTTTATTTTGTCACTCGCCGGATTGGCGCTTGCGTGGCGGCGCAACGGCGACGCGCTGCTGCGCTACCTGGGCGTCGGCGCGATCTTGAGCATCTTGATCGTCGCGAAATGGCATAAGACATCCGGCGGCGAGTCTTTCGGTCCGCGGCTGCTTGCGGATCTCACGCCGATAATGGCGTTCGCCCTGTTTCCGCTCGCCGATTCCATCCGCAAGCGCCGCGCGCTTGCCGCAGCGTTCGCGGTGCTCGGCGCATGGTCGATAATCGCCAATGGGTCCGGCGCGTTCATCAGCTATCGCGGATGGAACACCTGGGCGCTCAACGACCCTGACACGCGACTGTGGTTGTGGAGCGACAATCCGGTGGTCGATCCGATGCGCTCGGCTTTCGACTCGATCAGGATCGCGCTGGGTCACCGCGCGACGAGCCGCAACTCTCCGGACCTGCTCGACGCCCGCGTCATCGTGCTCAAGCCGCCTCCGGCTAATGCAGCGCCGGGTTCGCGCGTCCGCGTTTCTATCCGCGCAACCAACACCGGCAACGCCGTATGGCTCACTGGGCGTTCACTCGATGAACGCGGTGTGGTCGGGCTAGGATGGGAATGGAAGCGCGATGGGACAGTGGTCGCAGACAGTGAAGCCCGCCGCGAGCTTCACTTGAACGTCTTTCCGGGCGACTCGATGAATCTCGAGGCATCGACATTCGCCCCCGATGCGCCCGGCCGCTATGAGCTCGAAATTTCGCTCGCCGCCGAAATCAGGGGCCAGGTCTCACGCCCGATCGGCCCGCCCTTGACCGTCCCGGTAACGGTCGGCGCATCCGCAGCACCGTCCGGCAGCGCGCCGTAAATCCCAGGTCAGATCGAATTTCGCGTCCGAGGAACGATCGTTCAATCGGGGAGACCGGATTCCCGTTTCCCAGGCGAACTGCCGATTTGATAGAGGGAAAAGCCCTGATGGATGCGGGTTTGGATGCGCGCGGGCTCAAGCCCCGGGTTTGCAAACCGCGTGGCCTTGATGCCAGTCTGAAGCGGTTTTCGAAATGGAAATTTCGGTTTACACCGCTGCGGCGGACGCAACCACGGAGTCGGCCCGTGCGGTCGCCGAGGCCGCGCGACCAATGGGGGGAGAGACGTCATGGCTCGTGGGTTGAAGTCGCAGGAAAAGCGCAACGCCAAGCCCAAGGCGCCGAAGTCGGGGAATGTGCTGCTCTACGAGGTGAGGGATGAAATCGCCTTCATCACGTTGAATCGACCGGAAAAGATGAATGCGCTCAACGGCGCGCTCAGCGACGCCTTGTGCGCCACCTGGACCCGGTTCGAGGCCGACCCTGCCGCCAGGGTCGCCATCCTCACCGGCGCCGGCAAGCACTTCTGCGCCGGCGCGGACGTCAGCCCCGGTGCGATCGATCGCGAAGTGCCATTCCAGGTCCATCAGGGCTATCCACAAAACGGCATCACCGTGTTCAAGCCGATCGTCGGCGCGGTCAAGGGCTACACGCTCGGCGCCGGCTATGCGCTCGCGGTTCGCGGCTGCGACATCACGATTGCCGGCGAGAGCATGCTGATGGGCTTTCCGGAAGCGCGGATTGGCACGCCGCTGCCACCGATGGAGTATCTACCGTACATGCCGTTCAAGATCAGCCTCGAATTCATGCTGCTGGCGTGGAACGGCGGGCAGATCATGGACGCGCAGCGCGCCTGTGAGGTCGGGCTGGTCAACAAGGTCGTTGCCGATGAGCACCTGATGGCCGAGGCGGTCCGCTGGGCGGAGCTGCTCAAGAAGATTCCGCCGCTCTACATCAAGTCGGTCAAGTACGGGCACTACAAGACGACGGACAACAAAGTCCGTGTCGATGAGCGAGAATATATCCTGTTCACCCATCCACAGGAGATAAGCCGGGACCGTCAGGAAGGGCTGCAGTCGTTCTTGCAGCGCCGGGAGCCGAAATTCACCGGCCGCTGAGGTCCTGGCCAGGTTCGCCGGATTCAGGCGGCTGTGAGCCGGCGATCTGAAATCGCCGACGCGCCCATGTCGGTTACGCCGAGCCAGAAGCGCCGAAGCGTTATCCGATGACTCAGCGTGAACGACTCGAGCGCCGCCAGTTGCGCGGCGGAGAGCGTCTCCTGGGCAATAACGATTTCGTCGAACGGGGTTCGCGCCATGATCGCGCCCAGGTTATCGAGCGACCCCAGCACCGGATAGCCGTGGAATAGCTTGCCGTGCTTGAAGCTGTCGTCGTCCAACAGACCCAGCAATTCCGCACGCGCTCCGATCGTCGAGTGCAGGTGTTGAACCGCCGCCGCGCCGCGCGCATCTGCGCCGACGATCACCAGGCGCGTTGCCGAATACGCAAGGAGCCGCCCGATCCGCTGGAAAACATGGAATGACCAGCGCGTTGCGCCCAGGAAATTGAACAGCAAAATTACGAAGACCACCACCGTCGCGCGCGAGATGGTTATCGGCAGTATCGCCGACGCCAGCTTCACCGCGACTCCCGCGATCATCGCCGCCACTACAAAGCGCACACCTTCCGCCAGTCCCGTGTAGCGCCATATCCCGCGATAGACGCCTGCCACCAGGAACGCACCGCAGCCGATCATCACAACCCACGGCAGGCCGATCAGCATTTGGTCCACCTGCGCGACGCTGAGATCGAAGTCGAATCGCAGCATCATCGCGCCAAAATACGCCGCCGCGACCAGCGCCACATCCAGAATCAACTCGACGAATCGACGCTTGTACCCGAAGCTCAGGATAACGCGCGCGATCCAGGGCAGGTCTTCGATTTGACCCGGAGCCTCCGCGTCGAATGATCGATCCATCAGGAACAATGCCACCAGCGCAAAGAACAGCGCCATGAACGGCAGCAGCAGCACCGCGTCGTAACCCGGAACCACGGTCAGCGCGATCGCGCAACCGCCCGCTATCGCCTGCAGGCCGATCAACGTCGCTGCCGCGCTGCGGCTCGACATGCCAAGCCGCGTCAGCCGATGATGCGAATGGTCGAGGCCGCGTTTCGATATCGGATTTCCCGTCGCCAGCCTCGTCACCGTAACCGTCACGGTGTCGAGCAGCGGAACCATCAGCGCCAGCAATGGCATCGCCACGCGCGCCGGCAGAGAACCCTCGCCATAGCGGCTGGCTTGAATCGACAGCACTCCCAGCACGAGCCCGACCGCCAGCGCGCCTTCGTCACCCATAAAAATCGACGCGGGCGGAAAGTTGAAAACCATGAATCCCGCCAGCGCACCGGCCAGCGCCAGCGCCACCACCATCGTTCCCGCGTGCTGATGCAATCCCGCGACGGTCGCGATACTCAACGCCGCGACAATTCCGACTCCCGCCGCAAGCCCGTCGATCCCGTCGATTAAGTTGAACGCGTTGGTCGCCGTGATCAGCCAGAAAATCGTGAGCGCGATGTTGAGCGGCTGGTAGGGAAGCAGGTCGATCCGGGGCCCCCACCACGCGAGGATACAGATCGCAGCCAGTTCCAATGCCAGCTTATGCCGCGGCCGCAGATCAACGATGTCGTCGAGCAATCCAACCAGGCTCATCGCGACCGCAAACCCCGCGAGCCAGGGAAGACTATGGTAGGGCAATCCTGACAGGACGCCGACCAATCCGATCGCGGCTATTAAGCCTGCGATCACGGCCAAGCCTCCCAGCAACGCCGTCGGCTTGGCGTGGGGGCGGTCGCTCGAAGGTTGTGCAACGATTCCGAAGCGAACGCCAACCGCTTTTGCCACCGGCATCATCGCCGCCGCGACGATAAACGCACACATCGGCGTCAGCGCTATTTCAAACCCGGTGGTCAATCTCAGCTCCACCTGCCTTTCTTTGCTCTCTGCCTGTCATCAAATCCGTCCGCCAATGGTCAAAATTCACAAATGGAACAACCGCATCTCGCTCAACCAAAACACTCAGCGCAAGGATGCCAATCGCTGACAATCATGGCGAGCCTGAGAAGCTCGGTCAGGCGAACATGGCAGAAGATCGGTGCCTATGTCAAGATGCGCTACGTTACCTTATTGCCCGCGTAGACCAGTCCAGTGGCGAGTATGCGCCCCTGTCATTCGGGGCGAAAGCTGCCCGCTTGAGCCGAAGCCCTCAGCGAAGCCGAAGGGAAAGAATCTCGACGGACGGACGCCGCAGCGACCGACGCCAGTTACGCAAAAATGTCCCTTGGAGAACAAATTCTTGTCGCGGGTTCCCCGAAATTGGGGACAATCAGGGCGCTGACCGAAGAGCGCCGGTCATTTGTTTGCGACTTTATGCAGGTACTTCTCAGGCTTCGCGATGAACGAGTCGCGCTCCGAATTGTCACAGAAGTAGTAACGCTTGCCCGCGTACTCGGCGGAGGGCGTGTCCTTCTTCACATAAAGCTTCATCCCGCAGTAGGCGCACTTGGTGCTCATGCCGAGGTCTGTCGCCGGCGGCGAAGCAAGCACCCTGGCTATCGCGGGCGAATCGCCGCACCAGGACGGCGTCGAGAGTGGCGCGATCGAGAGAATCGCCA
The DNA here is from genome assembly GCF_050013435.1 of Binatus sp. (SeqCode). Classification (GTDB taxonomy): domain Bacteria; phylum Desulfobacterota; class Binatia; order Binatales; family Binataceae; genus Binatus. The sequence continues at coordinate 59,755 of NZ_JBEKFG010000006.1, read as the reverse complement.
GCGCGAACAGGATCGCGAGGATTGTCGGTAAATTTGAAAGTTTCATTTGCCACCTCATCCCATTGGACCCTGGTACACCTCGGCGAAGCGGATGCCGAGCTCCATGGGGATCGCCAGGTTGGCATCGCGATTGGTCTTCAGGCAGATGACCGCCGGTCCATCCGATCCCTTAGCGCCGTTTAGCGCCGCTTCGAGGTCTTCCATGCGTTCGACGTAAAACGCTTTGCAGCCCAAGCCCTCGCCGACCCGGTCCCATCGCACTGTCCCCATCTCGGTGCCGAATGTCTTTCCGAAGAGCATCCGTTCATTCGGCTCCTCCATCGTCCACGAACCTTCGGCGAACACCACGGTCCTGACCTTCAGGCCTTCGCGCGCCGCCGATTGCATCTCCATGAAGTTGAACCCCGCCGCTCCGTCGCCGCTGACGCACACCACCTCGCGCGCCGGGTTGCCAAGTTTCGCTCCAATGGCGGAAGGGATTCCCGTGCCGAGCATGCCTAGTTCGAGAATGTTCAGATACGACCGCGGCTTGGTCGATGGCAGAAACCAGGTTGCCCACAACGAAGTGTTGCCGCCGTCGGCGACATAGATGGCGTCGGGGCCGAAGACCTTGCCGATTGCTTGCATCGCGAGCGCCGGATGAATCCCGGGTCCCTTCCAGGCCGCGACCGGTGCGAACCGCTCATCGAACCATTTGGTGGCAACCTCCCGGTAGCGCCGCGTATCCTCCCCGCCCCTGGGCCGGGCTCGCTCCCCCTTGAGCATCGGCAGCAAGCCCTCGAGCGCGCTTTTCGCGTCGGAAACGATCCCGAGCGCCAGCGGCCGCGTGACGCCCATGTTGCGCTGATCGATATCCACCTGGATGAGCTTCTGACCCGCGGGATCGCCCCAGTACTTGTCGTAAGGAACGTCGAGGTTACCCATCCTCGAGCCCACGGCCAGGATGACGTCGGACTCGCGGCGCGCGAGGTCCGCGCCAGGGCCGTAGCCGTTGAGGAAATTCGGATGATCGATCGGCACCGACGACCGCCCGGCTATCGTCCCGATGACCGGACACTTGAGCAGCTCGACGATCGCCAGGAGCGCTTCGTTCGCTCCGGCGCGATCTACGCCGCCGCCCGAGATCACCAGCGGCCGTTTGGCGCCGGCGAGCATCCCGGCCGCCTCCTCGAGCTGCGCCTGCGAGGCCCGCGGACCCGCTGCCCGGTACTGATTCGGCGTCTGCAGCCGGACCTTTGCATCGTCGCCCGTCGCGTACATCACGGGCGCCGGTATCTCGATATGAACCGGCCCGGGCCTCCCGATCCACATCTCGCGAAACGCAATCCTCATCACTTCGGGGATACGATCCCAGGACAGAATCGGGCCTCCCCATTTGACCACGGGCTTGAAGACTTCGAGCTGATCCTGACCCTGGAAGGTCGCCGGTGACGACGGATAAACGATCCCCAGGCGATGCTGCGCGGTGATAACGACGACCGGCACGCCCTCGTGCCGCGCCGTGATCACGCCGGGGAGCAGATTCGCGGATCCGGGACCGGGGTTGCCAAGCACTGCCGCCACCTGGCCGGTCGTCTTGTACAGCCCTTCGGCCATGTGGACGGCGGCAGCCTCGTGGCGAATGGGGACGAGTCGCACTCCGTACTGCTCCAACTTGGAGAGCAGCGGATCGACCTCCGGACACGGGAGTCCGAACACGAACTTGATACCCTCGCCGACCAGGCATCGCAGAAGCAGCTCTGCTCCAGTAATTTCGCTCATAAAATTCTCCCGTGGGGCCGCCGGTTAGTTGGTATTGAAGCAATGAAGCAATCGAAACAAGAAAACGCCTGGGGCGGCGGCAACCCCTATCCTCATCAATAATGCGGACATTACGATCGAATCCGAATCCGAGGCAAGCCGCGCCTGCGCATTCGAATCCAGACCCCCGCCTTCCCCGGCCCAATCCGCGCGGATACGATCGACTCATGCCCGAGCTCGACGTAATCCTCGCGCCCGCGCTGGCTCCCGACGATCTCGTCGGCCTCGAGCTCCACTTCCTCGACCCGATCGCCACGCGCCAAACACCGCCGATCCTGCTCATCTACGCGTCGCCGGGCCGCTGCATCTCGATCGGCCGCTATCATTCATTTGGCGCAGCGTCCGAGCGCGACGGAATCAACGTGATACGGCGTCTGACCGGTGGCCGCGTCGTCGGCGCGGGCCAGGGATGGCTCGGGCTTGCGCTGATTGCTCCGACGCGCACCGCGCTGCTGATGGAAGACGCTGCGCCGGTGGAAAAAGCGAAAAAACTGAAGCCCGAGCAGATCATGAATCGCTACGCTCGCGGCATCCTGACCGGGATGCGCGCGCTCGGAATCGATTGTTTCTACCCCGGCCGCGACGCGATAACCTTCGAGCAGCGCGAGATTGCCATGTGCACTTTCGAGACTGACGCCGCGGGCGCGATGCTTTTCGAGGCGGCGATCGCGCACAATCGCGGAATGGAAGAACTCGTCCACGATTTGGAGCGCATCGACCCCGACGGCGCGCTTTCGTGCCGCATGTATGACGCCGCGTCCGCCACCAAGGTGGTCCGCGAGCTTGCTCGCGACATATCTTTCGACGAGCTCGCCGGCGCGATCGCGTCCGGCTACGGCAGTTCGCTCGGCAAGCCTCGACGCCGCGAGTTGACTGCGATCGAATCCACCCAGGCCCAGCACCGCGCGCGCGCGCTTGCCACCTCAGACTGGATTCACTTGCCCGCCACGGGACCATCGCCGACGCTTCGCAATCGAATCGCATCGCAACTCGGAGCGATCGAGGCTGCAGTCGTGCTCAGAGCCGACGGCACCATCGAGGCCGCGCGCCTCAGCGGGGATTTCATCGCCAATTCACCGGCGATAGCCGCGCTCGAAAGCGAACTTCGCGGCCATCCGCTGGACCTGGCGTCGGTCTCACATGCGGTCGCGAAGACCTTCGGCGACAACGATAACAACAAAAGCAATTTCTTTCTTGGCGCGGGCGAATTGTCCAATCTGGTGCGGCTTATCGCGGGCGTAAATTGAAAAGCAGGGGTGACCCCTGGCAGGGGCTGACCCCTGCACCCGGTATTAAGGCCGCCCGCCGTTGGCGGGCGCGGCCCCTGCCAACGGCTTAATACGGCGCTGCCGTCGCCACGGCCAGGAGTGACCCCTGCACCCAATGTTAAAACCAACCGGCACCGCCGTCATCGAGAAATCGATGCGGGAACTTGGCGACGCGCGCAAAACCGTGCAACGCCGTGCGATCGATGAACTCGTGGCGATCGCCGTCGCAGGCAACCCAATCGTCACTGAAAAACTTCGCGACTCAATCGCCAGCACCGATCACCGCGTGCGATGGGCTGCGGCTTACGCGCTGGGCCAAATCGGCGCGGGCGAATTTGCGATGGATTGCGCGGACGCGCTGTGCGAGGCGATGTCCGACGACGACGGCGATATCAGATGGGCGGCAACCGGCCTGATGGTCCGCCTCGGGCGCGAAAATCTTGCGCCGATTAGCGCGCGCCTGCTCAAACTCGCTGCCGATCCCGCCAGCCGCCACAACGCGCGCAAGATGGCGCTCTACTGCCTCCGCGACCTCGGTATCACCGGCCCCGAGCTGCTCGCCGTCGTCGAGCGCGCCGTGCACGACTCGGATGTTCACGTGCGGCTGGCCGGGTTGGCAGTGCTGTCGCAGCTGCGCGACGCGCCGGAAGCGGCGGCGAAAATCATGCTCGGATGCCTCAAATCCGATCCCGACGCGGGCGTGCGCCGCGCCGCAGCCTCGGCGCTCGGCAATCTTCAAAGCGCAACCGCGGACGCGACCGCTGCGCTCGCGGCCGCGGCGGCCGACCGCTCCGATGAGTCGCTGGCGCGAGCCGCGCGCGGCGCGCTCGATCGTCTGGAGAAAAACCGGACGGAGAAAAGCCGGCCGGAGAAAAACCGGATGGAGAAACCCTGATGGCAACGAAAGCGAAACCCATCGCGGCAAGCGATCCGGCCACCCGGCTTGGCGATCCGCACGTGCGGGAGTTTGTCGCCGGTGCCCGCGTCGCCCATCTGGCAACCGCCGACGGCGGCGGCGCTCCGCACAACGTCCCGCTCTGCTACTGGTTCGACGGCGAGCGCATCTACTTCGCAATCGACGAGAAACCCAAGCGTCAAACCGGTTTGGCGCTCAAGCGGATGCGCAATATCGCGGAAAATCCGCGCGTCGCTATCGTGATCGATCACTATGAAGAGGATTGGTCGCAGCTCGCGTACGTGCTGATTCGCGGACACGCCCGCGTGGTCGAAGACCCCGAGGAATATATCGGCGCGATACGCCATCTGCGCGACAAATATCTGCAATACCGCGCGATGAGCTTGACGCCGGAGAAAAATCCAATCGTGAAGGTCGAGCCGGTCAGCGTGCACGCATGGGGCGCGCGCTTCCAACCCAAGCCGAGCATCGCTTAATGGAATGCGGAACCCACCGTGGGTTCCGCACCTCCTTGGGCAGGGGTGACCCCTGCACCTTAGCGAGGAAGAGAAGATTCGGGCTTCGCCCTGTTAGAAGGGATTGGGGGGAGACAGATCGCTCTTTTTTTGTGTCATTCTAGAGCGAAAGTTGTTGTAGCGAAGAATCCCGGATCCTTCCTAGCTGCGCTCCTGACCGCGGCCACTTCCAAGGCCAAGCCGGGCGTGGCAAGCATAGTTCGAGCATGATTCGCGCCGTCATATTCGATCTCGACGGGACCCTCGTCGACACCGAGCCGATCCATTTCGCCGCCTTCAACGAGGTTTTGCGGCCCGAAGGAATCGAAATCCCACGCGGCGAATACTTCTCGCGGCTGATTGGACTTAACGATCACGATTGTTTCGCCATGGTGCTGCGCGAGAATCGGATGGACGCAGGCGAGGAACATATCGCGGGCCTGATGGCGCGCAAGACCACGGTCTATCAAGCGACGATTGCGAATCGCGAGGTTCTCTACCCGGGCGCCGCGAAGTTCGCGCGCGAATGCGCGAATCGGTTTCCACTGATGATCGCGACCGGTACGCTGCGCGCCGAGGCCGAAGCGATTGTGCGCCGCGCCGGACTCCGCGAGTTGTTTCTCGACATTATCGCGGCGGAGGACGTCGCGCGCGGCAAGCCCGAGCCTGACGGTTTCATCGCGGCGCTTGGGCGGCTTGGATCTATCCTTCGGCCGCGCGATCAGATCCGGGCCGACGAATGCGTCGCGGTCGAGGACACGCGGGCCGGAATCGAGGCGGCGCATCGCGCGGGCATGAAAGTGCTAGCGCTATGCCATAGCGCGGCGGCGGCCGATCTCGCGGCGGCCGACGTCGTGCGCGATTCGATTTCCGGGCTGGACCTCGACGAGATTTTGCGCGCTCTTTCGATCAGCGGGTCGAAAAAAAGCATAGGAGCACGATGATGGCGGCAAAGCTGTACCAATTTATCGGCAGCCCGTTCTGCGCCAAGGTGCGCAAGCTGCTCGCGTTCAAGGGCGTCGAGTTCGAAGTCGTCGAGGTTGATTACCTGGAGCGCAAGGAATTGCTGATCGCGTCGGGGCAGATAATGGTGCCGGCGGTCACGCTCGAGGGCGGCGAGACGATCGTCGATTCCGCGGCAATCGCGCTGCGACTCGAGGAGCTTTATCCCGAGCCGACGATTTTCCCCCCTGGATGGCGCGGGATGCATCTCGTCCTCGCCGATTACATCGACAACCAACTCGAGGATGCGCTGTATCGCGTCGCGCTGGCCGACGAACTCGCGATTCACGTTCGCGAGGGTGCGGATCGCGCCGCGTTATGGCGCCTGATTCGCGAGCGCAAGTACGGCACGGGTTTTGTCGATCGAACTATCTCGGAGCATTCGGCCAACTGGGAACGCGCGCGCGCCGCCCTGGCGCCGTTCGAGGAGCAACTCGCGAGCATGCCGTTTCTGACCGGCAGGATCGGGCTGGCGGATTTCGCGCTCTATGGCCAGTTGTTCTACCTGGCGTTCACGGGCGATCTCAAAATCCCCGCCGACATGAAAAATCTGCGCGCGTTCTTCGGACGAGTCGATCGGATCAGCTCAGCGCTCGAAGAGCAGGGCTGAGCAGGGGTGACCCCTGCACCCAAGGTTAAGGCCGCGCTCCGTTGTCGCGCGCGGCCACGGCCACACGGCGACGGCAGCGCAGTATTAAGAGACCGCGAACCTGCAGGCTCTTCTATCGCGTAGTCGCGAAAAGATGCGCTGCGCAGATTTTCGCGTCTTCTCACTGCGGGTGCAGGGGCTGCAGCCCCTGCCGCCCACCGCGCAGGTGATTCTTCCTTCATGCCGCCGCGAACGGGGGGCGGCCTTAATACTGGGTGCAGGGCTCAGCCCTGCCTAGGCGAGTTCGGCGATCGCGGTGGTCAAGAAATGGCTGAAGAGCGCGCCGGTCGAGTCGAGTGCAACATCATATAGCGACGCGGTGCGACCAGGCACGAACGCCTGATGGCCCTCGTCGGTCAGCGCATACACTACACAAAGCAACAACGCCAGGTACGGCCGCCGCGCCATCGGACCGCGGATCAGCAGCCAGAAGAGGATTCCGTACTCCGTGAAATGCGCGGCCTTGCGAATCAGATTGTGGCATACGTCAACCGACGCGGCGCTGATTCCGGGCAGCAACCATCGCAGCATCGGGTCGATAATCCGGCTGGTGTTGACGGCGGTAAACGCCGAAGTCGAGAGAATAAAGATCAAGACGCCCCACAAAACTACCGGGACCCATGCGCCGAGCGGAGCGGGCTCCGACGCGCCATGCGATAAAGATTTCGCTGCCGGCATTTAGTTGGCCGTCGTTTTCATGAGCGATGCGCGCCGGGAGTTGCGCAGTCGGAAGTCATGCGGAGATTTCGGGCGAGCGGCTTTTTCATGAAGATGCGGAACGTGCCACACTTATCAGTCATCGCCTTGCGTTACCAGTGGGGCCACGCGCCGCGTAATCTCATAAGGAAGGCCGCGAGATGGACAATCTACTGACCGTACAACGAGCCCAACCGGCACCGCCGTGCACAGTGGTAATATTCGGCGCGTCGGGCGATCTGGCCAAGCGCAAGCTGATCCCGGCGCTGTACAATCTGGTCGCGTGCGGCCAGGGCATGATGCCCGCGAAAAGCGCGGTGCTGGGATTTGCGCGGCGCGAAATGTCGCTCGACCAGTTCCGCCAAAGTGCGCACGATTGGACCACCCGGTTCTCGCGCCTGAAAGTCGACGAAGCCTGCTGGGCGACGTTCGCAGACGGCCTCGACTATTTATCCGGGCTCGACCGTGCCGACGGCTTCGCAAAACTTAAAGCGAAACTTGAAGCTATCGAAAAAGCCCGCGGTATTCCGCCCAATCGTGTTTACTACCTGGCGACCCCTCCCGAAGCGATTGGCGAGTCGGTTGAGCGGCTTGCGCAGGCCGGCCTAATCAATGCGCCCGATGCACCGAACTTCTCCAGCGTCGTCGTCGAAAAACCAATCGGCCACGACCTGCCGAGCGCGCTCGAAACCAACCGCGTGCTGGTGAAGCATCTCGACGAGTCGCAGATTTTCCGCATCGATCACTACCTCGGCAAGGAAACCGTGCAGAACCTGCTGGTGCTGCGCTTCTCAAATAATATTTTCGAGCGCCTGTGGGGCAGCCGCAACGTCGATCACGTGCAAATCACCGTGGCGGAGGCGGAAGGTGTGGGTACCCGGGCGGCGTTTTACGATCGCGCCGGCGCGCTGCGCGACATGGTGCAGAACCACATCCTGCAAACGCTGTCGCTGCTCACGATGGAAGCGCCGGTGTCGCTCGACGCGACGGCGATCAGGGACGCGAAGCTCAACGTGCTGCGCACGATCCGTCCGATCACGCCGGAGCATGCGCGCGCGAATACGGTGCGGGCGCGGTACGGCGCGGGCGTCGACGCAGACGGCAAGCAGGTCGCCGGTTACATGGACGAACCGGGAGTCCCCGACAATTCGCGCGCCGAGACGTTCGTCGCGCTGAAGATGTATATCGACAACTGGCGATGGTCGGGGGTGCCATTTTTCATCCGGACCGGCAAGCGGATGAAGCGGCGGGCGAGCTCGATCTACGTCCAGTTCAAGGACGTGCCGCAAATTCTGTTCAATCGCGATTCGGTGATTCCGGCCAACGCGCTGACGATTCGGATTCAGCCCGACGAGGGTTTTTCGTTCGACGTGATGACCAAGCGGCCGGGGCTAGACCTGGTGCTGCAACCGGTGCGGATGAATCTCAGCTACCGGACTGCGTTCGGCGACGGCGCCTCGCCCGACGGATACGAACGACTCCTGCTCGACGTGATGGACGGCGACCATACGCTGTTCCCCAGCGCGCAGTTCGTCGAGAAGTCGTGGGAGTTAGTGCAGGGAATATCGGATTTGTGGAGCGACGGCGCACGCGTGCCGATGGCCGAGTATCCGGCCGGAAGCTGGGGACCCAATGAGGCCGACGAGTTGATCCGCACGGCCGGGCGAGTATGGCATGAACCCTGACCCGGGAATTTTTTCGCGCGGCGGCGGATACCGTTCGCGCGCCGGTGCATCCTGCTTGGCACGGATGGCCGCCCTCGGATAACATCTCTTGCGGCCCGCGGCTGCGGCGGCACAGCGCCACCAAGCAGCCTCGATGAGCCCCAACACCGCTTTGAGCACCCGCGCCTCGAGGCGCGGCAGTTCGGATGATCGCGAGCGCATTAGAGTTCGGCGGCGGGAGCGCCGCTTGACGAAAGCATAACTTCACGAGGACCGGAGAGCTGCTTGGCCAACAACAACAAGGTCGTAATTATCGGCGCGAACGGCACCATGGGCGCGGGCGCGGGATGCGTATTGGCGGGGGGAGGATACAGCGTCACGTTGCTGGCGCGGACCTGCGAAAAAGCCGCGCTGGGATTCGCCGACGCGCAGAGCGACGCGCGCGCGGAAGCGATCGCGGAGCGGCTCTCGGTGGGCGCGTATGACAGCGATCTGGGCCGCACGGTTGGCGAGGCAGCGATCGTGTTCGAGTCGCTGGCCGAAGATCTGCCGCTCAAGCGGCAATTTTTCGAGCTGATCGACAACAGCCGGCGTCCCGACACGATCGTGGCGTCGGGTTCCTCGGGACTGTCGGTTGCGGAAATGGCGCGCGGACGAAGCGATTCGTTCCGCCGCAATTTCCTCGGCGTCCACCTGTTCAATCCGCCGCAGGTGATCGTCGGCACCGAAGTCATTCCAGGACCCGATACCGATCCCGCGGTGGTAAAAGGCGTCGTCGCGATGCTGACGAAACGGCTGGGCCGCAGGGTGATCGTCAGCAAAGATATGCCCGCGTTCGTCGGCAACCGGGTCGGCTTCAAGGTCCTCAACGAAACCGCGCAACTGGCCGCCGAACACGGCGTCGCGTTTATCGACTATTTGATCGGGCCGCATACCGGGCGCGCGATGGCGCCGCTGGCCACCATCGATCTGGTCGGATGGGACGTGCACAAGGCGATCGTCAACAACGTCCATGCCAACTGCGAAGACGAGGCGCACGAGTCCTTCGCGATGCCCGCGTATATGAATGCCGCGCTTCACAAGGGATGCCTCGGTGACAAGACTCCCGAGCGCGGCGGCTTCTATCGCCGCGCGGGCAAGCAGGTCTTCGTGCTCGATCCGAAGACCGGCGGGCACGAGAACTACCAGAAACCCGCGCCGATCGAGTTCGTCGAAAAGATGAAACAGTTGCATCACGTGGGCCGCTACGGCGACGCGTTGAAGGTCCTCGCCGAAGCCGGCGGCGCGGATGCCGACCTATGCCGCCGCGTCGTGCTCGGCTACGTCAGCTACGCGCTGAACCGGGTCGGCGAAGTGGCCGCGAGTTCGGACGACGTGGACACGATCATGTCGTACGGCTTCAACTGGGCGCCGCCCACGGCGATCGTCGATTTGCTCGGCGCGAAGAACACGGTGGCGATGCTGCAAAAGCTCAAGCTGACCGTCCCCGCCGTCGTCGAAAGAGCCGCAGCGAGCGGTGCTAGAATGTTTTCCGGTGGCATACTCGAATACGGCCGGACCTTTGTTGGATAATTGAATTGTTGGATAATGCAATTCGATGATCGACAGGAGCACGCGATGACGAAACCAGCACCGGTGTACGTATTGGGCGGAGCGCAAACCGACTTTGCCCGCAACTGGTCGAAGGAAGGAAAACATTTCGTGGCCGCGATGCGCGAGGCAACTTTGGGCGCGCTCGAAGCCACCCGGATCGAGCCGCGCGAAGTTGAAACTGCCCACGTCGGCAACTTCGCCGCCGAGCTGTACGCCAAGCAAGGCCATATCGGCGCATTTTTCCTCGAGATCGATCCCGCTTTCTCCGGGCTGCCGACCAGCCGTCATGAAGCGGCATGCGCGTCGGGCTCGATCGCATTGATCGCGGCGTCGGCCGACATCGAGGCCGCGCGCTACGACCTGGCGTGTGTGGTCGGCGTCGAGCAAATGAAGACCGTCAATTCGACCGTCGGCGGCGACATCCTGGGCACCGCGGCGTGGTACGAGCGCGAAGCCAAGGGAATCGAATTCCCGTTTCCGAAACTCTTTGGCCGGCTCGGCGACGAATACGACAAGCGCTACGGCCTCAAGGACGAACACCTCGCGCACATTTCGGCGGTGAATTATTCCAACGCCAAGCGCAATCCCAACGCGCAGACCCGCAACTGGTTCATGAGCGAGAGTCACGCGCAGCACGAAAGCAAATTCAACCAGGTCATCGGCGGCCGCATCAAAGTCAGCGATTGCTCGCAGGTCACCGACGGCGCCGTCACGCTTTTCCTCGCCTCGGAAAAATTTGCGGGCGCGTGGGCCAAACGCAACGGCAAGACGCTCGCCGACATTCCGCGCATCCTCGGATGGGGCCATCACACGGCGTCGCTCGAATTCGACACCAAGGTCGCCGAGAGCAGGGACAACACCTACGTGTTGCCGCATACCCGCCAGGCAATTCTCGACGCCTTCAGGCGCGCCGGCATCGCGTCCGTCGCCGAGCTCTCGGGAATCGAGACCCACGACTGCTTCACCACCTCCGAGTACATGGCGATCGATCATTTTGGAATCACCAAGCCGGGCGAATCGTGGAAGGCGATCGAGGAAGGCGTGATCGAGCTCGGCGGCAAGCTGCCGATCAATCCCAGCGGCGGGCTCATCGGCGCGGGCCATCCGGTCGGCGCCACCGGCGTGCGCCAGATGCTCGATTGCTACCGGCAGATAACCGATAGCGCCGGCGACTACCAGGTCGAGGGTGCGAAGAAATTTGCGATGCTGAACCTCGGCGGCAGCGCCACCACCAGCTGCGCGTTCATCGTCGGCAAGTAAAGCGCCCGTGTCATCCTGACCGAAGCGAGCAACGCGAGCACAGGGAAGGATCTCGGACAGCTTCGCGCCAGCGAAGCCGGTACCGGTTTTGAGTCGCTGCATCCCGTCAATTCCCGATTGGCTCGCGCGCGCCGCCGCGGCACAATCGCCGAATGTCCAGGAAAATTCCGTTTGCCCTCGTAGATGTCTTCACGTCGCGGCCTTTCGGCGGCAATCAACTCGCGGTCTTCACCGACGCTGCCGCGCTCGGCGCAAGCGAGATGCAGCAGCTGGCGCATGAGATGAACTTCAGCGAATCGACGTTCGTGATGGCGGCCGAACATCCCCGCGCCGCACGGCGCGTGAGGATTTTCACGCCGAGGCGCGAACTTCCGATGGCCGGGCATCCCACGGTCGGCACCGCATGGGTGCTCGCGAGTCGCGGCGAGATCGCGCTCGAGTCGGCGAAGGTCGATGCGACGTTGCAACTCGGGATCGGGCCGGTGACCGTCACGATCGAGAGTACTGGCGGCAGGCCGGATTTTGTCTGGATGGCGCATCGCGAGCCGGAGTTCGGCGCGAAGCGGATCGATCGCGGGCGTGTCGCGAAGGCGCTCGGCATCGCCGCGGCGGACATCCGCGACGATCTGCCGATGCAGATTGTCTCGACCGGATTTCCATTCACCTTCGTGCCGCTTCGAACGATCGACGCGCTCGCGAGATGCGTCTCCAGCGTCGCCGCGCTCGCGGCGCTGTTCAAGACGGGCGGGCAGATGCTTCCTATATATATGTTTGTCGCGAGCGAGTCGGGCGAGTTCTCCGCTCGATCGCGGATGTTCGCGCCGCATACCGACGCAATCCCGGAGGACCCGGCGACCGGAAGCGCCGCGGCTCCGTTCGGCGCCTACGCCGCCGCATACGGATTGATCAAACCTCAACCATCCCTTTCATTTCTGATCCAGCAAGGCGTCGAGATGGGACGGCCCAGTGAGATTCGCGTCGAGGTCGTGCGCAAGGACAGCGGCGCATTCGCCATCCGAATCGGCGGCCGCTGCGCGATCGTCGGCGAAGGCGCGATCTTCCTCTAGCGCGCGGGCGACGCTATTAAAATCACGAGCCGCATTTTTCGACTTTCCATCTGATCTCGGCGAGCCTATTATTTTGCGCGCGGAGTTCGCATGAATCGTCAACCTCTTGTTGCGTTATCGTTTTTCCTCGCGGCCGGATTGAGCGCCTGTGCAGGCAACGGTATTTCCGAGGCGCCGGTCTCTTACATGAATCCGCAAGGGAACCGCGTCGAAGCGCTCGCGATGACCTCGCCGCGGGCCAACGCGGCTGCAATTCGGCTGCGCGACGGACGCGTGCTGATTTGCGGCGGCACAGCGACCGGAGAGGTCGGCGGCGTGCTCTCGAGCGCCGAGCTCTACGATCCGGTCGCGCGCAGCTTCACGCCGGCCGGCGCTATGACTGTCGCGCGAGCCGGGCAGACGATCACGATGCTCCGTGACGGACGCGTGCTGCTCACCGGCGGAGTTCAAAATGCCGGCTTTCGCTCGCAGCTCGCCAGTGCCGAGATTTACGATCCAGCCGCGGGCACTTTCAGCGCGACCGGCTCGATGGCGACACCGCGCGAAGGGCATACCGCGACGATGCTTCGCGATGGGCGCGTGCTGATCGTCGGCGGCAGCGGCAACGGCGTGAGTACGTTGGGCTCGGCTGAGGTTTACGATCCTTCGAGCGGCACGTTCAGCGGCGCCGGCCATTTGAATCAGCCGCGTGTCGCGCATGTCGCTGCGCTCCTTGGCAGCGGCAAAGTATTGATCGCCGGCGGCGGCCGCAGCGGCATGCCGGGCGGCTATATCTCTTACGACACCGCGGAAATGTACGATCCAGCCACGCGCAGCTTCACCGCGATGCGCGCGCGCATGACGAGCGATCGCGTCGGCGCCGCTGCGGTCAAATTGAACGACGGGCGCGTGCTGATCGCCGGCGGCAAGAGCGGCAGAGTCGTGACCAGCCGGCATCCCAATCTCTTTTCGCTTACGCCGCTCAACACCGCGGAAATATTCGATCCCGAATCCAGCACCTTCATCAGAACCGGCGATATGGAGGCGCCGCATTACCTGCCGACTGCAACCACGCTCGACAACGGGAATGTGCTGGTCGTGGGAGGGTGGACCATCAAGGGGCCGGTTGTGGCCGGGATGCGCGACGCGGCAGTCTACCAGCCCGAAACGAACCTGTTTGCGCATGTGGGCCCGACCAACGTCGCGCGGCTGACTAACACCGCGACGCTGTTGAACGACGGCGAGGTGATGATCGCCGGCGGCATCGACGGCAATTCGCTGGTAGGTGCGTCGGTCGAGTTCTACTCTCCAACGCAGCATCGATTCCTGATGCTCCCCGAACCCGCCAACTCCAGACAAGCTGCGCCCATCCAACAATGAAAGATTCGCCGGCAAAACCGCAGAACCCTCACCGGCCGGCCGCCGTGTGTCTGTAACACCTCGCGTGAAATAACGGGCGGGGCAAGAGAGCGCGGACAACATCCTTAATCGCGGCACCTGCCGGGTTTATTTGGGGGCGCGCGCGTGATGAAATCTTTGCCAGGATCGAAGGCGCGCTGCGGAGAATCATTAGCGTGGAATCGGAAAATATTCGCCGTCACGAGGCGCTTGATTCGCGCTCACCGGCGCAATCTGCCCCCGCGGTCATGCTCGAACCTCCGCCGGGCCGCATCCTGGTCAAGGAAGTCAACTGGCTGGGCGACCTCGTGATGAGCACGCCCGCGCTGCGGGCAATCCGCCGCGCGTGGCCGGGCGCGCATCTCGCGGTGCTGATCAAGCGGGAACTGGCGAGCTTCTTTGACGGAGCCCGATGGCTCGACGAGGTGATACCGTACTCGGTCGGGCGCGGCCTTTCCGGGTTTTTCGATCGGCGCAGAATTGTCGGAGAAATCCGCTCGCGGCGGTTCGACCTGGGAGTGTTGTTTCCGAACAGCTTCGAGTCTGCTCTGTGGATCGCGATGGCCGGAATCCGGCGGCGCGCCGGATTTGTCGCCGACGCGCGTGGCGCGATGCTGACGCTGAAAGCGTCGCCACCGCCCGAAGCGGTTACCGGCCATCAGGTGAACTATTGGCTCGCGATGGTGCGCGCGACCGGCGTTTGCGGCGCCGACACCCGCGCCGATGATTTCACAATCGACGTCCACGGACCGCATCGCGAGCGGATGAGCGAATGGCTCGCGGCCAGTCGCAAGCGCCCCGGCCGTCCGGTCTTCGCAATCGCTCCCGCAGCGGCCTACGGACCGGCCAAGGAATGGCCCGCGGACAGCTACGGCGCGCTGATCGATTTGCTCGCGCGTCGCGAGGACGCCGAAGTCGTGCTGGTTGGCGCGTCGTCGGAGCGCGCGAAGTGCGAAGAAGTTGCGGCGGCGAGCAAATCGGGCGCGATGATCGCGGCCGGGCACACCAATGTCGGCGAGCTGATCGCATTGTTGTCGCTGTGCGACGGCTTCATCGGCAACGATTCAGGCTCCATGCATCTGGCGGGAGCGCTTGGGATCCCGACCGTCGCGATTTTCGGATCGACCAATCCCGCTCGCACCGGGCCGCTGGGACCCAAGACGCGCGTGATTTACCGCAAGCTCGAATGCAGTCCGTGCCTGGCGCGCACCTGCCGCTTCGGTCATTACAACTGTCTGACGCAAATCGAACCGGCGGAGCTTGCCGACGCAATCCTCGCGATGCGCGCGTCGCGTTGAATACTGAAGACTGAAAACTTTCGTTCACCGGTAAACCAGGGCATCAAGATGAAACTCAAGGAACTCGCATCGAAGCTGGGACTCGAAATCCGCGGTGACGGCGGCGTCGAAATTGTCGCGGCGGCGCCAATCGAAGCCGCCGGTCCCGGCATGATCGTCTTCGTCGCCAGCGCGAAGTACGCTCCCGCGCTGCAATCCAACGTCTCGGCTGCCATCACCACCGCCGAGCTTGCGGCGGGCGCGAAGTGCGCGACGCTGGTCAGCGCGAATCCATACGCCGACTTCGCCCGCGTGCTTGAGATTTTCTTTCCGCCGTACCGCCCCGCGCCGGGAATCGATCCGCGCGCTTCAGTCGCGCCCGACGCGACGATCGGTCCCAACGCGTCGATCGGCGCGTCGGCGGTGATCGGTGCGGGCGTGACGATTGGGCGCGACGCGGTGATTCATCCGAACGTTACGATCTACCCCAACGTGCGCATCGGCGATCGCTTCACCGCGCACAGCCAGGTCTCGATTCGCGAAGGCACGGTGATCGGGAATCGGGTGACGATTTTGAACGGCGCGGTAATCGGCGCCGACGGTTTCGGGTTCGTCGAGGAAAAGGGCGACTTGATCAAAATTCCACAAGTCGGCGGCGTAATCCTCGAGGATGATGTCGAGATCGGCGCGAATTCGACGGTCGATCGCGCGATGATGGGGGCGACGGTGCTGCATCGCGGCGTGAAGCTCGACGACCAGGTGCATATCGGGCACAACTGCGAAATCGGCGAGTACTCGCGCTTCTCGGGGCACGTGGGAATCTCGGGTTCGACGCGAATCGGCAAATGGTGCCTGTTCGGCGGACAGTCGGGATGCGCCGACCACGTGACGATCGGCGATCGCGTCATGGTCGTGGCCAAAGCCGGCATCCACAACGACTTGAAAGACGACGCGATCGTCTCGGGCATCCCCGCCGTGGACGTGCGCAAGTTCCGCCGCTACGCCGCCGTGCTGACGCGGCTGCCCGAAGTCATACGGCGAGTGCGCGCGCTGGAGAATCACGTCGGCATCGGCGGCAACGAGGCGTAACTTTTGCCGGCGGCGCTCTTTTGCGCAGCCGATCCGGCCGCCGTACCCAGTGCCAGAGCTCACCTTCACACTTCCGCCACGGCCACCGTTCAGACTCGACCTGACGGTGTGGGCGCTTCGGCGCCGGCCGCATAATATCGTCGATCGATTCGACGAGAGCGTCTGGCGGCGCATCCTGGTGATCGGCAGGTCGCCGGTCGCGGTCGCAGTCAGGCAGACACGCGGCGGTTCGCGTCCGGAGATCGAAGTGCACGTCAGAGCCGCGCGGCCTCAAGTGGTGAGGGCGGAAGTCTCCGCGATTGTGACCAGGATGCTCGGGTTGGAGCGCGACCTTTCGGACTTCTACCGGCTCGCACGCGGCGATGCGCGCATCCGGGAGCTGGCGGATCGTCTCCGGGGGATGAAGCCGGTGCGCTTCGCCACGGTGTTCGAAGCGTTCGCGAAAGCGGTCGCAGGCCAGCTCGTGTCGCTCAGCGCGGGAATGCACGTGCTGAACCGGCTCACGGAGGCTTGCGGAATGCCCGGCGAGGCTGATGGCGCGACGGTGCCGATGCGATCGTTCCCGGCCACGTCCGCGGTTGCTCGCTCGAATCCCGACGCGTTGCGCGCGCTCGGGCTCAGCCGACAGAAGGGGGAATACCTGATCGGACTTGCGCGGTTGGCGACCGATCGCAAGGACCGCGATTTCGCGTCGATCGAACGGCTCGGGGACGACGCCGCCGTCGCGCGCCTTTCGAGGATTCGTGGCGTGGGCCGCTGGACGGCGGAGTACGTGATGCTGCGCGGTTTCGGCCGAATCAACATTTTCCCGGGCGACGACGTCGGCGGGCGCAACAAACTCTTTGAATGGCTCGGGGTGGACGGCGAGCCCACTTACGACGGCGTGTGGCGTATGCTCGAGCGGTGGCATCCGTACGCCGGACTCATCTATCTTCAATTGATTGTGAACGGACTCGCCGACGACGGCCATTTCGCGCAATCGGCGGGCTGGTAAGGCGACGGGAAGTCCCGAATCACGAAAGTTACAGGCTTGCCGGAGAAATACGATGGAGAAAAAATATATCAATCCAGATACGCTGCTTGCGCCGCGCGGCTATACGCACATCGTGACGATCGCGGGCCCGGCGAAGTTGATTTTCATTTCGGGCCAGGTGGCAGTTGACAAGGACGGCAAGTTGGTAGGGCCGGGAGACTTGAAGACCCAGATTCGCCAGGCGGCGAATAATCTGAAAGCCGCGCTCGCGGCTGCAGGAGCCACCGCGGCCGACATAGTCAAAACCAATACTTACATCGTTAACTACAAGCAGTCTGATTATTCCGCGATGCGCGAGGCCCGCTCCGAACTGTTCCCGGATGGCGAGCCACCGGCCTCGACGCTGGTCGGCGTGACCTCCCTGGCGGTCGAGGGACTAATGGTGGAGATGGAAGCGATCGCGGCCGTGAAGTGAGCGGCCAGCTGCCGCGACTCGGCGAATGTCAGGATTAACCGAAGACTGCCATTATGTTTATAATTCCTTACACTTTGACGCGCTCGAACAGTCAGAGTAAACGATGTTGTGCGTCGGTGGCGGCGCCGGCGGTGGGGAGCTTGACTCGCGGCGGGGAGATACCCGCAAATGATGGAAGAATATAGTGCCGGCAGACGCGCAATCGCTCGTTATGTCTCATCGGGGGATGAGACTTTGAAGAGTCAGGGGAAGAGACGATGAACAGTATCGAGGAACGCTATCGCGCGGCGACTGAAAAATCCGCGCAATTCAACAAGCGCGCCGAGCGCGTGATGCCCGGCGGGGACACCCGCACCACCACCTACTATCGGCCCTACCCGCTCACGCTCAAGCGCGGCGAAGGTCCCTTCCTCTGGGACGTTGACGGCAACAAGTACATCGATCTGATTGGCAACTACACCAGCCTGGTTCACGGCAACGCTTATCCGCCAATCGTCGAGGCGGTGAGCAAGGCGGTTCGCGACGGCAGCTCGTGGCCGGCGCGGTCCGAGGCGCAGATCGAGCTGGCGACTCTGCTGTGCGAGCGCGTCGAATCTGTGGATCGCGTGCGATTTTGCAATTCAGGGACGGAGGCCGGGATGCTCGCGGCACACGTCGCGCGGCGCCTTACCGGCCGCAAGCTCATCCTGATGGCGCGCTACGGCTATCATGGATCGTACGACGATTTGGAAGTCGGGCTGGTCGGCCAGGACGGCGAGCGCACGATGCTCGCCGACTTCGGCGAGGCGACCGTGTTCGAGGCGCTGCTGTCCGAGCGCGGTTCGGAGATCGCGGCCGTGTTTCTCGAGCCGATCCTCGGCTCAGCGGGCATCGTGGAGCCGCCGGCCGAATTTCTCGGGCGCGTTGCCGAAGCGGCGCATAGCGCAGGTGCCATGTTCGTCGTCGATGAGGTGATCACGCTGAGGCTGGCCGAGGGCGGCGGGCAGCAGGTTTTCAACGTCAAGCCGGACCTGACGATGTTCGGAAAGATCATTGGCGGCGGATTCCCGGTCGGAGCGATCGGCGGCAGCGAAGAAGTGATGTCGGCGTTCGACCCGCGCAATCGCGGCAGGATTTTTCATTCAGGCACTTTCAACGGCAATCCGGTAACCTGCACGGCCGGGGTAGTGTCGGTGCGAGAACTCACCCAGGCGCGAATCGACAAAATGGCCACGCAGGCCGAGCGGCTGGCCGCCGAGCTGGCGCGCGCGGCGCGCCAGGCGGGGCTGCCGTTTTCCGTGCGGCATTATGGATCGCTGATGAACCTGTTCTTTCTCAAAGAGCCGCCGCCCGCGACGATCGCCCGCGAGGACGCCCGCGCGATCGCCAGCTTCCATCTGGCGGCGCTCAATCAGGGTTTGTTTCTCACCCCGAGCGGGATGATCGCGCTCTCGACCGTGATCACTGACGAGGTCCTGAGCGATATTTGTGCGCGCGCGGCGAAGGCGATGGCCGACGTCGTGCAGGCCGGCGAGTAGCGGCAGACATCGGGGTCGCAGTGCGGGAGGCGTGCGCGGCAAGTCCGCGTGCGCCTTCGCATTTTTCACATCTTCAGTGCCGGGAAATGCCGTTCACCGTTCACGCCGCCTTCAGTTCCGACGTGCAATGAGGGCATCGCGTGGCGCCGAGCGCAATCGCGCTAAGGCAATATGGACACTCCCTGGTGGTGGGCGGCGCGGGCTTTTCGCCAACCAGGTGATTCACCCATTTGACGAGTAGAAAGACCGCGAACGCGATTATCACGAAGTCGATGATCGTGTTGATGAACAATCCGACGTTCAGCGTCGGCGCGCCCGCAGCCTTCGCTGCCGCGATGGTCGGGTAATGCGTGGACGAAAGATTGATGAACAGGTTTGAGAAATCGACTGCGCCGAGCGCCAGCCCGATCGGCGGCATCAGAATGTCATTGGTAAGCGAGGTTACGATCTTCCCGAACGCGGCGCCGACGACGAAGCCGACCGCGAGATCGATCACGTTGCCCTTGATCGCGAACTGTTTGAACTCTGAGAGTATCGACACGATGCGTCCTCCGTTAGCCACTCAGATTGGTGAGGAGCCTCGCTTACAAAAGCATCGGAGCGCGCCGATGTAAAACGCTCAAACTCGTGGCTGGCTCATTTCCCGATACCCTGCAATTGGATCACCTGGTTCGCATTTCCCGCGTTGTCAAAGATGGTTACCGCGGAGGACACCGCACCCTGCGATGCCGGAGCGAATTCCACGTTGAGCATGCACTTTTCCCTCGGCAGCAGTTGCGCGGGGCAGTTCGTGACACTCCTTGGAAACCCAAATACCTGCGGGCTCGTCGCCGGGACCGTCATCATCGGATTCCCGAAGGCGATCGGCGATCCATTCTTGGCCGGATTGCTTAGTGTCAGCGTTACGCTTTTGAGCTTCCCCACTTTCACTTTGCCAAACTTCTCCGCCAACGGTGTGATCTTCAGCGACTCGGGAACCGCGGTTGGCGTCGATGTGGGCGTAGGTGTAGCCGTTGCGGTCCGGGTGGCAGTCGAAGTGGGCGTCGCAGTCCGGGTGGGGGTCGCAGTCGGGGATGCCGACGACTTAGGTGTGGCAGTCGGACTGGGCGTCGGTCCGGCCGTGCCAAATGCCATCACCAGGTTATGGGCATTGACGGTCCCGATCCCAGTGGCAAAATTCCATCCGTTTGTCGCTGGATACGCGGGCTGATACTCCGAGTTGGAAGTGGACAGCACGCCATTGGTGCCCGACGGCGTGTAACAGTTCTGTGTGCCGGTGCAGTTCATGTCCATATCGCCCTGGGTCACGTCGTAGAAAATGCACGAGCTGGCGACACCGTTGCCAAGCGTGGAGTTGCACGAGGCGCTGCCGGTCGTGCCATACTCGGTATTGGCGAGCGCATAGTAGCTGGGATTCGGATTACCTTGACGGCTCCCGGTCCTTTGGTTTATCAGCGCCTGAACGCCGGCCATGATCGGCGCGGCGAACGACGTTCCGCCAAATCCCGCCCACGTATCGGGCGCAGCCACGCAGAGACTACCGCCATTGCTCACGTCTGAAAAGCAAACCACATAGTAGTGGCCCCAGACTCCGTTGGCCGCGAACAACGAGACGTCGGGGATATCGCGCACACCGTCGCTCGGGTTGCCAAGCACCGATTGCCAGCTCGGCTTGGGCCATCCGGCACAGCTTCCGCTGATGACGCCATCGCTCGTCGGCGTTCCACTGGCGCATCCGCTCGGGCCGCCGCTGCCTGCGATGGTGTTCAGGAAACCCTCTTCGCCCCGCGAGCTGTTGCAGAAGCCACTCGAGCCGTAGGCCGTGCTATAACCGAGAAAGCTGGAGATCAGCCCGCTGGCGCACGAATCGTTCCAGGGAATTTCCGGAATGTAGGAGAGCGCCGAGCCGTAGGCGGCCCCATTCAAGCCGCTCCAGTAGGTGCTGCTCGTGTCGGCGAACGTATCGCCGAAATCGGTACCTCCCACCGACACATTATACGGCGTCGAGGTAAGTCCGCTGACTCCTATGCCGTGGATCGCATTGGTCGAGCCGGCGTCGCAACTGGCCGCACCCTCATCGCCCGACGACACAAACACCGACACGCCCTCGGCAACCGCCTGCTGATATAACAAATTGAAGGCCGCGTTTTGCGCCGCGCCGCTCTCCGCTTCGCACTCGCCATAGCTGATGCTCACGATCGCCGGTGGCGTTCCTGACTCGTTGAGCAAATTCTGCAGCGCGATGAACCCGCCGAACGTGGTGGTGTTGGCGCACGAGGCCAGCTCGATCGCGGCGTTGGGAGCCGCGGCGCTCGCCCATTCCACGTCGACGGCCGCCTCGACGTCGTCGCTATTGACGCCCGGATCGGTGCAGTCGGCGGGATTAACCTGGCTGAGCGAGCCCTCCGGGTAGGTGCTTGCAAGGCCAAATGTTGTACGAAAAGTCGTCCAGTCCGCGGTGCTGTAAACGTCAGTGTCCTCGATCACCACGATCGTCTGTCCCTGGCCGGAATAACCCGCCCCAAACAGCGGGTTGAAGTCATAGATGGTGGCCAGGTCGGCAGGTACGACCAGTTGCATGCCGTCATAGACGCTGTACGCGGGGCGCGCCTTATTCATCGGACGCGGCATGAAGTTGTTGAGTGACACGATACCAACCACCGCCGGCGCCAGCGCGGCCGGAATCTGCGGATCGCTCATGTTGGCGATGTGCTTCTCACCGTTCACCTCGAGATTGTGAATCTCGGTGTGGAAGGCCTCGCGCACCTCGCCCGCGTTGCCCGAGAAATCAATCACCACGCCGTTGGGATAGACCTGGTTGACGATGAAGCCGTGTGATCGAAGCCAGCCCGTGATCTTCGCGAGGTCCTGCCCGGCCAATCCGTATCTCTCTCCGACTTGCTGCGCGGTCAACCAGTGATGGTAGTTCGGCGATTTGGGGTCCTCGAGTTCATCGAGGTACTTTTCGAATGCTTGCTCCTGCTCGGGCGCGCGTCGCAGCTGGAGCATCATGTGGGCCATCGCCATGTCGTCCGCGACCGCGCCGCGATCATTGGCCGCCTTCGCTTCTGGGCGTGTATTGCCCGCGAGCGTGATCAGCGCATTCTTGTCGATCGTAGCGGTGATGAGCGGTGGTGTTCGCGAGCCGGCACTGATAGCGGTCCAGCCACACGTCAGCAGTATCAGGGCGGAGATGGCGCTGAGACTCGCGCCTTTGAAATGCTCTCTCATTGAGTTGCCCCCCAGGACAGCAAGATCGAGCTATTAAGTTGTTACTCGGCGGTCTTCATATGCATTCCTCCTCCAAAGCACCATCCATGCCGCCGGATTTGCCTTCTGATCGCGACGGCATGCGCCGCAATCCGTCTCAAGATGACTGCGGAGTGTCCGCTTATGACTCTAACAAGGAATACGCACGACTCAGGCGCGGCAGGTGCCCTTGAGCAGGACAAGTCGCCTAAGGGAATATCGACGTTCCGAATCGAATTATAGGGTGGTTACGACAGACGACGACGCAACTTGCGTGATGCCTGCGTTCACCGCAGCCATTACCGTCCCAAGCATAATGACTGCGCAAAGGATCGCGGTAAAGATGAAGCCGGCGGTTTTCATTTAAATTCCTCTAACAAGGAATACGCACGGCGGAACCGTTCGTTACGCGAAAAAAAGCCCTTATCCGCTTGGCGATTATGCGGCGGGATCGAGGATATCGGCCCTTCCCAGCGGATCCTTCGCGCCGGTCTGGTTGGCTCCGCCCCCCGAAGTGCCGTGGCGAACGTCGGTGGCGAGGCCGAGCTTCTCCAGCGCCAGGATGACCACGTAACCGGCGTCGGGCTGGCGCCAGTTCCATCCCAGACGCGCAGAACCGGGGCGCGCGTGATGGTTGCGATGCCAATTCTCGCCCTGCAACAGATGCATCAGCGCCAGCCATGTTACGTTGCGGCTGGAATCCTCGCCGACCTTGATGCCCGGTTCGGTGTGGCAAACGCTGTTGACGAAACATTGCGCGTGCAGCGCGAAGCACAAGCGGATCGCGCCCAGCCAGAAAAATGCGGCCGGACTGAAATACAAACCGCCGAGGTATGAGAGCGCGAGGATCGGCGTCTGGAACCATCGCCAGGCCCGATACGAAACTCCGCTGAGATCGGGACAGTAACGATCGACCGGCATCTCGCCAGCCTGCCAAAGCCAGCGTAGATGCGCCCACCAGAAACCGCCCCATATCGGGCTTGAGATGTCGTCCGGGGTGTCAGCCTTGGCGTGATGCAGGCGATGGCCTGCGGCCCAACTGATCGGCGCGCCGGAACCGTTGAACATCGCGAAAAAAATCAGCACTCCACGCACCCACGGATTCAGCGTGAGCGAGCGATGCGCGATCGCGCGATGGTATCCGACCGTGGTGCCCAGTCCGCCGATGAATACCAGCGCTAACGCGCCGAGCAACACCCGCCATCCCGGAATCGGATAAAGCACCAGTCCAATCGCGGCGGTGATATGAATGAGGAAAATCCAGAGCAGTATCGAAAGGTCGCGCCCCGAGGGTGTGTGCCACCATGGCATCTCCCACGGCGCGGCCTGCGTGGTTTTTTCTGTTTGTGCGGTGCTCGTCGTCGTGAAAGCTGATGCCATTCGTCTCCCCACCAATCGTATTTGCCCACACCAGCGCACACGCCTGTTTAGCTGCGCGGATAATGATGCTTCGGGCGGCAGGCGCGCGGGTGTGCGCGTTCCTGGTTGCCGCCAGCATCAGCACATTTTCACTTTTCACCGGGATGCCTTCGATTATAAGGCAGAGAGCGGAATGTGCATGCCGTCGCGGCCCGTCAACCTTACAGGATACTGACGCTGCATGCTACGTCCGATTGCATGAACACGGCCAGCCGCGCTTTGTCATTGGCGAAACCCTGCGCTATGGATCGAGCCACCATGCCATCACAAGTGAAGCAACGAGTTGTACGCGCGTCAAACCTGAATTTCACGGTGCTCGAGATGGGCGATTCAGAAGGTCCCCTGGTGCTGTGCCTGCACGGCTTCCCGGACACTGCTCACTCCTTCCGCCATCAGATGCCCGCGCTGGCCGCGGCGGGATTCCACTGCGTCGCGCCGTTCATGCGCGGTTACTCGCCGACCGAACCCGCGCCCGACGGCCGCTACGACTCGGCGGCGCTGTCGGAGGACGCGCTCGCGCTGATAGCGGCGCTCGGCTACAAGGACGCGATCGTGTTCGGACACGATTGGGGCGCAGTCGCGGCATACGGCGCCGCGGCCGCATCGCCGGATCGAGTGAGCAGGCTGGTCACGTCGGCAGTCCCGTACGGCTCTAAATTTTTCGAAGCGCTCGTGACCAGCTACGCGCAGCAGCGCCGCTCCTGGTACATGTTCTTTTTCCAGACTGCGATTGCCGAGGCCGCGGTGAGTTTCAACGACTTCGCGTTCCTGGAAAAGTGTTGGGCTGACTGGTCGCCGGGATGGAAATGGGCGCCCGAGGACATGGAAGCGCTCAAGCGATGCTTTCGCGCCAAGGGCACGCTCGAGGCCGCCATCGGCTACTATCGCGCCACGCTCGGACCGGTGCTCAGCATGCCGGTCGATCTAAAAATGCTGGCGCCCGCGATGAATATACCGATCAACGTGCCCGCGATGATGATTCATGGGCGCGACGACGGATGCATCGGGGCGGAGACGCTCGACGGGATGGAGAAGCTGTTCCCGAAGGGGTTGAAGATCGAGCTGGTGCCGGGCGCCGGCCATTTCGTGCATCAGGAGCGCCCCGCTCACGTCAACGAACTGGTCCTCAAGTTCCTGAAATCAGTATCCTAAAGTCACCAATAGGAAAGCCGCTCAGCCACCGAATCCGAGCGTGTCCGCGATCCGGGTATATCGGTCGGCCCAGTCGCGCAGGGATCCCAGCTTGCTCGCGACTTCGACCTCGTGGCGCTGGATATATTCCCAGATGATCAGCCGGTCGAGCAGCATGTAGAGGGGAAAGCGTTCGCGGAAACCGGGTCGCGGCGCGCGGAGCCGCAGGTAGGTGGCCAGAAACTCGCGCGCCACCTCCGGATCCTGATCGGAATATTCGGCCGTTATCCGCGACAGATCGGTCTCGCCGTCGCCGAAATAGCATCCCATGAAGTCGAAGACTCCGCTGACCTGCCATCCATCGGGTGTCCGGCTCAGTACTACATTGCCTTCCTTGTAGTCCTCCATCGTGAAGCACGGAGTAAAAGGTACTGCTAACGCGGCGTTGGCGCGTTCGATCAATTCTTCGGCCCACTCGACATCAGCCGTCGTCGTGCGATTGCTCGCGGTATGCGCTCGTTGGAGGATGCGGCGGATGCGCGCGGTGACCAGCTCGCGATGCGACGGGGGCGCAATCACTTCAGCGTAGCCGTTATTGAAGGGCCAATCGGCGTGATCCTTTACCGGCACCGCTCTGACGATATCCAGGTCCGGATCGTAGCGCGCGCAGTAAGGCATTGTGACCTGCTGCATCGCGACGAGGTTGTATGCCATCGCCCGCGCAATCGCGCGCAGCTCGGCGCCGGTCAGCTCGCGTCGCACTTTGCGATCAGTGATCTGCAACCCCGGCATCCGGGGCATGATCACGTAGCTCCAGGGGAAAAAATCGCAAGCATCATCAATCTGGTATGGCCATGGCACGGGCACGCTCGTCCGCTCGTGGAGCAGGCGAGTGAAGAAACGCTCGGTCGGAAACTGAGCAGGTCCAGGCGGTGCACCGCGGAACACAAACTCGCCCGCGCTCGAGGTGACGAACAGGTTTTGCCCGAACAGGCCCAACGGCACCGGCTCGACCGTCAGCAAATCGCCCAACTCGAAGCGAGTGAGCGCGCGGCTCAGCTGGCCGTGGTTAATCGGCCCGAGCCGTTTCGAAGTTTCGTAAATTCGCTGAGGCATCGAAGCCGGACCCTCCTGCCGGCAACGTGAGGGCACTGGGTCAAGACATCGCGCACCCTGGGTAGTGTCCTAATTTGAAATTTTGAGGTTGATTTATGAAAAACAAACAGTCCATCACCGACAGGCTGATCGCCGTACTGGACGGCCTGACAATCGACGAAGCGACCGGCGAACTGAAAAGCGCGATAAATGCGCTTCAGGTTTCGCAGGTTGTCCGAAGTCAAGTGTGTAACGTAGGCCCAGAACTCAAACCGACGATCAAGGCCCCCAAATCTTCAGTAATTGAGAGGACCGCGCCGATACCTGGTACGACATGATTGAGAGTGACTTCAGTGTACTCTGTGTGCTCGGTCGCACGCCTGCTGGCATAGAGAATGTGATCGCGATTCAGCAGAACTTCGTTGTTTCCGGTCACGCCAACTCTGTGAACGATCATCAGGTTTGCCATTTGAGTGTTTCTCTCCTCTTGGGATTCATGCGTTATCGTGGCATACTCAGTGTATGCGTAACCGGTCACGAAGGCGAGAACCCGAGGATATAAACCAGATAGCGGCTCGGATCGTGCGGGACTCTACCGAACCCGATCTAAGCAATGAAGAGGAGCGGAAACGGCTGGCGCGAGCGCTTGGACGGTTGGGAGGCTTGAAAGGTGGCCCAGCGAGGGCAGCAAAACTCAGCAAAGCCGAAAGGCACGAAAGCGCGATCAAGGCAGCCCGCGCACGATGGAGCAAATCGCGCGAATCTTGAAAAAGTGCCTCAAGCTAAACTTACCGTCAGTCGGACTGCTACTCTTCTCGACAAACTCTTTAAGGGTTTGATCGATATGTCGGACTACGCCGATAAGCCCGCGCACGAGCGAGAAATCGCTTTTCGGTCTCGCGCCCTTGCGGCTCTTTGCATCAAGGAATTATCGGGCGCTGACGAAAAGGTAGCCGGTGCGGCTGTTACCGATGGGTATGAGGATGGCGGGGTTGACGCTTTGTATTTTGACCAAGCCACGGACGCGCTTCTATTCGTTGAATCCAAATGGAGCGAAGAAGGCAATAAACCCATCAATGGGAAGTCCAAATCAACCGCTGACTTTGTGGATAGTATCTGCCTTCTGTTGGCTGAGAAATTTGACCGCTTCAACGATAAGATTAAAAAAAAGGAAGCGGAACTTCTTGCGGCGCTTCACGCAGACCGAAATATCCGAATCATTCTTGTGGCCGCGCACACGGCGTTGCAGCCTATGGGGCATGCGAAACTAAAAATCGAAGACCTAATTGAACGACTGAACAGCGACGGCATCCCAATCGCGTCAGCGGAATACTTTGACCTGGTGCGCGTCTATCAGTGTGTCACCAAGGGTTCTGAGCCGTCTCCGATTGAATTGACGGTCACTCTTCGAGACTGGGGAGTGGTTGACAGCCCGCATTTGGCTTACATGGGGAAGGTGCATGTTCTTGAAGTTGCTCAATGGTGGAAAAAACATGATCGTGCCCTTTCTTATAGAAATCTTCGCTATCCGCTTCAAAGTTCAGAGGTAAACGAGGCGCTTAGAAAAACGCTAACTACAGCGCCGGAGAATTTCTGGTACTTCAACAATGGAATCACCATTGTTTGCAACTCAATCGACAGAAGTCTCGCAAATGCTGGTGATCGGCGTGTCGGTGTATTCCGTTGCTCAGACGTGAGCATTGTAAACGGCGCGCAGACGGTTGGAATGATCGGTGCGACGTTTCGCAATGCCAACCCCGCAGATTCGGCAGTAGAAACCTCCGGCATGCAGGGTTGGGTGCAAGTACGGATTATTAGATGCCCCGCTGGATTCGACCGGCAAATTACGCAAGCTACGAATTTCCAAAATGCCGTTGGTCGAAGAGATTTTGCCGCTACGGATCCTGTCCAACATCGGCTGGCCACAGAGTTTGCATTGGACGGTCGAAAGTACGTCTTTAAGTCAGGAGATACAGATCCTCAAGGAGAGGCTGGATGCAGCATTACTGAAGCGACGCAAGCATTGGCATGCGCTCAATCCGATGTTGGTTTGGCGGTATTGGTTAAGCGAAATATCGGAGAGCTGTGGCGAGACATTCAGGACAAGCCATACACGGATCTGTTTGATGAAGCTCTGACGGGCGTCACAGTATGGAGATTGGTTCAAGTGATGCGGACCGTTGAAACCGAACTTCGTACACTCCGACAAGCTGAAGTGATCCGAGCCGATCTGATCGGTGTTCATTTGCACCGAATTATCTTGCATCTTGTTTTTCAGGATCCGCAGGTAAAGCCGCTAAATCATGATGACTGGGAACCCGACAAGTTGCTTGAAGCTGTGCGTGGAGCAACAAAGAGAATTTTTCCTCGGGTTGCTGAATATCTTGAGCAAAATCACAAGACCGAATATCTGGCAACGCTCGCCAAGAACACCGAGAAATGCAGAAAATTGGCAGATTGGTTCAAACCAGCGGTCATTCGGACGCCTAAAGACCCAGAGCAGATTCATCTTTTCGATAAACCCTCTTGACATTGCCTGACCGGTCACGCATAATCTCATCCATGAACACGCTGAACATGAACGAGCGATGCCGCATTGTTGCGGCTTTGGTAGAGGGCAACAGCTTTCGCAGCATCGAACGGATGACCGGAATCCACCGCGATACGATCATGCGGCTGATGGTTCGCGTCGGCAATGGTTGCGCGCGTCTGATGGACGAACAAATGCGCAATCTTCGATGCGAGCGTCTTCAACTCGATGAGTTGTGGGCATTCGTCGGCATGAAGCAAAAGCGCGCATCTCAACTCGCTGAACGTGGCGAGTTTGGCGATGCCTATACGTTTGTGGCGCTCGATGCTGATACGAAGCTGGTTCCCTGCTTTCATGTTGGACGGCGAACATGGACCGATACCGCGATCTTTATTGACGATTTACGCTCACGGATCCTGAATCGACCGCAAATCACAACTGATGCGTTTGCTGCTTATTACGGCTCGATCCGTCGCGCGTTCAATTCAGAGGTCGATTACGCTCAATTATTCAAAGTGTTTGCGTCAGAGACGAATGCCGGTCGCGGTCGCTACTCGCCTCCTGAAATGGTCAGGAGCGAGAAGGAGGTACTTATAGGCGATCCGGATCCGGAGCATGTTTCAACAAGTTTTGTCGAGCGCCAGAATCTATCTGTCCGAATGGAATGCCGTCGATTCACCCGGCTGACTAACGCTTTCAGCAAGAAACTGGCGAATCTCAAGGCGTCTGTGGCGCTTCACTACGCGCATTACAATTTCGTCCGGATTCACCGGACGCTCAGGATGACGCCCGCGATGGCCGCTGGCGTGACAGATCGGCTGTGGTCGGTCAGCGAGTTGATTGAGGCGACAGGATCCGAAGAGCAAATAGCGGCTTGAGCCGTCAAATTAGGACACTACCGCACCCTGCTCTCCCCTTTACCTTTCTAACAGGTACGAAGTCCCGCATCTTCTCTTATCTTAATACTGGGTGCAGGGCCCGCGCCCGCCAACGGCGGGTGGCCTGAACATTGGGTGCAGGGCTCAGCCCTGCGGTGCAGGGGTCACTGCTGCCGCGCAGCCGCCCGTGTCATTCTAGAGCGAAAGTTGCTGTAGCGAAGAATCCCGGATCCGGGTTCCTTCGCTTCGCTCAGGATGACTCAAAAAAAAGTCCTAACAGGCCGTCAGGCCGCATCTTTTCTTTTCACTGGGTGCAGGGGCCAGCCCTGCCCATTGCGTAGTCGCGAAAAGATGCGCTGCGCAGATTTTCGCGTCTTCTCACTGTGGGTGCAGGGGTCACCCCTGCCCAAGTAGGTGCGGAACCCACGGTGGGTTCCGCATTTAATTACGTTCCTCCGTTGGCGGGGCGGGCGGGGCGGCGGCGCCATCTTGAGGCGCCGCCGCGGGCGGGTTGCCGAGCAACCCATAAGCCGTCACCGCGAAGAAGACGGCGAGGTTGATCGAAGCAGCCGCGATCAGCGCGGCGTTCGGATGGTCGGGGAAATATGACGAGGTGTCGCTGAGGTGCTTGATGTACATGAGGTTGAACAGGAACGTCGCGCTTGCGACGGCGAAGATCGAAGTGAGAAAGCCGCTCTCCAGCGCGATCGGAATCAGAAATACGATCGGGTAATAAAGATATCGCTCATGCATCCGGGGCGCGAACATGAAGAATCCGAATAGCGCGACGAAGATCGCCAGCATCGCGCCGCCAGCGGACCGCGCGCGCCAGATCAGATACGACGCGATCAGGTAAACCGCACACGTCAGCGAAAGGCCGAATGCGCTGTAGGAAACGCCGCCGAAGATCTTGTCGGTGTCGGCCGTGCCCATCCCGCCGATCAAGCCCATGAAATTGAACGCGCCCACTGAAGCTTCGCTGAATCGCGTGCCGAGATCCTTATATACGTTGACTATCCAATCCCACGAATGCCCGAGTTGGTACGGCATGATTCCAATTGCAACCGTGCCCAGGAATGCGCCCGCGGACCATCCGCATTCGGCCACGCCCGCGTTGAACAGCGTCCACAGTCCCAGCGGCGGCATGAATGCGATCGCTTGCGGCTTGGCCAGGATCGCGATCGCGGCCGCACTCCATCCCAGCCGATAGCGGCCGGTCAGGATCAGGATCGCGGCGGCGATCATTGGCAGCGCGACGATCGAATCGCTCTGGCCCCATACCACCGTATCGAAGATAAGCGCCGGGTTAAGCGCGAACAGCAGCATTACCACCATCGCGCGCAAGCCGCGTCCGTCGCGCCACGCCGCAAAGTACAGCGTCAGCCCGATAAAAAGATCGGCAATCAACGGCGGCGCCTCGACGATCACACGGAAACCGTTTGCGGTCGGCTCGATCAACCTGCCGATCCATCCTGAGAGCCACAACAGGTACAGCGACCCGGGCGGATAGGCGTCAACCGGCAGGCCGGGATCGTAAATTCGCGAGGGGCCCAGCACGGTGGCCAGCAACGCGCGATTGGTCTTCGCCCAGATGTCCCAGTAGTAGCCGGTGAAATGAAATAGCGCGGCAAACTTGACCGCGGTGATCGCGAGCATGAGGCCGG
Source organism: Binatus sp. (SeqCode) (assembly GCF_050013435.1). Lineage (GTDB taxonomy): Bacteria > Desulfobacterota > Binatia > Binatales > Binataceae > Binatus. The sequence goes on along the minus strand of NZ_JBEKFG010000006.1, from coordinate 28,672 downwards.
CAGGGAGCATCCACGCCCATCGCCCGGCCGCAAGCCCCGGCCGCCATATTACGGCGAGCGCCCATCCCAGCATCCCCAGCAGGATCAGGCCCGATACGACGCCCGTCGCGCGGATCGAGACTCTGCCGTCGGGCTGACGTAGCTCGTCCTTATAATGGTAGCGAATCAAGGCGAGATCGAATGCGCGCACGCCGCGCGACTGCGGCCTCGCAACGGCGGCCACCTTAATATTGCGAAATGACGCGCGACCCGCATCCGGGAAACCCTCCGCACCGAGCTGGCATAGCAATTCAGTCGAATCGCCCCATCGATCTTCCTTGAGAAAGAACGAGAGTTTCTGCCAGCCCGTCGTGCCGTGCAGATGCGTCGAGATGAGCTTGATTCCGTCGTAGGTACTGACCGCTATATTCGCGCCGCCGGCGCGCGGCAGTGCACCCTCGACGCGTACCTCGGCGCTGATTTCGTAAATCCCGGGCCGTAGTATCAGCGCCTGATGCCAGCTCGCGTAGTTCGGATTCAGATTGGAGATTCCAAGCGCGCCGCCCTCGGCCGCTGTATAGGTCCATGAAAACTTGCTCAGCTTCCGGTCGGAAGACAGCGCGTACCAATCAGCCGGCGCGCCGTCGAAGCCGGCAGCCAGCTCGCCGTTGTTTACCAGGTTGGTCTGAGCGTTGGCGTAAATCGGCCTCCAGAGCCATGATGCGCACATTGCGAGCGCCGCAACCGCGATTAATCGCCACATTGTTCGATCGAATCCGATGCCGTGACGGGTACTGATCCCTGCGCATCCAATCAAGTCTCAATATGCACATGCAAGACCTGATGCGGTTCACGCGCCCGCCGACTAGGATGGGCCGTAACCGGCTCGAGAACCAGGGGAGGTATTCACGATGGCGGATAAATCACGCGGCGCCACTCTTACGATCTTCGCACTGCTGTTCGCAGTTCTCGCGATATCCAACTTCCTCAAACCGTTTCATCTTGACCCCAATGAGGGCTTCGTTTTTCTGGGCACCAAGCTGACCGGCACCGGCAACGCGATCATGGGTCCGCTGTTCGGGTTCCTCCTCTTGGTATATGCATACGGCATCTGGGCGATGCGAAAGTTTGCATTGCCGATCGCGTACATTTTTTTGCTCTGGGTGCTGCTCAACATGACTCTGTTCGCTGTCAAGAACCAAAGCGCGCAGCCGTTCGCTGCCAACCTTGTCGCCGCCATAGTCGGGATTGGCGTTCCGCTCGCGTCAGTGAGCGTTCTGTATCGCCGTCGCGCCGATCTCACAGGAATCTCCGGCGGAGGTATTCACGATGCCAAATAAATCACGCGGCGCCGCGCTCACGATCTTCGCGATCCTGCTCGCACTGATGGCGGTTTCCAATTTCGGCAAGCCATTCTCGCATAATCCCGGCGTCGGCTTCGTATTCTTCGGCACGCGGCTTTCGGGCATGGCCAACCTGATCGTCGCTCCGATTTTCGGGATCATCCTTAGCGTGTACGTGTACGGAATCTTCGCGATGCGCAAGTTTGCACTGCCGATCGGGATCTTTTACGCGGCATATGTGATCCTCAACATGCCCCTGTTCATCCTGACGTACCACGGCAGCGCGGTGATGCAGGAGCACTCGTGGGCCTACCTTGTACCCTACCCATTCGTCGCGATCGGCGTGTCGTCGGGTGCCGCCGTGCTTCTCTATCGCCGCAAAGCCGACCTCGCATGACCCAGTCGCGGCTCGCATCTGGCGATTCCTTGGCGGTAGAATTGCCCTTGGCCGCGCCCGGTCCGGCCACGCGGCTCCGCGAGGTGCTCAGATGAAACGATCGCGCGATGGATCGATCATTGGACGACGCGAATTCCTCAAACGAGGCGTGCTTGCCGGCGTGGGCGTGTCGATCCTGCCGCTGGCCGGCGCCGCCGGCGCATCGGTCGAGGCGGCGCCGCAGGTTCGCCGCTACTCGACGCTTGGCCGCACCGGCCTCAAGATTTCTGACATCTCATTCGGCTCCAGCCGCCTGAGCGCCGGAGACGAAGACCTGGTCCGTCACGCATTTGATCGCGGGATCAACTATTTTGACTCGGCCGATACGTACAGCGGCGGCGAATCCGAAACTACGATCGGCAACGCGCTCAAGGGCAAGCGCGACAAGGTGTTCCTGACCTCGAAGACGATGGCGCGCGCGGACGACAGCCGCGGTTCGATGATGACCGCGCTCGAAACGAGTCTACGCCGCCTGCAGACCGATCACGTTGACGTGTACTTCAACCATGCGGTCAACGATCCGGCGCGGCTGAAAAATCCCGAGTGGTACGAATTCGTCTCGCAGGCGCGCAGCCAGGGCAAAATTCGGTTCACTGGGATGTCGGGACACGCGGGGAATCTGGCCGAATGCCTCGACTACGCGATCGACAGCGGCCACTGCGACGTAATCCTGTGCGCGCACAACTTCGGCCAGGACCCGCGCTTCTTCCAGCGCTTCACCCGCAACTTCGATATGATCGCGATTCAGCCCGAGTTGCCGCGCCTGATGGAAAAGGCCAAGCGCCACGGCGTCGGCGTGGTCGTGATGAAGACCCTGATGGGCGCGCGCCTGAACGATATGCGCCCGTATGAATCCGGCGGCGCCACCTTCTCGCAGGCGGCGTTTCGATGGGTATTGTCAAATCCCAACGTGGACGCGCTGATCGTTACGATGACGAGCCGCGCCCTCATCGACGAATATCTGGGCGCATCGGGAGCGCGCGCAACTGCGGCGCAGGATCTTCCGCTGTTGAATCGCTACGCGAGTCTCAACGGCGATTCGCAGTGCCGTCCCGCGTGCAACGAGTGCGCGGATGCATGCCCCTACGGCGTGCCGATCGCCGACGTGATGCGCACGCGGATGTATGCTCGAGACTACGGCGATATCCGCCTCGCACGCAGCGAATACGCGATGCTCTCGGGGAACGCCGCGGCGTGTCTCAGTTGCGACGCGAAGCCGTGCGCGGGAGCGTGTCCGCACGGCATCGCGACGGAAGTGCTGCTCGCGGCCACGCATCGCATGCTCGTGTAGCCGTTCGGGGCCGCTGCTTTCGACGAACGAATGCCACGCTAGCCTTTCTGAATCATGACCTCGGTGGCCTTGATGACGGCGGTCACCTTGTCGCCCTTCTTCAGGTGAAGTTCTTCCGCGCTCTTCCTGGTAATGACCGACTCGACGATATTGTCTCCGACCTTGACCGTGATGAGCGCGGTAACGGTCCCAAGAATTACCTCGGTAACTTCGCCCTTCAGATGATTGCGAGCGCTGAGTGCCATGAATATATTCTCCTCACGTAGCTTTCGGCCCCAGCAAATGTGAGCGCGGGGTCTCGATACGCTTGTCGGCCGGGACTCGACCCTATCGCCGGCGTTCAATCACCGCAAATCGCGCCAATCCGGACGCCGCATGCTCAGAACGGAATCCGCGCGGTCAGGATTACGTTGTGGTTGTATTTTTCATGATACGTCACCGCAACCTGGTAGCCGGCGCCGAACGTCAGGCCGATGCGGTCGTGAATCGGAATCCGCCCGATCAAAATCCCGGGCGTGAGATAGAGCGTGCTGTGCCCGGTGTCGCCGCCGTACGATTGCCAGGTGTAGTTCGTTTCAAACTCCGGCCAGAAATATTTGCAGATGCGATACTGGAAGGCGGTATTCCACGCCACCGGCATCCCCAGCCGGTCCAGAGTGTCGTGACCGCCATTGGGAAACGTGACACCGACCGTCGATTGGACTGAGAAGTCGCCGAAGCCTTTGCCGGCCGCCAGGGTCGGCGTGAAGAGCGCGTGCCCGTTGCCGTTGACGTTCGAGCCGGTCGGCACGCTGAACCCCATGAAGGCGGTGACGATGTAATTGTCGTGCTCCTCGTTGGACGAGAGCAGCCGCACCTTCACCAGGAACGGCCAGTCGCCGAAGCCGTCGGTGTTCTTCGGCGTGTTGCGATTCAGGAACGGCGGGATTCCGACTATGATTTCAGTAGCTTGAAACGGGATGAGCTCAATTCCCTTGCCGTTGCCGAAGTTGTCGGTCGCCACGCCGTTCTTCGACGACTCGAATAGCTGGTCGTAGCGCACCTCCTCTTCCAGCCGGGGGGTGACGGTCACCAGCGGAGTTACCCAGTGCGGCTGCTCGCTCTGGATTTGAGTGACACGTGGGAACCAGTTCAGGAAGTAGTCCTCTATCGCAGACCCAAATGAAGCGCTACTTTGCGCTCGACACGGCGTCGCCACGGCGAGCGCGACCGCCAGAATGATTGTTGAACAGACCGCACGCGGAACTATGAACGGAGTATGAAGCTTTTTCATAATGGCGAATTTTATGCCATATTAAGAGCGGATTGACAAGTATCATGGCATCGACCGGCAAGCCCCTGGCGCACGCGCGAATGGCGCGGGATCTCACCCAGACCGAGCTGGCGCGGCGCGCGGGAATCTCGCGGCAGGCGTTGGGCGCGATCGAGTCGGGCGCCTATCATCCGGGCGTCGCAATCGCGATTCGGCTTGCGCGCGAACTCGGCGCAAGCGTGGAATCGCTGTTCGGTGAAATCGACGATGAAACCTCAACGCTCGTCGAGGCGAGCTGGTTCGCCGACCAGCGACGCCCACCTGCCCGCCCGCAATCGCGGGTCGCGCTCGCGCGCGTGGGCGGAAAAGTCGTGGCCGTGGCGCAACCGGCTGCCCATCTCACGCTCGCGCCCGCGGCCGGGATGTTGCAGCGGGTCAGACGCCGTCGCGCGGACGTCGCCACGTTCCAACTGCCGGATGAAATTGACTCGACGATCCTGATGGCGGGATGCGATCCGGCGGTCGCGATTCTGGTGGACTGGCTCGCGCGCCGGCGATCGCCGGTTCACGTGGTGGCCCTTTCATGCTCGAGTCGCGAAGCCTTGCGGGCCGTGGTCGACGGCCGCGCGCACGTGGCAGGCGTCCATATCCGGGATCAAAAGAGCCGCGAGTACGACCTGGCGCCCATCAACCGCGCCTTGGGCCATCACTGGTCGATGGTCGTGAACTTTGCCCGCTGGGAATTGGGGCTTGCCACAGCGCCCGGCAACCCGCTGGCGATCCGCGGATTCGCCGACCTGGGAAGATCCGGTCTGCGAATCGTAAACCGCGAAGAGGGCGCCGGAGCGCGCTCAGTTCTCGACCAGGCGCTTGGCGAGCTTGGCCTTAAGCCCGAGCGCATCGCGGGATACCAGTTCGAAGTCGGCGGCCATCTCGAAGTCGCGGCTGCAATCGCGGCGGGGCTGGCCGACGTCGGCGTCACTATCCGGCTGGGTGCCGATGCCTACGGACTGCATTTTCTTCCCTATCGAGACGAGCGCTACGACCTCGTCATCATGGAGCGAGAGGCCGAATCGGCGCCGATCAAGGCGCTGCTCGACGCTCTGAATTCGCGGCGTTTTGCGCGCGAAGTCAGCCAGCTATGCGCCTACGACACCGCGCAGATGGGACAGATTATCCGCGCCTGAGCTGAGTATTCCGCTCCCGATAGTCGCCTCGCTCGCCTCTTGAGCTGTGAATTCCCGCTGATCTTCGACGCCGTTCAGCGTCAGAATTCGCGCGTTCGTAACAATCGACTCATCATGTTGTAACAGCGCCTCTCTACTTTGCGCCTGCCGCGAAGGATGGACGCCGATTTCCTGTTCTGAACGGGTCTCTGGCGCCCTAAAGGTTCTCGTCGGAACCGGTTCGGCCGGCGAGGGTTTTCGCATCGTGGAATAGGAGAGTCCAGGGAGGACGATGATGAGACGAACGATACGAATGGTTGCGCTATCGATGCTTGGCGCGGCGTTGACGCTCGGCGCCGTCGCGATCACGCCGATACCAGCGCGGAGCGCGGATGCGGGGGCGATCACGCTGTACACCGATCCCGCCAGCGGGCAGGTGTACACCAAGCGATGCAAGCACTGCGTCAAGCTCGGCGAGTACATCCCTGCCGGATCGACCGAAGAGATCGAGCAAAAGGTCGAGCGCCGAGTCACCCAGCAGACCCAGCAGCAACTGGATCAGGAACGCGCCGCCATGCAGGCTGACGAAGCCGCGAAGCAGGCGCAGCAGCAGCAGTGGAACGCCGAGATGGCCAAGCAGGTCTCCGAGATTCAGCCGTTCGCGCGCGAGTTCGGCGACCGGTGGTTCAAGAAGATCTCGATCGGCACGCTGGTTTACGCATACTACGGATTCTGGTCGCACACCGGGTTCGGTCCACAGTTCATGGACGCCAACCAGCAGTGGCCTGGTCCAGGGAACGATACCTTCAACGAATTTGCCCTCAACCGTACCTATATAGACCTCAAGTTCACGCCGGTTGACGACGTTTCGATGCGCGTTACGCCCGATATGTACGCGATGGTTAACACTGGGACCACCTGCACGGCGAAAACCACGGCCGCGGGGACCACCTGCACCGCGAGCAGCGGCGACAAGGTCGGCGTCAACACCGGATGGGCCCAGACCGACGACGGCAACCTCGGACTTCGTTTGAAGTACGCATACATGGACTACAATACTTTTTTCCAAAAAATATTGAACGTCCCTGCGATGCACGACGATAGATTCACCTTCGGCCAACAGCCGAATCCGCTCGTCGATTGGGAAGAGAATCTCTGGGGCTTCCGCTATACCGCATTGACGCCGTGGAACTATGCGAGCATAAGCTCGGCACAGGTCGGCGCCGCGATGAAGGGGCCGATCAAAGTTAACGAGATTCAATACGCCGACTACGACGTCGGCGTGTACGACGACGCCAGCTTCCATGCCCTCGAGCAGACCTCCACCAAGCAGGTGATGGGTCGCGTGACGGTCAATCCGTTCGGCGCCCACTCACGGTACGACAGCCTTGGCCTCACCGGCTTCTACGATTTTGGCTACTCACAAAAGTGCACGCCGGACGACAATTCCGTTGTAGGAAACAACACCACCTGCGGGCATCTGGCGCGCGCCGCGGCGCTGGCGCACTACACCGCGGAGCATTGGGGCCTCATCGGCGAGTGGGATTACGGCCACAATGCGTTCAGCACCAGCAACCTGTTCTCGGGCAGCGGGCCTTCCGACGCAATCGGTATTACCAGTCCGAAGGGATTGTACGGCGACCCGGGTTTTTCACCCTGGTACAAGATGACCGGCACTATTCTGAACAGTCAGGCGGTGCAGATGGGCTGGGATTTCCTGGGTCACTACGATATCCCACACACGCCGTTTACGGCCTTCGGCCTGTTCCAGCAGTTTCTGCCCAACACCCGCGTAGGGCACGACCCGCTCGACTTCGAGCGCTACGACCTGGGCGTGCAGTGGCTCATCAACAAGTACCTGCGCGTCTCGTTCGACACGCAGGCCATTCAGTACTACCAGAAACAGTTCACCTACGCCGAGCCGTTTGGGCCGGGGGTGGCCAAGAAGCAGACTCTTGTGCCGGACGCGGTGCCTTGGGACACCCACGCATTCTTCGTGCACCTGGAGTTCAGATACTAGTTACTGATCGAGACGGCCGGCGCGAGCATCCGAAATGCTCGCGCCGGCTCGTGCTTTGGATAGCGCCACCCCCCCGCCACTCTTACGTCGCGGGCCCCGAGGCCAGGGTTCTTTGGTGGGCCGTTGGAGACTCGAACTCCAGACCCGCTGATTAAGAGTCAGCTGCTCTACCAACTGAGCTAACGGCCCACCGTCGAAGGGGAGGTTACTGGTAGAGGCGAAAGATTGCCGCCAGCATCGCGAACTCTCCGATGCGTGGGAGAATGATGCGGATGCGGTCACGATGGCTCCGCAGCCCCGCTGCCAGCTCGCCCACCGCGCCATCCTCGTGGCCCGCCAGTCCGGCCAGGTCCAGCACCACTCGATCCTTCCGGCGCGCCAGGGCCGCTCGCAGATCCGCAACGAATCTTCCTGCTGCCGATGCCGTCAGCCGTCCCTCCAGCAGCACCCACACCGTCGAGGCGGGTCGCTGCTCCACCTGGACCGAAAGCCCCGCGGGATCGTCGCCGCGCAAACGCTCCCATGCCCGCCCGCAGTCCGCGTCCGACATCCTGAACGTATTTCTCACCAGCGGCGGGTGCTGGAAGAGGCCCAATTTGAGCGTAAGTCCTGTCCATGAAGCCAAGCCTACTGCCGCAACCGACTCGATACGTTCCCGCCAGGTGGGACTCCCCAGCTCTGCGTGGACCCGCTTCTGGAGCCCGCCGATCCAACGCCGCACCTTCGCCGTCGGCCCCAGCAGCTTGCCCGCCAGGAACACGGGGTATGCTTTCCTGAGGTCGGTTGCTATCCGCTGCGCCTTGGCGCGAAGAAATGGGCTCGGGGACTCCCGAAGCTTGAGGTATCCATCGAGCCATCGGTCCACTGAACGGTACAGGACCGGCCCCAGGCTGCGGAAATCTTCCTCGTAGCAATGCTTTTGCGCAGCCTCGATCTGTTCGGGCGTCATCGATGGATGCTTGACCATCGAATAGAACCCGCTCCCCCGCCGATAGAATAGTTCGGGATCGTCGGCCACCTCCGGAAGCAGTTTCCGCTCCCGGATGACTTCTTCGTAGAAGGGAGTGCCGGGACAAGGGCCGTAAATCAGGAACTGTGTGAGCACCGGCCGCAACGCGAGCAGTCCCGCCAGTTCCTGTTCGATGATCTCGGGCGTCTGGTAGGGGAAGCCCACGATCATCGAGGCCAGGATGGTGATTCCGTGCTCGCGGAACTCGGCGAAGAGCTCTTCGATCGGCCGCCCCGACTGTTTCGCGTAGCCTGATCGCGTTCCCTCGTAACCGACCCACATCCCGTCGATCCCCATCTCGAGAATCTCGGTCACGGTGTACTGACTCAAGGCCTTGACGCTGGCGAAAACGAAAATCGAGAGCGGCTTCCCGCTGCGCAGAACACAATCCCGAAACTCCATCGCTCGGCGACGGTTAAGCAGAAAATCCTCGTCCATGATCATGATCGAGAGCTTGGGATCGACCTCGAGATAGCGCTCGACCACCTGGTAGATGTCGGCCCCTGTTGGAAGCAGGCGGATGTGCTTGCGCTTGAAGAAATGAGAGGTGCAGCAGAAATCGCACCCGTTCGGACATCCCAGGCCGCCGAACACGATCCCCGTCCGCGAAATCTGCTTCGAGAACACCTGGAGTTTGTTGATGATCAGAGGGTGTCGATACGGCATCGGGATCTCGGCTTCGCCCAGCAGGCGGCGCATGAAGCCTACCCCCTCCTCGCGGCAGATATGGTCGCCGTAGGGGAGCAGCATCTCATCGGGCGCCACCGTCCCGTACCCGCCCAGCACGATCTTCGACTGCGGCGAATATTTCCGGACCAGCGCCACGACTTCCTTCATGCGGTGGTACGTCGCCAGGACGAAACATACGCCCACGACGTCGTACCCGCGCTTGAGCTCGCGGACCAGCTCGCTGCGCGAGGGATACTGGAGCACCACGGTGGGAGCCTCGAGGTTCTCGGCGATGTAATCCAGTGAGAACTGGGTATGGTGAGAACGGGGGCTGAACAGACCCTGCGCTCGCGTCACCTGTTCGTGGAGCAACTCGTACCCTACACTCGGGGAATCGCCGTAGCGGACCCCCAAGGGACGGCAGACGGACGTGAACAGAACTTGTTGTGTCAAAGTGAATGGCTTACATGGTTAATCGGGATTTGCTTTTCGATCCCGAACAGCGGCCGTTTAGACTAGACGGTCCGCCTGTGCAATCGTTCCCAGCCCGGTTTTTGGTTCAGGTGTTTCAAGCCGCCCCGGAAGCGGCCATATCCGCCTCTCCCGAGAATCCCAAAACCCGGACCGTCGCCTTTTCAGCTGATTCTGAGGGCTCTTCGTCAGATCCGCAGCCGCAGCGACGCGAGTGTACCTGCTGAAAACTCAAAATGCGAGGGAAGGGCCGGAAGCTTTCGATTGCCCGCAGTAGCATCTCCGACACGCTGGCGCTCATGTCATGAACACCAGCATGCCGCCGACACTGATTCTCCGCTTGCCGTCGCCCGCCCGGTTAGAGATTTTTCGGCAGCGAGTAAGAACTCAGGACGCGCACGTAGTTGGGGCGCTGGAACGCCGCCGGGTTGGGCACATTGCGCTGACTCATGCTGCCGCACATCTGGCGAATCGATCCGTACTCGTGCTCTTCCATCCAGCTCAGCAGATCGCGCAGCACAACGCCGAGATGCTCGACGCCGTTGTGCAGCAGTGCCGAGGTCATCATCGTAACGCGCGCGCCCGCCATCACCGCCTTCAACACATCTTGCGCGCTGTGGACGCCGCCGGTGATCGCCAGGTCGGCGTCGACGTGGCCGAAGATGATCGCCACCCAGTGCAGCCGCAGCAGCAATTCCTCGGGGCGGCTCAGCGTCAGGCTCGGCACGACTTCGAGCTGTTCGAGATCCAGGTCCGGCTGATAGAAGCGATTGAACAGCACCAGCGCGTCGGCGCCGGCGCCGTCGAGTTGTTTTGCCATGTTCGCGGGCGCGCTGAAGAATTGCGACACCTTCACCGCCAGCGGAATCTGTACGCTTCGTTTTACCTCCCGAACCAGATCGACGTATTCCCGCTCGATGTGCCCGGCCGTGAGTTCCGGGTCGGTCACAATCGAATAGAGGTTCAACTCGATCGCGTCGGCGCCCGCTTGCTCCATCTCGCGCGCATAGCGGAGCCAACCGCCGGCCGACGTGCCATTGAGGCTGCCGATGATCGGAATCGAAACGCTCGCCTTGGCCGTGCGAATCAGCTCCAGATAGCCATCGGGGCCGAGGTTGTAGGTCGTCAGGTCGGGAAAGTAGTTCAGCGATTCGGCGAAACTTTCAGAGCCGCGAAAGAGATCCGCGTCAAGCGTCTCACTTTCCAGCGTGAGCTGCTCTTCGAACAGCGAAGGCAGCACCACCGCGCCAATCCCGTGATCCTCGAGACGCCGGATACGGTCCATCGAATCGCAAAGCGGCGAGGCCGAAGCGACCAGCGGGTTCTTCAGGGCGAGGCCAAGATATTTGGTCGTGAGGTCGATCATTGCTTGCCCTCTTTTCCCGCCTTGGCCGCGGCCGTCTCCGCTTCGCTGGCGGCTTGCGAGGACGGGATTCCCGTTCCGGCCATCGCGGCGCGGTTCGCGTACACACGCCACTGGCGGTCCACATCGTCCTGCGCCTCCCGCAGCAATTCACGCGCGGCTTCAGGATTGCTGCGTGCGAGCATCGTGTAGCGCGCCTCCTGGTAGGCGTACTGCTTGAGCGGGATACTTGGCGCCTTCGAGTCGAGCTGGAACGGATTCTTGCCTTCCTTGCGCAGCCCCGGGTTGTATCGCATCAGCGGCCAATAACCTGAGAGCACCGCGTTCTTCTGCTGGTTGATGCCGAATGCCATGTCGTAGCCGTGCGCGATGCAGTGGCTGTAGGCAAGGATCAGCGACGGCCCGTCGTGCGCTTCCGCTTCGAGCATGGCGCGGATCGTGTGCGAGTCGTTGCCGCCCATTGCCACCCGCGCGACATACACCGAGCCGTAGCTGATCGCCTCCATCGCCAGGTCCTTCTTGCCGGTCTGCTTGCCGCCCGCGGCAAACTTCGCAACCGCGCCGCGTGGCGTGGCTTTGGACATTTGTCCGCCCGTGTTCGAGTACACTTCGGTATCCAGCACCAGCGCGTTCACGTTCATTCCGGAACCGAGCACGTGATCCAGTCCGCCGAACCCGATGTCATACGCCCATCCATCTCCCCCCACGAGCCAAACGCTCTTGCGCACCAGCGCATCGGCAATCGCCATCAGGTCGCGCGCGTCGTTGGTCGTAAGGTTGGCGATCAGGCGCTTGACCTCGGCGACGCGAACGCGCTGCGATGCGATACCTGCCTCGGTGGATTGGTCCGCTTCGAGGATCCCCGTGACCAGGCCTTCGCCCATTTTGCCCGCCAGCCGCCGCAGCAGTTCCCGCGCATAGTCGGCTCGCTTGTCCAGCGCGAGCCTCATCCCCAGGCCGAATTCCGCGTTGTCCTCGAACAGCGAGTTTGACCACGCCGGCCCGCGGCCTTCCAAATTCGCGCTGTATGGCGTAGTCGGCAGATTGCCGCCGTATATCGAGGAGCATCCGGTTGCGTTCGCAATCAGCAATCGATCGCCCAACAGTTGGGTGAGCAGCTTGATATAGGGCGTCTCGCCGCATCCTGCGCACGCTCCGGAAAATTCGAACAGCGGTTCGAGCAGTTGCGCATCTTTAACTTGCGCATGCGTCAGCGCGTCTCGATTGAACTCAGGTAGCGACAGGAAAAAGTCCCAGTTCTTCGCCTCCGCGTCGCGGATCGGAGCTTGCGGCATCATGTCGATCGCCTTGTGCCGGACCTCGCTCTTGCTCTTCGCCGGGCAAACTTCGACGCACAGCCGGCATCCGGTGCAATCCTCGGGCCCTACCTGCAGCGTGTAACGCATCGCCTCGAGTCCACGCCATCGCGGCGGCGCCGACTTGAACGACCCGGGCGCATCGCCAAGGCAACTCGGCTCGTAAACTTTCGCGCGAATCGTCGCATGCGGGCAGACCATCACGCATTTCCCGCATTGGATGCATAGTTCCTCATCCCAGACTGGGATCTCCTGGGCGATGTTGTGCTTCTCCCATTTGGCCGTGCCGGTCGGAAAGGTGCCGTCCGGCGGCAGCGCGCTGGTCGGGATCGAATCGCCGCGGCCCGCCATCATAGTGCCAAGCACATCGCGAACGAACGCCGGCGCGCGCGAGGGCACCGGCGCGAGAACTTCGATAGTGCTGCTTACCGATGCGGGGATGGCGACTTCGTGCAGATTCGCCAGCGTCGTGTCCACCGCGGCGAAGTTATTGCGCACCACCGCTTCGCCGCGCTTCCCATAGGTCTCCTCGATCGCGGATTTGATCGCCCCGATCGCTTCGTCCCGCGGCAAAACGCCGCTCACTGCAAAAAAGCAGGTCTGCATGACCGTGTTGATTCGCCCGCCCATGCCCGCATCGCGCGCCACCTTGTACGCATCGATCACGAAGAAGCGAAGCTGCTTGTCGAGGATCTGCTGCTGCATCCTGCGCGGCAGATGGTTCCACACCTCGTCGGGAGCGTATGGCGCGTTGAGCAGGAAGGTCGCTCCATGGTCCGCGGCCTCGAGCACATCCATCCGTTCGAGAAAGGCGAACTGATGACATCCGACGAAGCTCGCCTTGCTGATCAGGTATGTCGATCGAATCGGGTCCGGCCCGAAGCGCAGATGCGACACTGTGGTCGTGCCCGACTTCTTCGAATCGTACACGAAGTAACCCTGCGCATAGCCGGGCGTCTTCTCGCCGATGATCGCGATCGAGTTCTTGTTGGCGCCCACGGTGCCATCCGATCCCAGTCCATAGAACAGCGCCCGCACGGTCTTGGGGCTTTCGGTCGAAAACTCCGGGTCGAATGCCAGGCTCGTATGCGTCACGTCATCGTGGATTCCCACCGTGAAGTGATTTTTGGGATTCTCCCGCTTGAGCTCGTCGAAGACCGCTTTCACCATCGCGGGAGTGAATTCCTTCGACGACAGACCGTATCGCCCGCCGATGATTTTCGGCCATCTGCCGTCGATCGCGCCCGCCGCCCGCGCCTCGCTGAGCGCCGTCACCACGTCGAGGTACAGCGGCTCGCCGGTGCTGCCGGGCTCCTTGGTGCGATCGAGCACCGCTATCGCGCGCGTCGTTTTCGGTAGAGCCGCGGCAAATGCCGCGATGTCGAAGGGACGGAACAACCGCACCTTGAGCAGACCGACCTTCTCTCCGCCTGCGCGCAGGCGCTCGATCGTCTCGTCGGCCGCGCCAGCGCCCGAGCCCATTAAGATGACCACCCGCTCCGCTTGAGGATCCCCGGCATATTCAAAAAGGTGATAGCCGCGGCCGGTCTGCCGCGCGAAGCGATCCATAACGTCCTGAACAATCGTCGGGCAGGCGCGATAAAAAGGATTGTTCGCCTCGCGCGCCTGGAAGAAGACATCCGGATTCTGCGCCGTGCCGCGCAGCATCGGACGATCGGGGCTGAGCGCGCGATCGCGATGCTCCCGGACGAACTTCGCATCGATCAGCGCGCGCAGATCGTCGTCTGTCAGCGGATGAATCTTGTTGAGCTCGTGCGAAGTCCGGAAGCCGTCGAAAAAATGCAGAAACGGGATGCGCGATTCCAGCGTCGCGGCGTGCGCAATCAAGGCGAAGTCGTTGGCTTCCTGGACCGAGTCCGACGACAGCATCGCAAACCCGGTCGCGCGCGCCGCCATCACGTCGCTATGGTCCCCGAAGATCGAAAGCGCGTGCGTCGCGACCGTCCGCGCCGCGACATGAATCACGCACGCGGTAAGCTCGCCGGCGATCTTGTACATGTTGGGGATCATCAGCAGCAGGCCTTGCGACGCCGTAAACGTGGTCCCCAGCGCGCCCGCTTGAAGCGCCCCGTGCAGCGTTCCCGCGGCCCCGCCCTCGCTCTGCATCTCCATCACCTTCGGCACCGTGCCAAAGATGTTCTTCTGGCCTTCATCGCTCCATTGATCGGCGAATTCGCCCATCGGCGACGACGGCGTGATCGGATAGATCGCGATTACTTCGCTCAGGCGGTAGGCAATCGAAGCCGCCGCTTCATTCCCGTCCATTATCTGCATTTTCAAACCCGTTATGTATTTCGTCAGGACTTTTTGAACATCGCAACAACAGTCTTGAGCGAGGAGCTGCCCATCTGAATTGACGTTGTGGCTGTAGTTGAGTAGCGCAGGCAGCGACGCCACTCAAGGGTCACCCGGCAGGGGCCTGACCCCTGCCGCGCGGGGGAGCGGACCGCTACGCGCGGGGCGGCAGGGCACGGCCCTGCACCTTGGGTTAATCGCGAAATCCGCGCAGCGCGTCTTTCGCTCTCAGCCCCGAGAGAAAAGGGCGCTTCGGCGCACTTTTCGATTGATACCGGGTGCAGGGGTCACCGCCTGCCCACGGCCGCCCGTGTCATTCTGGAGCGAAAGTTGCTGTGATTGAGCCGAAGCCCTGAGTACTCGAAGGGGAAGAATCCCGGTTCCTTCCTCTTCTGTCATTCTAGAGCGGAGTCTGCGCAGCGAAGAATCCCGGATCCGGGTTCCTTCGCTACGCTCAGGATGACTCAAAAAAAGTCCTAACAGACCGTTGGCAGGGGCCGCGCGCGACAACGGAGCGCGGCCTGAACATTGGGTGCAGGGGTCACCCCTGCGGGGTGTCCTAGTTCAGCCTGCCCGCGCCGGATTTCGCGTGCTATGCATCCTCCTATGGTCAACCGCCAGGATGTCCCGTGCTCGCATCGCTCGCCCAAAGTTGGGCGAGGCCTGCTCTCGGCAGAAATTATTTTTGACGGAACAAAGCTAGCCCTAGAGCGCAGCCGTCCCAAAACCACTACGGATGGTAGAAATTGCTGTTTTCGGCCGTAATCGATCGCTCGGAATCGCGCCCATCGCAGTCTGATCTTCGTGGCGGACGCGATACGCCCCTTCGATCCGAACCGATTGCTTGCCGGTTCGTGGCACTAGCCAGCGCGGAAGGTTCGTCCTACCATCTCGCGCGGGAGGCGACCATGCCCAATCGCACAGCCGTTCATTCCGAACTCTACTCACCGGACTCCAACGACAATCCGCCGCTCAACGGCGGCAAATGCCGCGCGTGTGGCTATGTCTTCTTTCCCCCGCAGCGTTATGGATGCGAATCATGCGGTGCGCCGCCCGAAAAGCTCGAGGCGGTGCAATTGGCCGGACGCGGCACGCTTCATTCTTACGCAACCGTGCATCTCCACATGGGCAACGACATCGAGACGCCGTTCACGATCGGCCTGATCGTTCTCGATGACGGCCCTGCCATTTCGGCCACGCTTACCAGCCGCACCGACGAGGGCCTCGCCATCGGCGATCGCATGCAGAGCGTGCTGGTTGCGGCCGGTACCGATCAGGCGGGCGGCGAGATGGTCGAGTTGCGCTTCTCCAAGGCAGGCGCGGGCAAATGAAAAAGAACCTTCGCGATATGCGTCCGGTCTATGTAGTCGGCGTCGGCCTCCATCGATATCAGCGCCTCAGTGAAACTCCGTACGTGACGCTCGGCCTTACCGCGGTGCGCCAGGCGCTTGCGGATGCTGCCCTCGAATGGCGCGCGGTCGAGTCGGCCTACACCGGCACAGTGCTGATCGGGATGGCGGCTTCGCGGCCGATGCTGCGTCATCTCGGCGCGACCGGAATTCCGATGGCTCAGGTTGAGAACGCATCCGCTTCGGGATCGACCGCATTTCGCCAGGCGTGCATCGATGTAGCCAGCGGCTTGACCGATGTTTCAATCGCGGTGGGAGTGGACAAGCCGGGACCGTTCGCGATGGCGCCGGGGAAGGCCAGGATGCGCGACCTGGTCGGCTCTCGCCTGGTGCCTTTCACCCATTTCGCCCTGCTCGCTCAGGAGTACATGACTCGCAACAGTGTGAGCGCGGATCAGATTGGGATGGTCGCGGTGAAGAACCATCGCAACGGCGCAAACAATCCTTACGCGCAGCGCCAAAAGGCAAAAACCCTGGAAGAAGTGATGGCGGGCCCGGCTATTTCGGGGTCGCTGACGCGCCTTCAATGCTGCCCTATCGGGGAGGGCGCCGCCGCGGTCATCGTCGCCTCCGACGATGCGATCGCCGGGCTCGGGATCGATCGCAAGCGCGCAGTCAGAGTCATCGCGTCGGTCGCCAAAACCGAGCAGATCTACCGCGGCGCGAAAAATTTCGACGCAGAACTGACTCGCGAAACTGTCGAGCAGGCCTATCGCGAAGCCGGCGTAGGACCCGGCGACCTGAATCTGATCGAACTTCATGACGCGTTCACGATCGAAGAACTGCTGTACGTGGAGGCGATGGGCCTGTGCGCGCCGGGGATGGCCGCGGGCGCGATCGCCGCGGGCGAATTCGACATCGGCGGCCGCTGCGCGGTAAGCGCGTCAGGAGGATTGCTTGCGATGGGCCATCCGATCGGTCCGACCGGCGCCGGGCAAATAGCCGAGATCACGCGCCAGTTACGCGGCGAAGCGGGCATCCGCCAACAGCCCAACGCAAAGACCGGACTTGCTCACATGGTGGGGGTCGGCGCCGTTTGCGTCGTTCATATTCTACGCAAGGACGCGTGAATGATGCCGTCGAATCGCGGATCGGCTCAAAGAATTGTTTTCAGCTTCGGGATGCGCAGAAGAATTTGTGCCGTCAGCCAGCTCAGCAAAGTGGTCGAGAGAAAGACAAAGAGAAACTTGATGCCGGCATGGATAGGCCGATCAAGAACCACGCGCTGTGTCCACGTAATGAAGACGTAGTGAACCAGATACATCACATATGCGCTTCTGCTTAACGAGTTCATCCATAGGCGAGGGGTCATCTCGATTCCACGAAAGAGAGCGAGGAAGCCAAAGCAGCTTGCCACGCAACTTAGCACCCAAAGGAACGCCTCCAGCGTCGGTTGCGGGTAAACTCTGGGAACAATTACAAGTGCGTTGTAGGCGACAAAACAACCTGAGATCCACAGCCGCCAGTGCCGCGCCAGCGGTCCCTCGCGGGATAGCAAGCCATCGGCGAAGCTGGGTGCTCCGACGAGGAAGCCGAAGACGAACCAGAGGGCGTAGAGGCCGATACGGCAAATTTGAAATGAAAATGGAGACGTCACTAAGTCAGCCCAGGCTCCGAATCCATAGCGGGCGAGCAGCGGCAGATAGACGAGCGCCGCTAGGAAGTAGATGGCGGTGAACGTCACGAACGGATGGTCCCGCAGGCTCAACATCAATCGCTCGGCCGCCGCCATCCAACGCTGAAGCGGAACTAGAATCAATGCCAGCACTACGCCGAAGAAGAGCAACACCCAGATGAACCACTCAGGTCCGGAAGCAAAGCCGTGCTCGGCCAGGCGCCGGTAGAAGTCCGCAAAGCCCGTGCTACGTCCGGTAAGCTGCCACGATGCGTAGTACGCAACCGGCATAAGGAACACGACGCTGAAACTGAACGGCAGGCCCAGACGCAGCAGACGGCCGCGAATGAAACCGTAGGTGCCATGCCTGCGCAACGCCGGGTAGACGAACAGGCCGGAAACGAAGAACATCAGCGACATAAAGAACACATCGTTGAAGTTTTCCGCATAATCGAGAAACAGCCAGCGCGTGACATCGACAACCGGAGCGGTGGACCGATAAATGTCCTGCTTGTCGAAGTGGGCGAAAGTTGTATACGCCAGAGAGCTATGGTGCGCGAGAACCATCAATGTCAGCGTGGCGCGCAGATAGTCGATGGAAACATCGCGGCGCGGACTCGTCGTGATAGCCATTAAGCCGGAATTTCCATTTGTGATTCCCGAATCAGACTTGCGCCGGCATGAACCGGGATTTTTCTTTTGACTCCCCGATTCCACCTCGCCCTATAGACCAAATGGCTTTCCCCAGCAAGGTCTTAGTCGGTAAATACTTTGAAAACGGGAAACCGCAACTATCGGGTCAACGCGGGAAGCGGAATTGTCAGAGTGTCGTAAACGGTGATCCTGGGACCATAGGCGGCTTGAAAGACCCCAATACCAGTCGTTGGCCTGATCAGGTTGGTGCGATCGAAGATGTTAAGAATCGTGATCCGGTTGGTCACTTCGCCGATCGATGGCATGTGAAAGCTTCTCTGGCCGCTGAGATCCACCTGGACCACGTGCGGCAGCTTTTCCAAATCGGCAAAGCCTCCCCGCAAACCACTGCTATACAGAGCATCGGCGCTGAACGCCCATGGCTTCCATCGATAGGTGATCCCGCCCGAGGCGCCGTAAAGCGGCTGATGATCGAGCACGATGTAATGCCGGTTGATGTAGCCCAGCTCTTCGGGATCGAAGTTGAACTGCCCCGTCGCCACACCTTTCTGCATGTTCCTGCCGATGGTGGTGCTGGCATGCGCCGAGAAGGTCTCGGAGCTATAGGTAACCGCGGTCTCCGTGCCCCAGATGTAACCGTGCTTGTAGTTGAACGGCGCGAATATCGGCACCTCACCAAACTGCCCGGTATCGAGGTAATGCTTGGTGTATTCATAGAAGGCGTCTTCAGAGACTGTTATCCGGTTCGTCAGTTGATGAACCACGCCCGTATCCCACTCATAGTCGTCTTCGGTCTCAGGCGTCACCGCTCCGGTTCCCGCATAGCCTGTAGTGCCTTTGAACGCGGCCGGAGCGCCCGGCGAGATTCCCTGAAAGCTCGGCACCTGCATATACCGGGCGAACCCGGCGTGGAGGGTGGTGTCGGGCCGTGGCAGATAGACGAGGTTGATCGTCGGATCGATCTGATTGTCGTAGGTATATCCGCTCAATCGATCCCATCGCACGCCGAAATTGGCGCGCAGCTTCTCGGTGATTTGCCAGGTGTCTTGCAGATAGATTCCCGACAGCAGATTGATCTTGTTGGAATTGTTGATCACGCGGACGGGAACGAAGGGAGGTCCTACTATCGGCTCTCTGAACACGAGAGAGTTATCGTCGGACTCTACCCCGTATTCGCCAAGGTAGATGCCCGCGCCAAGCGTGTGGTCGCCAAGCTTGTAGGTCAGGTCGCCTTGCAGAGTGTTATCGAGGTCGCTGTGAAATGCGGTGGACGCTACCCCTTGATAAAGGAGTTCGCCTACATTGTCGGGCTCGTAGGCCTGCGAAATATAATGGGCCGAATATGCGAGCTGGTAAGTAAGCCCGGGCGCCGGCGCTCCATTCAGCGCCAGGATGCCGAGATAGCCGCGAAAGTTGAGATAGGAGTTGATATCAGCCGACGGATAGTTACCCGCGCCTGTCAGCTCGAACTGGGGCTTGAGATTCGCCTGGTTAGGCAGCTCGTTGTTACTGGCAGATACGGAGGTGATGAGACTCAGCCGGGTAGTCGGGTCCATATCATAGGCGAAGAAACCGAATCCCTGGCCCTGAATCGTGGAGTTATGGATGGCATCAGGCGCCGGTGTGGCGGAGCTGAATGCGCTGTTGCTCATGTCATACAGCCCGCTGACGTAATAGCTGAACTTGCCGTCGCATCCGCCGTACTGGAAGCTCGGCTGCACGGTGTCGCGCTGGCCGCCGTACATGGTGACGCTGCCACCGGGCTTGTCGCATCCATCCTTGGTCTCGATACTCAGCACTCCGCCGGTGGCGTAGCTGTAGCGCGACGGCACGATGCCATCGAGGAGGCTCATCTGCTTGATGAACATCGGATTTATCATCGAGAGGAATGGCGGGTTGGTGTTGATGTCCAGCGGCACCGTGACGCCGTTTATCTGATACTGAAATTGCGGCCCTTCGGTGTTGCGGATATGGATTTGCTGATTTTGATCGATCGCGACGCCGGGCATCTGCGCCAATACGTCGGTGAGATTGGTGTTGTCGCCGCGCGGCAGGTTGGAAATGTCCTGTGCGGTTACGGTGTACTTGTTTGCGCCGGTCGTGGAGACGCCATTGGGCGCGCGCATCAGGCTGGCCTGGACCGGAATGCTTAGCGCGGTCTCAGCGTCGAGCGCCAGCACGATCGGCTGTGCGCGGCTGGGCGGGAAGCGGACAATTTTGTTTGCGGACTTGAATCCCTGCTTCACCGCCACGAGCGAATACACGCCCGGCTTCGCGGCAGCGATTTTGAACCGTCCGCCCTGGTCGGTTATTGCGTGCGCGATCGCGGCGCCATCGCGGTTGCGCAGTTCGAGCTTCACCTGCACCAGCGGCCGGCCCAGCGCGTCGCTGACGACGCCGGATATTTGCTGCATCCCGGCCAAACACGCGGACGCGAAGCCAAGCGCCAGCGACAACGCGAGCGTGAGCGCGAGCCATATCGGGGTCGCGCCGGGCCACGCTCTGCCGCCGCGGTGGAGGGTTGGTTGATGCTTTGACATGCGGTCGAAAAATGAGAATGATTCTCAATATCCGAAGCCCCACGCTTTGTCAATCGGCCCGCTCAAGTCATGCGTTGCGGACCATCAAGCCTCCATCGACCGCAATGATCGCGCCGTGTCGAGCGCGCAACCTGACGATTGTCGAGCTGTCACATCCAGTGTTAGTTGAGGTAGCTGAAGTCCGGTCTTACTCACGACGAACGGGAGAAAATTACCCGATGCCGAACAGCGAACAGGAGCGCGACGCGTGGCTCGCGCAAGTCAGCGAGGATGCGCTCGAACCGGAGCTGCCGATTGTCGATCCGCATCATCACCTGTGGGACCATCCGGGCAGCCGCTACATGCTCGACGAGATTGTCCGTGACACGGCGTCGGGGCATCGCGTGCTCGCGACGGTGTTCGTCGAATGCATGTCGATGTATCGCGCGGAAGGCCCGGAGCCGATGCTGCCCGTTGGCGAGACCGAGTTCGTCAACGGCATCGCGGCCCAAAGCGCCAGCGGGCAATATGGCCCGACGCGGGTCGCGGCGGGAATCGTGGGCTTTGCGGATTTGGCGCTGGGAGCCGCGGTCGAAGAGGTGTTGCAGGCGCATATCGCCGCGGCGCCGGCGCGTTTCCGTGGCATCCGGCACGCGGGTGGCTTCGACGCGAGTCCAGCGGTCAGGAATTCGCACACCAACCCGCCCGCGGATTTGTACGAATCGCCGCGCTTCCGCGAAGGCTTCGCCAGGTTGCGGGGCCTGGGTCTCAGCTTCGAGGCATGGCAGTTCCATCCGCAGATGCCGGCGGTGATCGATCTCGCGCGAGCGTTTCCCGATACGACGATCGTGCTCGATCACTTCGGTGGCCCGCTGGGAATCGGTCCTTACGAAGGCCGGCGCGCGGAAATATTCGGCGAGTGGAAGAAGAACATCGCGGAACTCGCGCGATGTCCCAATGTCGTGGCCAAGCTCGGTGGAATCAACATGCCGGTGAATGGATTCGGCTGGCATCACAGGCCGTCGCCGCCGACCTCGGACCAACTCGTGGCGGCGACACGGGACTACTATCTCCACACGATCGATCGGTTTGGCCCGCGACGATGCATGTTCGAGAGCAACTTCCCGGTGGACCGGGTTTCATGCTCGTACGTCGTGCTCTGGAACGCGTTCAAGAAGATCGCGGCGGGTTTCACGAGGGACGAAAAAAATCAGCTCTTCCAGCGCACCGCGTCGGAGGTCTATCGCTTGACGCTCACGTCCTAGATGCCGAGCCAGGTGCATTGTGACAGACACGTTTAGTAAGATGCGCTCATTGGAGGAAGCAAAGTGACAAAACTTTACGGAACTTCACGATCGCGCAGCGCCCGGTCCTTGTGGGCTCTCGAAGAGCTCGGCGTCAAATACGAGCATCTTCCGATTGCGACGACCGAAGCCAAGTCGGCCGAGAATCTCAAACGCAATCCCAACGGGCACGTGCCGGTGCTTGAAGATGACGGCGTGGTGGTTTGGGAATCGATGGCGATCAATCTCTACCTGGCCGAAAAGTACGGCAAGAATTTGCTGTGGCCGGCGGAGCCCGCCGCGCGCGCCGACATCTACAAGTGGAGCTTCTGGGCGATGAGCGAGGTCGAGCCGCATCTCATCGCCATTTTGCGCAATCGAGTAATGAATCCGCCCGAGCAGCGTGACGAAAAAGCCGCGCTGGCGGCGATCGAAGCTTTGAAGGCGCCGCTGGGCGTGCTCGAGGAATCGCTCAAGGGCAAGGAATATCTGCTCGGCAAGAACTTTACGATCGCGGACTTGAACGTGGCCGCGGTCATGAGCTGGGTGCCGATGATGAGGCTCGACCTGTCATCGACTCCGAACGTGCAAGCGTGGTTGCAGAAATGCCTTGGGCGGGAAGCCAACAAGAAAGTTCGCGCGCTGAAGTAGTCAAAGCTCGTGCGTAAAATCGCGCGGGCTTAATCGCGCCGACTCAATCGCGCCGACTATGCGGTGAAAATCATGGGTGTGTTGTCAGGATATCGCGTCATCGAACTGGCCGGGATTGGCCCCGGACCGATGTGTGCAATGTTGCTCTCGGACATGGGCGCCGACGTACTGCGCATCGATCGCACGGCGGACGCGGGTGTGGGCATCGCGATGGATGCGAAATACAGCCTGCTCAATCGCGGCCGGCGCTCGGTGGCGCTCGATCTCAAACGGCCCGAAGCCATTGAGGCCGTGTTGCGGCTGGTCGCGAAGGCCGACGCATTGATCGAAGGCTTCCGGCCCGGCGTAACCGAGCGGCTCGGCCTGGGCCCCGACCACTGTCTCGCGCGCAATCCCCGCCTGATTTACGGACGCATGACGGGATGGGGACAGGAAGGCCCGCTGGCGCATGCGTCCGGCCACGACATCAATTACATCGCGCTGTCCGGCGCGCTGCACAGCATCGGGCGCAAGGGCGAGGCTCCGGTTCCGCCGCTGAACCTGGTTGGCGATTTCGGGGGCGGCGCGCTCTATCTGGCTCTGGGAGTGGTCGCGGGACTGCTCGAGGCGCAGAAGTCCGGCCAGGGCCAGGTGGTGGATGCCGCGATGGTGGATGGAGCGGCGTCGTTGATGACCTTGATTTACGGTATGCACGGCTTGGGGATATGGAACAACGAGCGTGGCGACAACATCCTCGATACGGGCGCGCATTATTACGACGTCTACGAAACCAGGGACGGCAAGTACGTCTCGATCGGAGCGATCGAAGCAAAGTTCTACGAGGAATTGCTCCGGCTGTCGGGCCTCAAGGGCGAGCAGCTGCCGCATCAGCAGGATCGCAACTCGTGGCCCGCGATGAAGGAGCGGCTGAAGACCCTGTTCCGCACCAAGACCCGCGACGAATGGTGCAAGATCATGGAGGGCAGCGACGTTTGCTTCGCGCCGGTGCTCAGCATGGATGAAGCGCCGCGCCATCCGCACAATCTGCATCGCGGAACTTTCGTCGAGCAAGGCGGAGTGACGCAGCCCGGGCCGGCGCCCCGATTCAGCCGCACGCCGAGCGCGATTCAGCGCCCGCCGGCAACGCCGGGCGAACATACCGAAGCGGCGCTGCGCGATTGGGGCTTTGCCGACGCGGATTTGGAGCGACTGCGCAAATGCGGCGCGATAGCCCCGCCGGCGTGACGCGGCGCGAGCCTTAGGCGCGACCGGTCAGGCGCGCGCGCTCCAGCACGCCTTCGAAGATTCGCACCGCGACCGCGTCAATCAGCATCCCGCCCGCGCCCGACGCGCCCGCGCCTTCGCGCGTGGCAGCCTGGTAGGCCTCGGACATTGCGCGCGCGGTTTCGATTTCGTGCGGCGTCGGTGCGAACACGTCGTTGGCGACTTCGATCTGACTCGGATGTATCGCCCACTTGCCGACGGCGCCGAGCGTCGCCGCCCAGGTCGCCTCGCGCCGATAGCCCTCCGGATCCTTGAAGTTGGCAAACGGTCCATCGATTGCGTCGATGCCGTTGGCGCGGCACGCGGTGATCATCCGCACGCGCGCATGATGCCACATATCGCCGGGATATCGATTTGCCGGATCGGTCGCGACGCCAAAGCGCATGCCCTGGCTCGCCGAAAGATCGCCGAAGCCGAGGATCAGAGCCTCGAGCCGCGGCGACGATGCGGCAATTTCCTCGACGCGCGCCAGCGCCGCACTTTCTTCGATCAGCGCCTCGAGGCCGATCTTGTTCTTCAGATGCAGTTTCGTTTCGAGCTGCGTCAGCAGCGTGTCGAAGAACCAGATGTCGCGCGGCGCCTTCGGCTTCGGGACGATTATGACATCGAGCTTGTCGCCCGCGCCCTCGACAACTTCGATCACATCGTCATGCGCCCAGTGCGTGTCGGCGCCGTTGACGCGCACGGCGCGAATCTTTTTGCCCCAATCGAGATTGCGCAGCGCCTCGATCGCGTTCTTGCGCGCCGCTTCTTTCTGCGACGGCGCGACGGCGTCTTCAAGATCGAGGAACACCATGTCGGCCGCGGTCCCCATCGCCTTCTCGATCATTTTCGGACTCGAAGCCGGCGTCGAAAGTTCGGAACGTCTTAGTCGAAGCGTCATGATTGCTCCTTGTGCGCGATTGATATTCCCGCCTCGGCGAGTACCTGCTCGGTATTTTCGCCCAGCCGCGGCGCGCGCGCGTAAATCCCCGACGGCGTGCCCGTCAGCTTGATCGGACATCCCGCCAGCACCAGTGGAGGATTGTCGCCCGGCTGCTCGACCTCGACCAGCATGCCGCGCGCCCTGGGATGCGGATCCTCGAAAATATCTTTGACGGTGTTGACTGGGCCGATCGGCACCTTGCCGCCGATCGCAGCTACGATTTCGCGCGTGCTATGCGCTTTCGTCCAGTCCGAAACGAGCCCGCGCACAAAGTCGGCATGCAGGACTCGCCGGTGGCCGTTGCGGGTGCGGTCGTCGGTCGCGAGCTCGGGCCGCCCGATCGCGTCGCACAGATTCTTCCAATGATTTTCGCCGGGCGCTGCGATCGCGATGGCGCCGTCGCGCGTCGGAAAAATATCGAACGGGCACAGCACCGGCGTCCCGTTGCCGCCCGGTTCCCGAACGACGCCGCCGCCCGAGTAGCTGTAAACCATCATTTCGCACAGGGCGAGAATCGCGTCGTACATCGCCACGTCGAGAAATTGTCCCTGCCCGGTCCGGCGCGCCGCATGAATCGCCGACACCACTCCAAGCGCGGCCAGGGTGCCGGGATAGATGTCGCCGACCGCGGGGCCGGCTCTGTAACCGGCGCTGCCTTGCGGACCCGTGACGCCGACCAACCCGCCCATGCTCTGCGCAACGATGTCGAACGCGGGCCAATCCGCATACGGGCTCAGGCCGGTGCGCGGATCTCCGAAGCCGCGAATCGCCGCATAGACGACGGCCGGATTAATTTCGCGCAGCCGCTCGTAGCCGATTCCCGCGCGATCCATCACTCCGGTCTTCGCATTCTCGACGACCGCGTCCGCCGTCTTCACCAGCTTGAAAAACGCATCGCGGCCGGCGCCGGTCTTGATGTCGAGCACGATGCTGCGCTTGTTGCGATTGACGCTGGCGAAGTATCCGCCGTAGTCGCAGCCTTTCCGATCGGCGGGATGCGGCCCGATGCTTCTGCTCATGTCGCCGCCGGGCGGCTCGACCTTGATAACGTCCGCGCCAAGGTCGGCCAGCAGCATCGTGCAGTACGGACCGGCCAGCGCCTGCGTCAGATCGAGGATGCGAACATCCGAGAGCGGTCCCGTGCGTGCGTTCAACGATTGCCCCAGTGCGAGCGGCGCTTGATCAGGACCGTGCGCTCGCCCTCGAAGACGATCGTTCCGTCATGCTTGGTTCCCCAATGCTTGAAGCGGACGATGCCGGCGTCGTCTCGATCGGCGTCGCGCTTTTCGAGAACTTCGCTATAGGCGTACAGCGTGTCGCCGTGAAAGACCGGCGAGGTGAACCTGATCCCCGTCAGGCCGAGTTCGGCGAGCGCGTTTTCGCCCGTGTCCTGCGTCGCCAGCCCGATGCACACCGAACCGGTCACCAGCCCGAAGACCAGCCGCTGGCCCCACGGCGTCGCCTTCATGCGATGCTCGTTGTAGTGGCTGTCGGCGGTGTTCAGCACCAGCTTGGTGAGCATCTGATTTTCGATCTCGCCGACGGTGGTGCCGCGTGCGTGACGCAATTTCGCGCCGACTTCGAAGTCTTCGAAGTAATTGCCGGCGCCGGTCAGCTTCGCGATCGATGTACTCACTTCCTTACCCTCGGTATCAGGCGGTCGGAGATGATCCGCAGCTGGATTTCGGAAGTACCCTCGAAAATTTTGGTCAGTCGCGCGTCGCGCCAGTAGCGCTCGAGCGGAAAGTCCTTGGTGTATCCGTAGCCGCCGTGAATCTGCAGCGCCTGGCTGGTGACGCGCTCGGACATTTCGGAGGCGAACAGCTTCGCCATCGAGGCCTCCTTGTCGCATCGCCGCCTGCCGTCAATTTCGGTGGCAACAAAGTAGGTCAACTGGCGCGCGGCTTCGATCTCGGTCGCCATCTCGGCCAGCTTGAACCGAATCGCCTGGAATTCTCCGATCGGCTGCCCGAATTGGACGCGGCGCTGCGCGTACACCAACGAGTCTTCGAGCCCGCCGCGCGCAAGCCCGATCGCGCGCGCCGCGGTATGCACCCGCGCCACCTCGAGTCCGCTGACCGTGCCGTAGAATCCCTTGCCCTCGCCGCGGTCTTCGCGCTCGCGGCCGAGCAATGCGTCCGCCGGCAGCTTGAAGTTTTCGAAGTGCAGCTCGAACGTCTTCCAGCCGAAGTAACCGATCTTGCGAATCGGCGAGCCGGTCAGCCCCGGTGGAAACTTGCCGCGCTCCTTGAGCACCAGGAATTGACTGATGCCCTCGTGGCGGCGGTGTGGATCGGACGGTTGCTTGGTGCGCGCCAACACCGAGATGAAATCCGCGCCGTCGGCAAACGTGCACCACATCTTGCTCCCGTTCAGCATCCAGCCATCGCCGTCGCGCGTCGCTTTGCACGAGACGTTGGCGAGATCGGAGCCTGCGTCGGCCTCCGACAGCGCCGCCGCGCCGAGGAATTCTCCACGCGCCATCCGCGGCAGATATTCGCGCCGTTGCTCCGCCGTGAAACCGCCGCCGAGTCCGTTGCCGCGCGCGATGATGCTGGCGACGCTCATCCAGCCGCGCGCGAGTTCTTCGGTGATCAGCACGTACTCGAACACTCCCAGGCCAAGCCCGCCGTACGCCTCCGGGATCACGATTCCGAAGTAGCCCATCTCGGCCAGCTTGTCGCGCAACGACATCGGGATGTCGCCCTGCTCGGGATCGAGCTTGTTCGCCAGCGGCAGAACTTCTTTCATCGCAAAGTCGCGCGCCGCCTGCTGAATCATCCGCCGCTCGTCGGTCATGTAACTCACGATGCAGCTCCTCTGCGTTTGGCGACCAGGTTGGTCCGCTCGTAGCTGACGACGAGTTCGTCGCGTTGATTGCGGGCTTCGGTGCGCCACGTGACGATTCCGAAGTTGCCGCGGCTTGCGGATTCGCGCGTGGAGACCACGGTGCTGCGCGCGGTCAGCGTATCGCCCGGATAGACCGGGCGGTGAAATTCCAAACCGTTGAGGCCGAGAAACGGTCCACCCGCTTCGCTCAAATCCTCGACCGAAATGCCGACCACCGTGCACACCACCAGCATCGGATTGACCACCATGTCGGGATGACCGTGGGCGCGGGCATACTCGGCGTTGAAGTAGAGCGGGCAATGCGCGAGCGTCGCGGTGGTGAAGAGCGAATTGTCGCCGGCGTTTAGCGTGCGTCCCCAATGATGCTCGAAGACCTGGCCCTGGTGGAATTCCTCGAACGCATGGCCTTTCGGCACGAGTTTGAACTGACTGAAATCGGGATCTGCCATAGACCCTGCTCCTAGCAAAACTCTGGTCGCTCCGCGACCTCGGCGCGGCAGTTTCGCGCCGTTAACTTACAACTATTGCAACAAAACAGCACACGGTTAGAATCCGCGCATGGCCGCACAACCTCTGCCGGGCATCGCGCTGGTGAATACCGCCTCGACCCAGTCTCCGCCGGCGACGACGTACACCTACGATCCATCAGGGAATCCGACGGTGAGCGGGACGGCGAACGATTGGCCGTTCCAGTATCAAGGCATGGAGAAGGAATTCACCGATCCGGGACCGTACTATTATACCGGCGGAGGCCAGTTCTACAGTGCTCAGATCATGCGCTCGCCGTCGGAGACCGGTCAGACCAGCAGCCAAGGCGCCGGCGGCGGCTCGGCGGGCAGCGGCGGGGGAGGCGGCGGTGGCGGGCCGGCGGG
>NZ_JBEKFG010000005.1:0-82618 GCF_050013435.1 Binatus sp. (SeqCode) | reverse complement strand
TCCAAGCCATCGAAGCGAACGTCCGCTGCTCACTCATCACTCCACCTCCGCACCCATCCATCGATCAACTTCATTCTACCTATATCGATCTACCTATATCGATCGACTTGTGCAGAGGTTCCCTAGGAGCGTTTCTTCCTGCGCTCGGCCCAGCGCTTCTTCATCGCCAGTAACAGGCGCCTTTTGCCCTCCCGCGTGATCGCGCCACGCCGCCGCCCCGACGCCGCTTGCACGGGCACCGCGCCGATGGTTCCGGGGCGGGGAGGCGTGTTTTTCGGGGCGGGGTGGAAGAGACTTCGATCCTTGGTCCGCTCCGAATTCCGGGTCCGATGATGGCTCGGTTTTTCACTCAGGGGCGGAGGGAGTAGGAATCGAACTAGACACAGGGTTTGAGGTGCCACAGGATTCACCTTCCACTCGACAATCGGCTTTCGCCTGGGGCTGGGTCCATATAAGACGCAGGAATACGAAGGCTCCCTCAGCCATTATCAGGGCCACAGAGCAACTGAGATGACCACCCTTACTTGTTGGAACGTCGGGCCGGCTCTTGCGTCCAGACGACATGTCCCGCAGCGACGATGTCGATGTCAACTTGCTTCGCTACGGTGAAAAATAGAATGCTTGGGTCCTTCATGCCTGTGTGTGGCGAATTACTGATTTCCCCAGAATCAGCAATTCGCCACACATAGGTAATCCGCTTGTCGTTCAGATCGCAGCCCGTCTCATTTATGCGCATCAATTTGATAGCAATTCTCGCAGCCGTTCGAATTCCGGTTCAGAACGAATTTTTAGTAGCGACCGTCTCACGGAACATCCGGGCGTGGATCGGGTACGAAGGCGTCGCGATTCGGCATCCGCACCTTCGGTAACGAATGCGCGTCCACAACGTCGCGTTCGCCGATTAGTCCGTTCGCGTACAGTAGATACGCCGTGACCGCATAGATCTCATCATCGCTAAGCGTCCCCGGGTGATCGAACGGCATCGCACGATGGATGTAATCCCAGATCGTTGTCGAATAGGGCCAGTAGTTGCCGACCGTCGCATTTGTCAGCCCCACTTTGAAGGGGCGCGTGTCAACGAGTGGTGGTGTCGGACGGTTTCCGGTCTTACCGCCTTCCTTCCCGGTAGGCCCGTGGCACTTTGCGCACGTTTTGGTGTACACGCCCTTGCCTTCGACGGCGGTTCCTCGTCCTGCGGGAAGACCGTTACCGTCGGGTCGGACGGAGAATGCGGCATACCGAGCCAACTCCTCGGTCGTCGCAGGCCGGCCGATTTCCAGCCGACCCTGGTCACCGGCATGCGCCGAGAAGGCTGCGAGCAGGACGGCGCCGGCCAGAAGAGCAAGCCTGCGCACCAGCTTATGCATTGGGGTTCGTGACCTTGCCATCGCGGCTCACCCTCCAAGGCTGGATGCCATTGAAGTGGTAGATGGACCGGGTCCCTCGAACCTTTACGAGCTGCGCTCGCGTCGGCTGGACGTAGCCTGTCTCATCGATCGCGCGGCTCTCGATGACGACTTCCCTTCCGTCCCACTTCCACGGGAACCGAAATCGCGTGTGCGCCATCGGCAGGACTGGCTCATCGAGTGTTGCTGGAAGCCAAGCCCCGCCGCCATCCGTGCTCACCTCGACGCGTTTGATGCGCCCGCGCCCGGACCAGGCAAGGCCGCGGATTTCGCAGAACCCCGAACCTTGCAATGTCTGCCCGCCCGACGGAGACGTGATGATCGACCGCGCCTCGATGACGAAAGTGAATTGACGCACCTTACCGTCAGGCATGGGATCGGTGTAGGATCCGGTCTCTTCCTTATGCATGAACGGCGCGTCG
Organism: Binatus sp. (SeqCode); assembly: GCF_050013435.1. Classification (GTDB taxonomy): domain Bacteria; phylum Desulfobacterota; class Binatia; order Binatales; family Binataceae; genus Binatus. The sequence goes on along the minus strand of NZ_JBEKFG010000005.1, from coordinate 80,790 downwards.
GCCAACTCAAGACGGCGGAGCCATTTGACATTCGTGTTTCCTTCCCAACCGGGGAGCAGAAGCCGGGCCGGGAATCCCTGGGCGATCCGCAGCGGCTCGCCGTTCTGACCGTACGCGACCATCGCGTCGGACATGAGCTTGTCGATCGGAATGCTGCGTGTCATCACAGCCGCATCCGAGCCTTCGGCCAACGCCCATTTGGCCCCCGGCCTCACGCCGACCTCCCGCAGCAGAGTCGAAACTGCGACGCCCGTCCACAAGCTGCAGCTTGTCAGCCCGACGAGATTCTGAGCGGTATCCTCCGGACTGGAGGCACTGCGCCAGGCGAATGGACTGTTCCCAGAGCACTCCAGGAAGACAATCCGGCTAAGGGACGGGTATTTCCGTAAGTCGTTGAGGTTGAGGACGATCGGCCGTTCGACCATTCCATGGATCGTGAGAGTCCATCGATTTGGATCCACGACCGGCGCGCCAGCGTGATGGACCTCGTAATGAAGATCAGACGGAGTGATGATCCCGTCGATGTTACCCAGCGGCGTGTAGGACCAAAACGTCCAGCCGGCTTCGCGAGTCAGTCTAACAAACGGTGAACGGCGGCCCGCCGCATCGCCGGGTGGGAGACCTTGAACTTTCGTTGGATCAAAGGGCGCTTCCTGCCCTGCAGTCAACGAGGATCGGCGACATGCCGTGGCCGTCAAGCCGCCGACGCTAGCGAGCGCACCTGCAAGAATCTGTCGCCGCGTAATTCGCTCGGGCTGCTGGACCAAGTGTCCAGGCTCTTGGTATTTGCCCATGCCATCCTCCTTTCGGCGCCTCGACCGGCATTGCAAACCCGTTCAAGCGCATCGACCCGTAACCTGTGGCTACCGAATAACCCATCGCCTCTTTCGTCAGCACACACGGGTCCGCACGTCACGCCGAATGAAGTTTTCGGCAGGCACAGGTCCTACCCCGACAGATCAACGTCCTGGTCCGTAAGGTCTCCAAGCGATCTCTTTGGCCGCAGATCGAGAATATCTCAGCATTGCGGCGTAAAGTCAGTGATCCGGTTCAAATACCTGTCCGTTCAGCGGCGCGCCTCAACAATATGGCCCCACAGAGCGAGGTAGCGGAATCCGATCGGGAACTTCCGAAATCCGATGTTCGAGAAGCCCGCGCGACGGAAGCATTCCTCCAGCTCCGCCGCCTCGTAAAGGTTCGCCTCCCACCATCGGCCGATGAGTGGCCGCGTGAGCCAGTTGCGACGGGTGATGAAGACCACGAAACTCGCTTCGTGGTTCAGAAGTCCACGCAAGCCAGCCAGCGCGTCAACTAGCCGATCCTGTGGAAGGTGTTCCAGCATGGACGCGGAGACGATGAGGTCGTAGTGGTTCCAGGCTCCCGGCAGTCTATCCAGTCGGAGGACATCGGCCTGCACAACGTCGATGCCCTCGATCTCCCGCGTGTGAAGGGTCTGACGGAAGCGGTCGAGCATCGCCGGAGTGAGATCGAAGCCTTGCAGGGGTCCAGGATGGAAACCACGCTGGAGCAGAGCCTCTCGTAGCGCGAGGGTGACGATTCCGGTGCCACAGCCTGCATCAAGAACGCGGAGACCGGACCGTAGGAGCGGCGACGCCAGGAAGTAGGCCCGAAGTCCCTGCGGGTAGCCTACGAAGCGGACGAAGCGAACGTAGCTTTGGCTTCTATCCGTATAGAGCCGGGCCGGATCGGATGTCTGGTTCATGGCCGCCTGCGAGGAAGTGCGGAATCCATCTGCGCGGTGAACTCCTGCTTAGGTTATGCCGACAAAAGGTTTCACTGTCGTTGTCGTTAGGAACGAGCGCCTCCCGGGCTACTTGCAATCATCCTCCAGCGCCTGTGTGTGGCGAATTGGCCGGATCGGCTTTTTTGCGAATCACTGTACCGATTGGATCGCAAACTACTAGGCGCTGACCGCAGGTCCGCCAAGGATGATGACCGGGGCGAATCCCCCGCCTGGCGTGCGGAAGTTGGTGGTTTGCCCCTGGTACAGCCGCGCCGGCGCCAGGATCGTTGCGCCTGCATAAGTGTAGAGTCGCACATCCATCTTGCGGACCTGCGGATCGCCCTCGACTTTAACCCGCCGCTCGCTCGGGGCGGCGAAGGCCTGGGCGACGTAATCATTCTGCAAGATGTCCGCCCAGACGGTTCGTGTGAGCTTGTCTCCGCGGTAGACGGCCTTGCCGGCATGGCCCGCTGCCGGCTTGAAGAAGAGCGATTTGCGCTCGGTCCAGAGCGCCGCGGCGTTGTCGGGCGTGACAAGCCTGGCGCGCGGGAGGCGCGCGAGCGTGCCGCGCAGTCCTTGTTCGACGCCGAGCGCTTCGAGCCACGCAGGATCGGACAACAGGGCCAGATTGCGCTTGTCCGCCAGTAGCGCGTGGTTGCGCGGGTTAGGCGTCACGACCACCGCATCGGCCAGATAGGCCTCCCGTAGCGATCCGACCGCCGGGCTTTCGAACGCGAAGTCCACCAGCCGATTGTAAACGAGATCGATCGGTTGCTCGCCGAGCATGAGCCGGCCCCGCCAAAACCGCAGACTCTTCGGATCGGCGATCACCGCTTGCATGCCGCGCCGTTCGAAGAAGTCCCGTGCCAGCAGGAACTCCGGATAGAGGAACTGGCCTTCCGGCGCATCGTCGACGATGGCGACGGTGCGCGGACGACCGGCGCGGCGTTGGAGGCGCCATTCCGCCTCGAACATGTTCCAGACCGCGTCTTCGAATCCGGTCTGCGGTTGCGGCGCGAGCGCTTGCACCTCGGGGCAGCAAGCGACCCAGGCCTGCGCAAGGATCGCGTTCAGGAAGGCTCCACCAGCGTTGGTGTTTACCTCGATGAGTTTGGGTCCGTTCGGTGTCAGGTGAAAGTCGTAGCCCATGAACGCGCCACGCGGCCCAAAATCAGTCCTTGCGATTTCTGGCGCCCACGCCAGTGCTTCGGCCTGGAACGGCTTGAACTGGCCGAGCGCTTCGATGGCCTGCACGACCTCGCCCATAGCCATCAGATCCGCCTGCGAGAGGAAGACAGGCGCGTTGGAGAAGAGATGAGCGCGGTCTCGGGCCAATACCTCGCCGGGGATAATACCCGCCGTTGTTTGCTCCACAGCGCGCCAGACACGCGCCGGGTCAACATCGATACAAAAACAATCCTGATTAAGCCGGCCCTCCAGCGTGAGCCGTTCGCGCGTCGAGAATGCGGGGGCATTGGTCATGGGAAAATCTCGTTAATCTGAGTCTGTCTGCGCACGGCGCGGATCACTCGCGATCTCGCCGCCTAGATGCGCCGTGCGATAAACCGTGCCTGCGCGATCTTGCCGGCGCGCGCCAGCTGAGCGAGGAAACGGAACCCCGTGAGGAACGTTTCCAGCAGGTCGGTGCGGAACCCGAGAGGCCGCAGGGCATCGTACATGAGCTGCATCTCAATCATGTTGAGATATAAATCCGCATGGCTCGCGAACCGCCCGGTGTGTTCGGCGGCGCTCACCTTGCAGCCGTTTGCCGAGAGCAGCTTGGCGTAGCCCGCGATGTCCTCGATGTTGGCGAACGTCATCAAGCTGAGAAAGCCCTGCGCCTCGGAATCGGATAGTCCCGCAGGCCCTTCAACCCAGTCGGTGAACGCAATCACGCCCCCGGAACGAACGATGCGCGCCGCCTCCGCGATCAACTTTGGCTTGTCGGGGACGTAGCACCACGCATCCTCGCTCCATATGAAATCCGCGCTGGCCGACGGCAAGCCGCTCTGGCAGGCATCGGCGAGTACGAATCGGATTTTATCGTCCAAACCTTCTTCGTGGGTCAGCCGCCGCCCCTGCTCGACGATTGCTTCGGTTACATCGACGCCGACCATCGAGGCGACATTGCGAAAGCGCACCAGAAAGCGCATGTCCGCGCCGTTGCAGCAACACAGATCGACCCCCTTCGTCCCGGCGTCAATTCCCGCGCGATCCGCCAGATCGATCGACGCCTTCATTCCTCCCACGTGAATCTGCTGCCCGAACATAAGCCGAAAGAGTTCGGCCGGCGCACTGCTATAGACCGCGACGACATCCGCCACTTTGACACCGCCAATAGATTTCACGATTTCCTCCCGGCGACCGGCTTGCGCGCGCGGACGAAGGCGCTCATGAATTTGCCGTCCGCCACCTGCACGAATTTCTGAAGCTCTGGATTATCCGCAAGAAATGCCGGCGCATCAGCCGCCGTGTAGATCCGCGTCGGTTCAATTTCGATCTGCTCGAATCCCGCCTGAGCGAGCTTCGTTTGGTATTCCGATTCCTCCAGCGCACCCGCGATGCATCCGGCCCACAACTCGATGCGGCGGCGAATCTCGGCAGGCATCTCGCCGCGCACCACGATGTCCGAAACGGCGAAACGGCCGCCCGGTTTCAGCACCCGGAACGCTTCGCGCAGCGCGCGATCCTTGTCGGCCGAAAGATTGATCACACAGTTCGAGATGATCACGTCCACCGAATTATCGGGCAGCGGGATATGCTCGATCTCGCCTTTGAGGAATTCGACGTTCTGGACGCCCGCTTTGCGCTGGCTATCGCGCGCGACCGCGAGCATCTCGTCGGTCATGTCGAGCCCGTACACCTTGCCCGTTGGCCCCACTCTTCGCGCGGAAAGGAGCACGTCGATCCCGCCGCCGGAGCCAAGGTCGAGCACGGTTTCGCCGGGCTTCAGCTCGGCGAGTGCGGTTGGATTTCCGCATCCCGCCCACGCCGCAACCGCCTCGGCGGGAAGCGACGCAATCTCGCCCTCGCCTTAAAGATCAGACGGCCGGGGCACGATTGGGTTCGCCGCAGGCACCGCCGCGCCGCAGCATGAGCCGCCCTGGTTAGCGGCTCGCCGCGCCACTTCCGCGTACTCCTCCCTGACTTTTTCCCTTATCGATTCGTTACTCATCGTGGCCTCCACACCTGCCCGTTATTTTACGGCAGGGGCGATTAGCGGATTGCGTACGATCCGGCGATGCGCCCAGCCGCTTGGGGAGGCCGGCGCAACAGTCCTCGGTCATGAACTGGATCAACTTCGCGGCTTTCGGCCAATTGACTGCGTAGTAGATGAATCGCCCCGCGCGACGCGCCGTCAGCAGCCCACTTCGGGTCAACGCGTCGAGGTGATGAGACAGGGTCGAGCCCGGCATCTTGACCCGGCGCCTGATCTCATCGACGCAGGCTCCATCCGGGCCGGCGCGCACCAGCAGGCGGAAGATCTCCAGCCGGCCGGATTGTCCAAGCGCACTCAGTTGTGACACAAATTCTTTCACTACGATAATTCTAGTATCATCGAAATATAAACGACGCAAGCGCCTGCTCCGTGATCCCACGGATGCTCATATGAGCATCCAACCTACCGGCGGGCGTTATGCACTCTTCACGCTGCGACTACCTTCCGCCTCGATTGCGGCCTGCGATGTAGGAAAATATCTGCGTCGCGCTCAGCGCGAAACATCGACCAGTCCGATCATGACAGGTACTTCGATGAGGAGTCCGATCACGGCCGCAAACGCCGCACCGCTGTCGATTCCAGACGTCGCAACCGCAACCGCGATCGCCTGTGTGTGGCGAATTGTTGATTCTGGGGAAATCAGTAATTCGCCACACACAGGCTGGAGGCGCGGTTCAATCATAAATTAAGATTCGTTCTCGCATCGTCATCACGATCTGCCCTCGCGTCAGGGATGCGATCGCACAAATTCGATCACCAGCGGATTGAACAGCTCCGGAAACTCGGTGAAAAACAGATGTCCGCCCGGCAGCTCCTTGAGAATTGCTCCGGGAATTTTCTCCGCCAGCATTTTCGCATTTACCGGCGGCACCAGCAGGTCATCGCGCCCCGCCATCACCATGGTGGGAGTCTTGATGGCGCCGAGTCGCGCTCCGGTGTCGTGTCCGGTGATCGCCTGCATTTGGCGCATGAATGCGAATGGCGGAATCGGATAGAGCGCGCGCATTTCTTCGTCCCGGGCGAGGAACTCGGGTCTGCCTTCGATCGATGCGTCCGAGAACGACGCGCGGAGTTGCAGCCGCCGCTGTTCGGGAGTCGGGTTAGCCCCGGCCATCACCGCCGAGATAATTTCGGGCTCGGCCTGCACCACAGTGGGTCCGCCGAAATTCGTACAGCCGAGGATCAGCGCGCTCAGCCGCTCCGGATAGTTCAGCGCGAACTCCTGCGTGATCATTCCGCCCATCGAGATTCCCAGCAGCGCCGCACGATCAATCGCGAGCGCGTCCATCAGCCCGACCGTGTCCGCCGCCATCTGCCGCATCGAGTACGGCGCGTCAGGCTTGTCGGTGCGTCCCGCTCCGCGATTGTCGAAAACCACGGTGCGAAAATGACGCGCGAGCACCGGGGTCTGCTCGTACCACGCGCACAGATTCGAGCCGAGGCCGCGGACCATCACCAGCGTCTGCGGCCCGCTGCCGTGCACTTCATAATAGATCTCAATATCGCGTACCCACTGCTTTGGCATAGTCAGCAAACTAGCGCCGCCGTTGCTCGCTGCCAATGCCGCCGCGCGATCAGATTGGCGCGAGTTCGACCTGTGTGTGGCGAATTGCTGATTTCCCCAAGAATCAGCAATTCGCCACACACAGGCACGCGACGGTGGTACATCTGGTCGCGGTCGGGCGTTGACATCGGGTCGAACCGGCCAGACCGGACCAGTACCGGCCGTTGGCGGTTGCAAGCTCCTTGTCTCACTGACTATGGTGTTTCAGAATCTGGATTTCCGCTCGTGCGGAGTCGCCACGCTTACCACTGAGCAGCGGGATGAATTCGAGCGTCTAGGGATCGTGCAGCTTCCCGGCCCCATCGCTCGTGCCGATGCGGAAGTCGTGTGATCGCGTATGGCAGGCGCTGGGGAAGCGATACGGCTTACGACGCAAATCGCCGGCGACGAGGAACAAGCAATACCTGCTTGGAACGCATCATCTGCCAAAGTCCGAGACCTTCCCTGAAATCGGCAGCTCGGCGATATCTGGCCGACGTCGGCATAGCGGCATAGCCCCCGCGAAGCTATGACATGAACCCCACGAAGCAGACAGTGAATGTTCTTGTTCCCGTTGGGCAGCTTGGGGGTGGCATTCGTGCCGAGGAGGTGGCCAACGGGATCGCGTGGGGTGCACATGCGATCGCCGTCGACGCGGGATCGACCGACAGCGGCGCCGCTTATCTTGCCATGGGAATGTCCAAGAACAGTTGCGCGGCAGTAAAACGCGATCTGCAAATTCTGATGGAAGCGCAGGCCCGCGCGCGAATACCGCTGACGATCGGATCGTGCGGACAAGCAGGCGGCGATGCGGGCGTGAACTGGACACGGGATATCGTCGTCGAACTTGCCGAGGAGCTGAAGCTGCACCCGCGTATCGCCCTGCTCTATTCGGAACAGGACAAGCGCGTGCTGAAGGAAAAGAACGCCCAGGGCAAGATTCAGGCGTTACTTCCGCCGAATCCGATGACCGACGCGCTGATCGATTCGTGCGATCACATCGTCGGTGCAATGGGAGCCGAACCGTATATGGCGGCGCTCGACGCCGGCGCCGATATCGTGCTTGGCGGACGAACTACGGACACCGCGGTGATCGCGGCGCTTCCTCTGATGCGCGGTAGCGGCGCCGGCGCCGCATGGCATGCGGCAAAAATCGCGGAATGCGGTGCGCTATGCACGACCGACCCTGCTCGAGGCTCCGGCGTTTTCCTTCGAATCGGCGAGGACAGTTTCGTGGTGGAACCGCTTTCGACGGGGATCCGCTGCGATACCTACAGCGTGTCGGCGCACATGCTCTATGAGAACAGCGATCCGTTCCGGCTGATCGAGCCCGGAGGCATCCTGGACGTGACTGCGGCACGATACCATCGGCTTGACGAACGTTCGGTCCGTGTCGTCGGTTCGCGGTGGGAGACGCGACCGTACACGATGAAGCTCGAAGGCGCGGCGGGCGGGCCTTTTCAGACGATCATGTTGATTGGGATCCAGGACCCTTCCGTTCTCGCCAACCTGGACCGGTTTCACGATCGCATGCTGGCCGCGCTTCATGGCCGCGTGTCGCGCTCGATCGGTGAAGGCGTGGATTATGACATTTCGCTGAGGCTCTATGGATGGAACGCGGTATCGGGTCTGCCGGTGCCATCGGACGCCACCCCGCCTCGCGAAGTTGGTGTGCTGTTTGTCGCGACGGCGCCCTCCCAGGAAATGGCCACCAGGATCGCGAAGACCTGCAATCCTTATTTCTTTCATTTCCCGCTCGAGGCCGGAACTGAACTTCCGAGCTACGGGTTTCCGTTTTCGCCGGCCGAAATCGAACGCGGACGCGTCTACGAGTTCAAGCTCAACCACGTTGTCGCCGTGAATGATCCACTCGAATTGGTCCGAATTGAGTGGGTCAAGCGATTCGACGCGAAGGCCTAGCGATGCCGAACCTGCGCGACGCGTGCCGTTATATCCGGTCAAAGAACGCCGGACCCTTTTGGGTGACGATCGACCTCTTTTTCAAGGACCACGAGAGCTTTCGGAAGTACCATGCGAGCGAAGCGATCTCGCCACCTCGCATCGCGGAGGCATACGGCGTCGATCCGGCGCTGGTAAAATACTTCGCGGTCGATAACCTGAACGTGGTGAAAATTTCCTTTCCGCGCAAAACTCCACAGGGCGGGGTTGTAGAGCGCGATATGCATCAGGGGCAGCAATACGTCCGGCTCTTATCGATTGAACTGACGTGACGGAATCACAGTTCGCGCGCGGGAGAGATCGCGCGTGAATGATGTTGCTCATCTTAGTCCCCGCTCTTGCGGGGAGAGCTTTGCTAATCAGCAGGAAACCATAATGTGAAGGAACCTTGATCGGCTGCAGGCCGAACGAGGAAATACGCCGAATCGGGGCGGGCTTGCTGCGCATTATTTTCTGGGCATGAGACCCTTGGCTCTTATTTCAATTCAGCCAAGGCGTGTTTATGCCTGTCCCTGCCACAAATTCCCATCTGAACCGGAATTTGAGTCGGCTGCGAGAATCGCTATCGAATTGATGCGCTTAAACGAGACGGGCTGCTATCTGAACCACAAGCGGCTCACCAACCACACCGGGTCGATTTCTCAACTCCTGGTCGTACTAGCTTTTGCGGGGCAGGTCATACATCAAACGACCCTACTTCTCACCTGATGGGCATCGGGGGGCAGGCCAGTTGGTAGCCACAACAGGTGCAATTGTAGGGCCGGCAGAACTTAGCGCTGTGATGGACAAACGTGCAAGTGCGTTCTTCAACCAGTGAGATGCTCGCTAGACAGCAGGCTACCCTTCCTGCGATGATGAAGAAGTAAGCGGCACCTAAAGCGCGAGGCTATATCTGATTCGCCTCCCCTCCGGAAATAAGCAAGTTGAATAATAAGGAGGAACCATGTCGCATCCAGTACAGATCATTGGCGGCTATCTGTCACCCTATGTTCGCAAGGTGTTGGTGGTTCTCGACCTGAAAGGTATTTCCTATAAGATCGACCCGATTATACCTTTCTCCGGCAATGATAGCTTCTCCCGTATAAGTCCACTGCGCCGGATTCCAGTTTTCATCGATGACCAAACCACGCTTGCCGACTCTTCTGTTATCTGCCAGTACCTGGAAGACCGTTATCCGGAGCCTGAGCTATACCCGACTAACATCGTTGAGCGAGCTCGCGCCCGCTGGCTCGAAGAATATGCCGACTCGCGGATGGGCGAGGTCTTCATATGGCGGTTATTCAACCAGGTCGCAATCAAACCGAACGTATGGGGTGAACCGACCGACAAGGCAGCGGTCGAAAAGACTCTCCGCGAAGATATGCCCCAAATCCTCGATTATCTTGAGGAACAAGTTCCGACTGAGGGTTTCATTTTTGGCAAGCTTTCCATCGCGGACATCAGTATCGCGTGCTTCTTTCGGAACGCAGAATTTACACGATTTCGAGTCGATGCTGTGCGATGGCCTCTAACGGCCGCGTTTGTTGAACGCGCACTAAGACACGAGAGCTTTGGGAAGCTCAAACCAATCGAGGATCGATTGTTACGCACACCGTTAAAGCAGCATCGAGCGGTGCTCGCCGAATTGGGAGCGCCACTGACGCAGGAGACCTACGGATCAGCAACACTACGTCGCGGTATCATGCGCATCGATTGATATGCGCGACACGATGATACTTGTGGCTTCTCAAAACTGAATCGGCACGGATTCATTGGTGGTTTCGAACGCATAGCCAGCCTCCTTTATGGCGACGCCGACAAGCGCAGCGCTGCCGCTCGTGCGCAGCGAACCCCGAACCTGAACTGCGCTGCTGTTGGAGGCAATCGCCCTGCGCCATCAAATCGCCATGCTCATCTGCCGACCGCTGTCAACGCCGAAAATTAGATCTGTGTGACAGGGCCTCAAGCCTCCAAAAATCCCTCCAGCCTCTGGCGAATGATCGTCTTAGCCTCGGCCATAATGCGGTCGATCAGTTCTTGGCATGACGGTATGTCGTGAATCAGGCCGGCAACCATGCCGCAGGACCAGGCGCCCGCATCCATATCACCTTCGGTCATGATGCGGGGATAAACGCCGCCAACCTCCGTGATGATATCTTCGAATTTCAGGTTGGCACCCAACGACCGTTCTTTCTCAAGAATGTGATCGACCGCCTTATTTGCCAGTACCCGCTCCGTATTTCGCAACGGGCGCATGATCAGGCGGGTATCGAGTTCCGAAGCCGCGAGGATGGCCTTTTTGACGTTTTCGTGAACCGGGGCCTCCTTGGTGGCAATGAAGCGGGTGCCCATGTTCATTCCATCAGCGCCCAATGCCAGAGAGGCCACCAAGGATCGGGCATCTGCCATACCGCCAGAAGCAACCAAGGGGATCTTCAATTCCTCTGCGACGCGCGGCACCAGGATCATATTTGGGATGTCGTCTTCGCCGGGGTGCCCGCCGCATTCAAAGCCATCGACGCTCACCGCATCGCACCCAATCGCCTGCGCCTTCAGCGAGTGGCGAACAGAAGTGCATTTGTGGATGACCTTGACGCCGGCTTCCTTGAGCGCGGGTAGCCACTTCTGCGGATTATTGCCTGCGGTCTCAACGATTCTCACGCCGCCATCGATGATGGCCTTCACATAACCCGGATAATCCGGGTTACTAATGACGGGCAGGAATGTCAGGTTCACGCCGAATGGCTTGTCGGTCATCTTGCGACAGCGGGCAATTTCGCGTGCCAAATCGGCAGGCGTTCGCTGGGTCAGGCCTGTGATGATTCCAAGCCCGCCCGCATTCGAGACGGCTGCCGCCAGTTCTGCAAGCCCAACAAAATGCATGCCCCCTTGGATGATCGGATGCTTGATACCGAAGAGTTCTGTAATGCGCGTCTTCATTGTCCCTTTGTCCTTCTGAGCGAGGTAGTAAGATTGGTCCGGGAATTCCGTTTTGAAATCCAGCCTCAGCGTCGCACAGGCGCCAGCCACTTCACAAACGCGATTTTCCTGCCCGGCGAAGCGTGAAACCCACGGCGGGTTTCACCGCAGTCACGTTCCTTGTCTGAGCCGTACTTATCGGATAAATCCGGAGGACTGCGAACCGTGAAAATACTATCGGATTAAAGGAATTCAGATGGCAGAACTGAAGAATCGGCAATGGCTGCTGGTGGCGCGGCCACACGGGATGATCAAGGAAAACGATTTCCGCTGGAATGAAACCGTCGTCCCCGCGCTGGAAGACGGCCAGGTCCTCGTCCGCAACCTCGCCTTCTCATTCGATCCCACGCAGCGCGGCTGGATGTCGATGGACACCTACATTCCGGCGCTTCCGCTCGGCCAGACGATGAAGGCAGGCACCGTAGGACAGGTCCTGGATTCCAAACGTCCCGGATTTGCCAAGGGCGACCTCGTGCAGGGACTCTTCGGATGGGAGGACTACACGGTCACCAGCGGCGAAGGCTTGATGGGATTGCGCAAGCTGCCGCGCGGCGCCGACCCGATCCTGGCGCTCTCGCTGCTCGGAACCACGGGCCTGACGGCCTACTTCGGCACGCTCGCGGTCGGTGCGGCAAAAGCCGGAGAAACGTTCGTAGTCTCGGGCGCCGCGGGCGCAACCGGTTCGCTGGCCGGGATGATAGCCAAAATCGAGGGATGCCGCGTAGTTGGTATAGCGGGCGGACCCGAAAAGTGCGACTGGCTATTGAAGGAGGCGGGCTTCGACGCCGCGATTGACTATAAGAATGAGAAGGTAAGTGCGGCTCTGACTAAGTATTGCCCAAAGGGCATCGACGTGTACTTCGACAACGTAGGCGGCGAGATCCTCGATCGCGCGCTCGCGCGGATTGCCAACGGCGCGCGGGTCGTGCTGTGCGGAGCGATTTCGCAGTACAACGACTTCGGCACCAAACCGCCCACCGGGCCGCGCAATTACCTCAATCTGATCACGCGAGGCGCGCGGATGGAGGGCTTCCTGGTGTCCCAATTCGCCAAGCGCTTTCCCGAAGCGATAACCGAAATGTCGAAATGGCACGCAGAAAGAAAACTGAAAAACCAAATCGACCTGCAACGAGGCTTGGAGAACGCACCCAAAACAATAATCCGCCTGTTCACAGGAGCAAACTTCGGCAAGCAGTTGCTGCAGCTCGGCGATCCGCAATAGCTGTCAACCCTTGCGCCTTGAGTCAAAACCTAAAGCCGGACGTATTGATGCTGCAACCCGCCTAGGAGTGGAAGCACCGCAACGCGATGCCCGTGGCCGGTGGCTATCCCTGCCAACTGAAAACAGGGGAAGCGTCTAAAAGTCCGACCTTCTTGACCGGCTGTGGCTACCAAAAACTCCGAACGCGCCGGAAAGTCTGGAGTTTTTGGATTCACCGATGCAATATCGCCGGCATGCTTAAGCTGGTCCGATCGATCGTTTCTCGGCGTGTATGCCGATGCCGCAGTCGGGCGTTTGTGGAACTAGAGAACCTCGCCCTCCGTCATCAACTGCACGTTCTTCGCTGCCAGCGGCCGGGTCGGCTGCGTCTATTTGCTTTCGACCGCTTGCCCTGGGTCGGGCTCTACCGACTGTGGCCGCGCTGTCTGGAAATGATGGTGTTGGTCAAGCCAGCAACAGTGATCCAATGGCACCGTCAGGGATTTCGCCTGTTTTGGCGTTGGCGTTCGAGACCCGGGCGGCCGTCAGTAGAGTGCGAGATTCGTGATCTGATTCGGCAGATGAGCAGCGCCAATCCGCTCTGGGGTGCGCCTCGGATCCATGGTGAGCTGCTCAAGCTCGGCGTCGAGGTCAGCCAAGCGACCGTCGCGAAGTACATGGTGCGAAGGCGGGGAACGCCTTCTCAGAACTGGCGGACTTTCCTGCGCAATCAGGCCCAAGGTATCGCTGCGATCGATATGTTCGTTGTGGCGTCCGCATCGTTTCGGCTGCTTTATGTGATGATCATTCTGGCCCACGATCGCAGGAATATCGTGCACACCGCTGTCACCAAGCATCCGACCGCAGCGTGGCTCTCGCGCCAAGTGACCGAAGCCTTCCCATGGGATGCCGCTCCGCGGTATCTGCTGCGCGACCGTGACGCATCGTATGGCTCGGACTTCCGCGGCCGGGTCGAAGCGATGGGCATCACGGAAGTCATCACGGCGCCGCGCTCACCCTGGCAGAACGCGTACGTCGAGCGGGTGATCGGTTCGATCCGGCGCGAATGTCTCGATCACATTGTGATCTTCAATGAGCGCCATCTGCGTCGAGTCCTCTCCTCGTACGTCGACTATTACCAACGCACCCGCACGCATCTTTCGCTCGACAAGGATTGTCCGGACCCCCGCCCAATCCATCCGCCCAGAATCGGAAGAGCCGTCGCCATCCCGCAGGTCGGTGGCCTGCATCATTGCTACGAACGCGTCGCCGCCTGATTCGTCCCGGATTCCTGCTCACCAATGGTTGCGCGGCGGCCGGTACGCCGTCGCCTGAAGACTCGGTATCGGAGTGTTTTTCGATCTTGATGAGGGGTCGGCCGCTTGTGGTTCAGATCGCATCCCGTCTCACTTAAGCGCATCAATTCGATAACAATTCTCGCAGCCGCTCGAATTCCTGTCCAGATGGAATTTTTGGTAAGGACAGGGTTGTCCGCCACACTGCAATGGTCCGATCGATTTGATGGAGCTGCTTTTGGCGCGTTTGAACCGCTGTCCTGGTTCGCATCTATCAACCCAGCTTCCTCCGAGCTTGACACACCAGAGGGTGGCTGCCGTATGCTCTTGCGCAAAGACAGAGTCGAGTTCGCAAATCCGGTACGCATCTTGTGATACCGGATCCTAACAAGGATAACTCTATGGACCGAGATCTCGAAGACGTGAGGGTTTTCCCGCCACTCGGACCTGCGATCAAGGTTCTAATGGTCTGGCCGCGCTTTCCCGCCTCCTTTTGGAGCCTTGGAGAGGTGACGGAAATCGTCCCGGAGCGCTCTCTCATTCCTCCGCTCGGGCTCATCACAGTGGCGGCGCTTTGTCCCAAACAATGGGAAATCCGTCTAGTTGACCTCGCATTTGAAGAGTTGCGCGATGAGGACCTCCTCTGGGCCGACCTTGTGATGGTCAGTGCGATGGCGGTCCAGCGCGAAGAGGTGCGTCAAATACTCGAACGCGCTTCCAAGCTGGGTCGACGAACCATGATCGGAGGCCCTTATGCCAGCAGCGAACCCGAGGTATTGCTGTCACTAGCCGACCATGTGGTCGTGGGTGAGCCGGACGAAATCTTCCAGGAGATTGCCACGGACCTCGAAGCCGGCCGAGCCCGCAGGCTGTACCGTGTAACGGAGAAGCCTGATGTCAGTCGCACCCCGGTGCCGCGTTTCGATCTGTTGGCACTAAAGAAATACAGTTCCATGTCGGTGCAATTTTCGCGAGGCTGCCCGTTCACCTGTGAGTTTTGCGACATCATCACGCTGTACGGACGCCGTCCGCGGACGAAGTCCCCGGAGCAATTGATTGCGGAACTCGACGCGCTGCTGCAGCTCGGCTGGCGCAAAGAAGTATTCGTCGTCGACGACAATTTTATCGGAAATCACAAGGCGGCTTTGCAGCTCGCTATCGAGTTGGAACGGTGGCAGCGCCGCAACCGCTATCCGTTCGCGTTCTTCACCGAAGCTTCGCTGGATCTTGCTTCGCGCTCGGAACTATTGGACGCGATGGTCAGAGCAAATTTCTGCCGTGTGTTCATCGGGATCGAAACACCGTCGGTGGAGTCGCTAAAGGAAACGAAAAAATTTCAGAATCTCCGTCGCGACCCATTGGATTGCATACGCCTTATTCAACAGCGCGGGCTTTGGGTGATGGGCGGCTTCATCGTCGGTTTTGATCACGACCCACCGGATATTTTTGACCGGCAGATTGAGTTTATAGAGCGGGCCGCTATCCCTTGGGCGATGGCCGGGGTCCTACAGGCACCGCCTACCACTCCGTTATATGAACGCATGAAAAATGAGGGACGACTCGTTCAAGCCAGCCCCGAACCCACCAACTTTAGCCCCCCGAACTTCCGCACCGTGCTACCCCTATCCGAACTGCTCGGCGGCACCAAGCGGATGATGCTTACGTTGTACGAGCCGCGTCGCTTCTACCAACGTGTGTTCGATTCCCTGGAACGCTGGCAGGTTCAACCGGAACAGCAATCTACCGCGCATTCCGTGCTGTACCTGTTGAGGGTGATGTTCAAATCGGTTTGGAGGCAGGGTGTGCTGTCCGGCTATCGCCGAGCTTACTGGCAATTTTTGGGACGGCTCATGAAGCGCTGGGGATTGAACCCGCGCAAGCGGCGGCTTGGATTCGAACTTGCACTTTCCGGGCACCACTTCATCCGCTATGCGCGGCAAGTCGCCGAGATTCTGGAAGCTGAAAACTGTCAGGCAATTCAGTTCAAGAGTTCCGGATTTGTGCCCCAAACCGATGGACAAGCACCGAATCTGGTGCGGATCGACACCGTGCCGGAACAATCGTAGCCAGTACCGGTATCCACATGTAAGGCGTCCGCGTCGAAGTGCTTCCCCATATTTCCGTTGCGGCGATAGGTCTTGGGGAAATTCATTCGCCTCGCGATCTGATCTATATGCTGAACACGATTCGGCACGCAGTCGGAAGATAGCTGTCCGCCGTCCTGTTAGTTCCCAAGCCACGAAGCTCTCAGATCCAGCGTCCTTAAGCTGAACGCCTTCATCGGTGGCAGAACCCCGGGGTTTGCCCCCCCTTCGAGTCGGCGCCGGGCTGGTGTCTCGTGCGCTAGCCTCGTTCTTTTTTCAGATTACTTTCGTTGCTTCTTGCCGATACGTCGCTTCGAACGCATGATCGATCAACTTCAGCGCTTGGTCGGTTGCTGGCCCGTCCCACGCAAATTCTTCCTGCCCTGCCAACCGTCCGCCCATCCGCATCGTAGCTGTAGGTCAGGTTGCCCAACGGCCCGGTCCCATTACTGTATGTGATCGCCGCGATGCGCGAGTCGCTGTCGTAACCAAATGTCTCAACAACACCATTGGGCAGTGTCATGCTCGACAGCCGGCCCGCGCTGTCGTACGCATACGAGAGTGTCGCGCTCCCCTGCACCGCGCACAGCGGATTGCCGGCGGCGTCCCACGAATAGTTGACAGGAGTCTCACCCACCACCGTACGGGTTTGGAGCCGATGGTCGGCGTCATAGCTGTAAGTGACTTCCCCCTGCGGCGTCTGTTCGTCAATCAAGTTGTCGAAGTTATCGTAAGTCCGCGTAATCGTCCCGGCTATCGAATCAACTACCTGGGTCAGCCTGTCACTATTGTCATACTGGTAGCTGATCGTGCTTTCGTAGCCGCTTCCGTTATAGCCGAACCCCGCAAACTTCTTCCCTTTTAGGCCGGATTTAATTTCTAGTAAGTACAGGTCGTCCGGTGACAATCACGAAGTAAAGAATTCATAATGAAAGAACTCACAGTGTTCTGGCCACGCGAAAACCGGAAATGTTGGCACGGTCGTCGGAAAAGTATCCCTGGCGGATGGCGGACCGGTGAAGCCACGCTGGCCCACCTCCCCCTCCTCCGCGAGTGGCATGATCATCACACCGCCCAAACCACCAAGTCGTCCGAGCCGTTCCATCGGTTGGCGCGCCATCATGGTTGCGGTGCCAGCAGTCTTCGGTCCATTCATGCACACCTCCTGCCATGTCGCATAATCCAAAAGCATTTGCTGGATGACTCCCAACTGGCCCTATGCCGTCGTCGCTGCATTCGACATATGAACATAACGCGTCAGCGCCATCGCGCCACCAGTTGGCTGTCGTCGTCCCCGCCCGCTCCGCGTACTCGTACTCTGCTTCTGATGGCAAACGGTATTTACTTCCGGACTTATCACTCAGCCATCGCACGTATGCCTTCACGTCATCCCAACTAACGTATCCCGCGGGGTAATTGCCGTTCTGCAAATAGCCCGGCTCTTTCCAGTGGTAATCAGCATTATAGCCACTTTCAGCCGCGAACCTTGCATATTCAGCACGCGTGACGGGAAATTTACCGATCGCGAAATCGTAATCGATCGTTACCCGGTGCTGGGGACTTTCGTTATAGACTCGTCCAAACTCCGACGGCGGCGAACCCATCATGAAGCTCCCGGCAGGGACCACTACCATCTCCGGGCATTCGTCACAGTCCCGGAAGGCAGCGCCCGGACGACGTTGGGCGCGCCCGCCCTGCTGCGGCGGGGACTGCCCCGAGCCACGACACCCCACCCCGAGCACTGTCCCGCCAATCGCCAGTCCTACAGCTATAGCCAGCGGGCACCGAATTCGCTGCAACAGCAAGTGCGATGATTGCCAGAGTCGCATAGTCAACGCTGAAAAACCCGAGACTATAAGCAGGGCACCTGTTGAGCCACCGGATTATCCCACCCGCCTTTACCTGTGGTGAGGGGAGGAGGTCCGTCCGGAAATCCCCCGCATAGGCCAAGATGGTTTGCCAAAGTATTGCTGTTTGGTCCCCATGCTGGCCAATAGGTAATCTGCCCCTGCGGCCAAAACGAGGCAGCATAATCCAGCAAGTGGCAGGCTTGACAGAGGTCTGAGCTAAAAAAGGAATCGTACGAGGTGTCGTCGTCCTTATTGTCACTTACATGGGGTGGCGCCGGGCTGTTATCCGCCCATTCGTACCGTGCCAGGTAACCCCAGTCATTAAGGTGGTAAGTGCCATCCATATATTTTGAAGATTGACCACTATAAATGGTCCCAGGACTCCCATCATCTGCCATGTGTACATCCCAAAACGCGTGGTTGGCGATATCGCTAATGAGGGGATAGTCTACAGGGTGGTATTTTAACTGAGCCCGACATTTGTCACACGAACCGTTCCCGGAGCTGGATGCGTTTTGACTCGCGCCTGTGGCGAGTGCAGAGCCGCCGATGCCAAGTCCAAAGGTGGCGCTGTAATACCCTCCCGATGCATAATACAGTCCCGTGCCATCGTTTTGCATATCTCCGAATTGGTACGGATTTGTGCTGGCGGCGCCCGTTATCGACACCGCGCCGAAGGGGCCACAGCTGTACTGAGTCTGGATCGCGCCGGTGTTGTCGGTTAGCGCGATCGTGTTGTTCTGCGCGTCGGAAAGAAAAGTCATCGTGCCGCTTAGATCAACACGGCTTGCACCAAGCCCCGACAAGAGCGGAGCGCCGGTGCTGGAAAATTCCTGCAGCGGCATGCCTGCATTGGCGAGATCGTACAGATACCCGGTCAATGCGCCAGTGATCGTCTGGCCCACCCGCCGACCGAATGCGTCATAAGCGAAGCTGGCCGACGTGGGGCCAGCGAGCGACGCCAGCTGATTTCGGGCATCCCAAGTATAGCTGTTGGTCCCGTCGCCGAGCAGGTTCCCGTCCGTGTCGTAGGCTAGCGGCTGTCCGCCGAAGTTCTGCATCTCATTGGCGGCGTTGAATGTATTGCCGCTGACTGGCTGCGGCATCACGATCGACGCGAGGCTCCCGCCCTTGCCAACCGTCCGCCCGTCCGCATCGTAGCTGTAGCTCAAATTCCCCAACGATCCGCTCCCGTTGCTGTATGCGATCGCCGCTATGCGCGAGCCGGCATCGTAACTATACGCCACCACAACGCCATTGGGCAGCGTCATGCTCGACAGCCGGCCCGCGCTGTCGTACGCATACGAGAGTGTCGCGCTCCCCTGCGCCGCGTGATGCGGCTGGCGTTTCTGGCGCCCAGGATCCTCGAGGCGATCGTCGAAGGCCGCCAGCCTGCGGACCTCAGCGCCATCGCGATGACCCAAAGAATCGAACTGCCCCCGCTCTGGAGCGCGCAGCAGCAAGCTCTGGAAATCCGATAGACTCACGCGGGCGTAGTTGCTTGCGTCAGGCGTTCTTCCCGAGGACGCTTCCCCGCAAAATGTCGGCCGGTTCGCCGATGGACATGCCAAAATCGCGAACAGAGAATTTTGAGCGATTTTTGCCGTCAGACGCGGTCGTTTGCATTCTCCGGGTCCACTGCCGCGCGTGAATCGCGCCCCACGCGCCGATTTCATCGCTTCTCCAAAATGTAGGGAAACATGTCAGACTGATTGGCGGAGAGGGGGGGATTCGAACCCCCGAGACCCTTTCGAGTCTACACGCGTTCCAGGCGTGCGCCTTAAACCGGGCTCGGCCACCTCTCCGCACGCGAACGCGATTATGCATCACGCCAACCTGCGGGGCCAGTTCGTCAATTTAGGGGGATCCGCCCTCGCCATGTTCGCGCCGATGCCTCGAATCAGAATGCAGGTCTGAAAGCGCCCGCCACTGCCGAACCCGCCGCCCGAACCGATGAATTGAACCTGGACCGCCGTGCTGCCGTTGTCGTGATTGACGGCCGCTTGCTGCTCTGATAATAAAGAATGAATCTTCGTTTTTTATAGAGCCGCGATGAAAGAGAATCAGGCAAGCCGCACCGCCCAATCGATGGCCATTTTTCGAGCGCTCGAATCCGCCCGCCCACCAAAGGAAAGGCTCTTCGCGGATGAATTCGCCGCGATGTTCCTGAGTCCATCGATGCGCCTTGCAGCCCGGATCGCGCAAAAGTCCGCCGCGGCGCGAAACCGACTCATCGCCTGGATCGATCGGCGCTGGCCCGGAGGGAGAGCATCGGCCGTAGCGCGAACCTGCTTGATCGATCGCACGCTTAGGCAGGCGCTGATGGCGGAGATAAGGCAGGTGGTAATCCTTGGCGCCGGCTACGACTCTCGCGCCTACCGCATCGAAGGGATCGAGGACGCCAGGGTTTTCGAGGTGGATCGCCGCGAAACGCAGGCGATGAAGCGCCGAGCGCTTATGCAGCGCCTTTGCCCATTTCCGCCACACGTCGCGTTCGTCGAGACGGATTTCATGAAACAGACGCTTGCCGAGGTTCTAGCCTCAGCGGGGTTCGATCGGGAACGCAAGGCCTTTTTCATCTGGGAGGGCGTTACCAACTATCTCGACGAACCAGCCGTGGATGCCACGCTACGGTTCGTCGGCAGCAATGCGCCTGGCAGCCAGATCGTGTTCACATACACGCATCGCGGGCTGCTCGATGGCTCCGGCGCCTTCTCGGTGAGTCCCAACGTGCTTCGGCATTTGCAGCGCGCGGGAGAGCCATGGACGTTCGGCTTCTATCCCACGGAGCTTGCGTCGTACTTGCGCGCGCGCGGCCTTGAGCTGAAGCAGGATCTCGGAGCGATCGAGTACGGAGCGCTCTGCATGGGCGCAAGCAAGGACGAAATGAAGGGCTATGAATTTTACCATGTCGCAATCGCGGAGGTTCGCAAACGGGAGGGAACCAGTTGCCGAAGGTAAGTGAAGCTCATCGAGAAAATCGCCGGCGGCAGATTCTCGACGCGGCGATCGAGTGCTTCGCGCACGACGGTTTTCAGCGCACGACGATGGAAGACATCATCCGGGAGGCGGGCCTGAGCGCTGGCGCAATATACAGCTACTTTCAGAGCAAAGACCAAATCATCGAGACGCTCGCCGACCAGCGCCATGAACGCGAGAAGCGGATCATCGAAGCGGCGCTGAATCGAGACGAGTGGGCCGCGTCGGTGCGCGAGTTGTTCAGAAGCTTATCCGCCGAATTGCTTGCCTCATCCAGGGTTCGCAAGGAGCGGCGGCTCGAGATCCATCTGTGGGCCGAGGCGCTGTGCAACCCGAAGGTTCTCACCCTGATCCGGCGCGGGAACAACCAGCCGCTGAAGCTGCTGTCCAATGCAATCGCAAAAGCTCAGAGCAGCGGACAGTTGCCACGAACGCTGAATCCCGAGGCCGCAGCACGGGTTCTGATTGCGATGTTCTATGGGCTGATCCTTCAGCAGGCATGGGATGAGCGAACCGACGTCGCCGAGTTCTCCAAAGCTGCGCAAGCGATACTGGCCGCTTACTTTTCCCCAAAGGCAACCGCTCGTGCTCTCAGGATTCGGGAGCGCCGGCCACGATGAATGCATCACGCCAACCTGCGCGGCCATAGCGCTTGATCGCGCCGCACCAGCCAGACTAAAGATGTCATCAGGGGCCAGTCGCATAGACGGCTCACTATTGGAGAACGCTTCGATGCTGCACACGCCGATTTGCGATTACTTTGGAATCAAGTATCCGATTCTGCTCGCCGGGATGGGCGGGGTCGCGATGCACAAGCTGGTTGCCGCGGTTTCCAACGCCGGCGGTCTCGGCGTTCTTGGCGCCGCGTCGCTCAGCCCCGACGAACTGCGCGCGGAAATCCGCAAGATTCGCGAGCTGACCGACAAGCCGTTCGCCGTCGATCTGCTCGCGCCGATTCCCGACATGATGCGCCCGCACGTACCGGTGATGGTCGAGGAAAAAATCAAGATCTTCGTCGCCGGACTCTCGGTACCGCAGGAATTCGTCAAGGTGATGCACGACAACGGGATGAAGATCGTCGTGATGTGCGGCAAGGTGCATCACGGCGTCAAGTCGCAGGACGCCGGCGCCGACGTGGTCGTCGCGCAAGGCACCGAGGCGGGAGGACATACCGGCGAGATCGGGATGCTCTCGCTGGTGCCGCAGATGATCGACGCGGTGAGGCTGCCGGTGCTGGCCGCCGGAGGAATCGCCGACGGACGACAGATCGCCGCCGCGCTCACCCTCGGCGCGCAGGGCGTCGTGATCGGAACGCGCTTTATCGCAACGCCCGAGGCGCAGGCGGCGGCCGGCTACCGCGAGGCGATCGTAAAGGCGCACGAGGATTCCACCATGCGCACGCGCGCGTACACCGGCAAGACCTGCCGCGTCATCCGCACCGAATATGCGCTCGAGTGGGAAAAGGATCCTTCGAAGATTCAGCCGTTCCCCATGCAGGCGATGACGTCGCAGCGCAACGGAGTCATGAACTTCAGCGGGCTGCGCGGCGACGGCTTCGATCCCAATCGCACATTCATGCCGACCGGGCAGGGCGCGGGACTGATTCACGAGATCAAGCCGACGGCGGAAGTGTTCGCCGATCTGCTGCGCGAGACCGAGGCGGCGCTGCGAAAATCGCAGCAGTTGCTGTCGGGCGATCCCGTCCGGCAGCATTCCGCGTCGCCGGCGCGGCAGGGGTGACCCCTGCACCCAGTGTTAAGGCCGCGCTCCGTTGTCGCGCGCGGCCCCTGCCGCAATCACACGCCGCGGGAAATGCCCGGCCAGATCTGCTTATGCATCTGCAATTGCAGCCGCGCGGGCAATCGATCCTCGAGTATCCACGCCGCGAGCGCGGCGGGCGCCAGTTGTCCGGACACCGGACTCAACAATAGCGCGCCCACGCGCCGGGCAAGGTCGCGGGCGGCGATTGCGTCCCTGGCCCATTCGTAATCCGCACGATCGGCGATTACGAATTTGATCTCGTCGCGCCGGGTCAGATGGTCGAGGTTGCTCCAAAGATTTCGGTCGCATTCCCCGCTGCCCGGACATTTGAGGTCCATGATCTTGATGACGCGTGGGTCGAGCCGGCTGACGTCCACCGCCCCCGACGTCTCGATCATCACGGTCCGGCCGGATTCGAGCATCGCATCCGCCAGCGGATATACGCCCTCCTGCAGCAGCGGTTCGCCGCCGGTCACCTCGACCAGGTCGCAGCGATAGCCGCGAATTATTTCGGCGACCTCGGCAATCGGCATCTGGCGGCCTTCGTAGAATGCGTACTCGGTGTCGCACCATTTGCATCGCAGGTTGCATCCGGTTAGCCGCACGAACACGCATGGACGGCCCGCGTGCGTGGATTCGCCCTGGATGCTGTAAAAGATTTCGTTGATATGCAGGCGTTCGGAGCTCATTTTTCGCCGCGATGCGCCGGTCCGCGTGCTCGTGCGGCGTCCCGCGCTTCCTCGATCACGACGCGCAGCGCTACCTTGTGCTCCGCGGCGATTCGCCGGCAGTCATCGTACTCCGGCGAAATCGTAGTCGGCTCGCGGCCATGCGCGCCCGATGTCTTGACGCGAACCTTGCCCCATCGCGTCTCGACCTCGTGAATCTCGCGATGTAATTTCAGCCGCTCGACGCCGTGGAACCGCAGTCCGATCGTCGAGGTCTCCGCAAAGATAATCTCCGCGATCGCGTCTCGGCGCGCGGCCTCGGCGATCACGCCCAGGGTTACCGCCGGGCGGCTCTTCTTCATCATCGTGGGCGTAATCGTCACGTCGCGCGCGCCTGCGGCGAACAGGCGACTCATCACATGGTCGTAAATCTGCGGGCTGAGATCGTCGATATTTGCGGAGATCTCGATCATCTCGTCGCTGTCGAACGCGGCCCGCTCGCGCCCTAGCATCAGGCGCAACACATTGGGCCGATCTTCCAGCTCGCGCGCGCCCGCGCCGTAGCCGATTTTCTCGACTTCGAACCCAAGCGGGATTGCCGCCGGACGCGCCAGCGCGCGGACCACCGCCGCGCCGGTCGGCGTGACCATCTCGCGCGCACCATCGCCGATTTTCACCGGGAATCCCGACAGCAGCTCCATCGTCGCCGGCGCCGGCACGGGAATGACTCCGTGCTGCGTGCGCGCGAATCCGCCGCCCATCGGGAGCACCGACACGATCACGTCGCCGACGCCGAGATGCTCGAGTCCCCATGCCGCGGCGACAATGTCGATGATCGAATCAACCGCGCCGACTTCGTGAAAATGAACGCGGTCGGGTGTGATGTTGTGAATCTTCGCCTCGGCCTGGGCAAGCACTTCGAAGATCGAGATCGCGCGATGCCTGACGGTCGCGGCGAGGGTAGATGCCTCGATCAGCGCGCGAATCTCGCCGAAATGACGCTGCGGCTGCGGCTCCGTCACGGCGACATCGAACTTGAGCGCCGAGATGCCGCTTGAGATTATCCGCCGGGTCGAGAGCCGATAACCTGCGATCGGCACCGACTTGATCGCGCGCTCGAACTGGTCAAAATCCGCGCCGCAATCGAGGATTGCGCCGACAATCATGTCGCCGCTGAGACCGGAGAACGCGTCGAGATAAGCCGTTTTCATCCCGCAACCTTTACATGGTAGCAGGGCGTCGATAGAATCAAAAACTCGGCTCGTGACGGACAATTCAACCGTGAGGCAAAGAGACCTCAAGCTCTTCAGAAAATTGCTCGAAGGCCGCAAACGCGACATTCTCCAGGAATCGGAGCGCGCGGTCGGCGCCATGAACAATGAGTCGGAAGAGGCCTGCGCAGACCCGACCGATCGGGCCGCGCTCGAATCGGATCGCAATTTCCTGCTGCGGATGCGCGATCGCGAGCGCAAGTTGCTCAGCAAAATCAGCGAGGCGTTCGCGCGACTCGAAGACGGTTCGTACGGGCGATGCGAGGAATGCGGCGGCGAAATAGGGTTCGAGCGGCTCAAGGCGCGCCCCGTCACCACGCGTTGCATCGCATGCAAATCCGCACAGGAAGAGCGCGAGCAGAAGATCTGAGCACGCCTCCAACCCGGAAAATCCCACTGCTATGAAAGTAAAAAAGGCGGTTATCCTTGCGGCCGGAATGGGCACGCGGATGCTTCCGTCGTCGAAGGTGATCGCCAAGGAACTTTTGCCGGTGGTCGATACGCCGGCGATCCAGGTCGTCGTCGAGGAGGCGGTCGCCTCCGGCATCACGGAAGTCATTCTCGTCATCAGCCCCGGCAAGACCACCGTCGCCGATCACTTCGAGCCCAACGCGGAACTCGAGCGCTATCTCGAAGCCCGCGACAAACGCGACATCCTCGAACTGGTCCGGCGCAGCAACCGTCCGGCCAGGATTACGATCGCCGAACAGCAGCGTCCGCTCGGGCTGGGCCATGCGGTGCTGCAAGCGCGCGAGGCGGTCGGCGACGAACCGTTTGCCGTGATGCTCCCCGACGACATTTTCGATTGCCCGCGGCCGTGCCTGCGCCAGCTCCTCGATGTGGCCGAGACCCGTGACGCGCCGGTGGTCGCGCTGCTCAAGGTCGCACGCAGCGAGCTCTCGAAGTACGGCATCGTCGATCTGAAAGCCGTCGGCGAGCGGACTTACGAACTGCGTGGGATGGTCGAGAAACCGGCGCCCGAAAAAGCGCCGAGCGAATTCGCAATCATGGGCCGCTACGTGCTGACGCCCGATATCTTCGAACTGCTGGCCGCGGGCAAGCCGGGCGCTGGCGGCGAAATTCAGTTGACCGACGCGCTGATGGCGCTGACGGGGCGCCGCAAGATTTACGGCTACCAGTTCGAGGGCGTCCGCTATGACCTGGGCGATCGCGTGGGGTTCATCTCGGCGCAAATCGGCTTCGGATTGAAACGCGCCGATCTGGCCGAGAGGTTGCGAGCTTACTTGAAGTCAGTTATCTCACAATAGTAATTGCGTCTCGATCTTGGATGGGGCAGTAGCTCAGCTGGGAGAGCACTACGTTCGCAACGTAGGGGTCGAGGGTTCAAATCCCTTCTGCTCCACATTTCAGTCTCCAGATTTCTGGAGATGCCAGAGAATCGATCGAAAAGCGCGCGTGTGCGCGCGATTCGCGATCACGCGCGGACCCAGAGAGCGCCTTGGTCGGCGCAAATCGGCAGAATCGGGCAAAACCTATCCGGGCGCGATTTGGCTGGGTCCGCGGATCCTCGCTTTAGATTCGCTATTATTCCGGGCATGCATTTCATAGCCTAAACGCCCGCGGGGGACGTTGGACGTGGAGATGCGGGACTCCGCGGCCGGGGGGAACGAGATGAAATCATCCAGAGTTCGTTCAACCTATCGTATGCGCGTGGTGTTGGGATGCGGGATTCTCCTCGCTGCGATGGCGGGCTACTGGCAGGTTGTCGGCGCGCAATCACAACCCCGAGCTTTGATTACTGAACCGGTCAGCGACACCAAGCTGGTCACGCTCACGGGTAATGCGCGTCCAGAAGCGAATGCGCGCTACGATCGCGGGCCGGTCGCTGACACCTTTCGGATGGACCACATGTTCCTGGAGTTGCGACGCTCTCCGCAAGCGGAGCAGGCCCTTCGGCAGTACATGGAACAGCAGAGCGACTCCAAGTCACCAAACTATCACCACTGGTTGACCCCGCAGAAAATCGGACAGCGTTACGGTTTGGCGCCTGAAGATATGGCGACGATTACGGGTTGGCTGCGATCGCATGGCTTCACCGTCAATCTCGTTTATCCCAATGGCATCGTGATCGACTTCTTGGGTACGGCGGGCGAGGTGCGCAAGGCTTTCCACACCTCGATTCATCGCCTTGACGTGGATGGTAGGCAACATATCGCCAACATGAGCGATCCGCGGATTCCGGCCGCGCTGGCGCCGGCAGTGGTCGGCATCGTCTCGCTGAATGACTTCAGGCCGCATCCGATGCATACGAAGACGAAAACCGACTTCTCACCGGGCGGCGCTTGCGGTCCGTTAGGCGCTCCGTGCGAAGAGGTCGTACCCGCGGACCTGGCAACCATCTACAACTTGAATCCGCTCTTTTCCGGCGGCATCACCGGACAGGGCGAGACGATCGTGGTGGTCGAAGACAGCGACGTCTTTAATGCTGAGGATTGGAACACCTTTCGCAATGCGTTTGGTCTTAGCAGCTCCTTCCCGAACGGGAGCTTCCGCGAGTTCCAGCCGCAACCACCCAGCGGCCCGGACAATTGTAGCGATCCGGGCGCCGTCCCAGACGTTGATGTCGAGGCGATCATCGATGCGGAATGGGCCAGCGCTTCGGCGCCCAACGCGACCATTGTCGTGGGCTCGTGCGCGGACGTCTCTACCGGCCCTTTTGGGACGACGTTGGCTTCGGGAGTTTTTGTCGCACTTCAGAACATTCTCAACGGCGCGCTTAGCCCCAAGCCGGATGTTGTGAGCGTCAGCTACGCTGAATCGGAGGTAGTTAACGGCGCAGCCTCCAACGCCGCCATCGACTCGCTGTATCAGACGGGAGTTGCGGGAGGCACCTCAATTTTCGTTGCCGCGGGCGATTCCGGCGCTGATGCCAATGACTTAGATAGGCAGCCTCCTCCCTGGGCGGGGGAGTACGGAATCAGCGTCAGCGGATTTGCGTCCAGCCCGAATGACGTGGCGGTGGGTGGCACCGATTTCGCTGACTTTTTAACCAGCACAAGCTCCACTTACTGGAATGCGTCGAACGGCACCAACGGCGGCTCGGCGACGTCCTATTTGCCGGAAATCCCGTGGAACGATTCCTGCGCGAGCGACCTCTTGTCTGGCTTTATTGGCACGGTTTCAACCTATGGCCCAAGCGGCTTGTGCGAACTTGCTTTGTTGGGACCCGGTATCTGCACGGCTAACCAGGAGCCCTATGGGTGTTGTGATGGGCTGGGGAGCGGCATTTGTCCCCAACCCGAGTTTTCACTGGAAGTCGTAGGCGGCGGCGGTGGCCCAAGCTCCTGTGCGAGCGGAGCGCCGTCCACGACCGGCGTGGTAAGTGGGAGTTGTACAGGATGGACCAAGCCTGGTTACCAATCGGTTTTTGGCAATCCGAGCGACGGCGTCCGCGATCTTCCCGACGTCGCCTTGTTCGCCGCCGACGGATTGTGGGGACACTGCTACGTGTTTTGCAATTCCAACCCTGCAGACCTGAATTCATGCGCGGGCGACACCGACACGTGGCCCTGCGCGGGCGGGACGTCGTTTGCTTCGCCGATAATGGCCGGCATCCAGGCTCTGGCCAATCAGAAGGCTGGCGGCGATCAAGGCAACCCGAATACCACCTACTATTCGCTCGCGCGCGCTGAGTATGGCTCGAGTGGCAACGCCAGTTGCGAGTCGAGCCTGGGCAACGAAGTTTCAAGTTCGTGCATCTTCTACGACATAACCCAAGGCGATAACGACCAACCATGCTTTGTAGGCGACCCAGACTGCTTCGCTGGCGGATTACCTACCTACGAAGTCGGAGTCGGCGTGCTGTCCACCTCGAACTCATCGTTCCAGGATGCATTTGCAGCGAACGCCGGATGGGACTTCGATACCGGCATCGGGACCGTCAATGCCACCAATCTCGTGATGGCATTTGCCTCAAGTAGCGGCACGCCGACGGCAACCTCAACTAGCGGCACGCCGACGCCAACTGCGACGCCAACTGCGACTCCGTCGGCAACAATGACTGCAACTGAGACCCCAACGCCGACGGCGACTGCGACGCCTGGTGGCGGGCGCATCTCGGTGAACCCGAAGAAGGTCAAACTCAACGCGTCGCCAGCGGCTACGGCGTCCGCGATTATCACTATTGGCAACACCGGGACTGGCCCACTGACGGCCAAGGTAACCGCACCGAAACACGCCCCACCATTCACAGAGGTTGAGGGAGGAAGCGGGATCCTGATCGGGCCGGGTTTGAACCACCAGGTGATAATCGTGTACACGCCGATGAAGGAAGGATCGAGGACCGATCAGATCTCGATCACGAGCGATGATCCCACGCATAAGAAAGCGATCAAGGTGAAAATCACGGGCAAGTCGAAATAGGGGCCGTTTGATACGCGCGCGACGAAGTGCTTGAGGCGAGCCGATAAGACCGAAATGTACTTGAGCCAATCATCGCTCTCGATGGGGCCTTAGCCTTGGATCACGGTCGGCCCTTCGTGCGCTTTAGATTGGCGAGGCCTCGACCAGCTATCTCTGTGCGGCTTCCGCCCTCCAAAGAAAGATTCCGAAGTTCAGTTGAGCACTCATTTGATAACCAGGGCAATGCCGAATGCTCCACGCCCGCCATTTGGGGCTGGAAACGTGATCTGACCGTAGCCGTCGCCTCTGGCTCAAGAGGCCTGGATACCCTTGTCCCGCGATCACAGTGACCGGCAGCGTCAGGTTGCTCAAGCTTCCGCTCAGCATTGCGGACGGAAATTTCAAGAGAGTGAAGCCCGCTAAAGTAGCCCGATCGTGGAGACTCGATCCGTGCCTATCTGTTCTTCGGCGCTTGCCCCTTTCCCGACAGGTCCACCGACTGCTGCTCCGCATTGTCGATGATCATCAGGGTGGCAGTAGACGATACGGCGGCGGTCGGCGCGAACGTAACTTCGAAGGAGCACCCATCGCCTGGGGACAGGTCCGATACACTGCAGCCATTCGTCACGCTGAACGGACTGCCCCCTCCACTGAGCCCTAAAATCGTCACCGTAATACCGGGCGTCTTCTTGCCCCCTTTGGGATTGCGCACGATGACATGTTTGGGTCCCTTATGCTTCCCGACCTCCACGGTGCCGAAATTTAGCGACTTCGGTCTGATCTCGAGTTTGACCGGCACCGGCGTGGGCGTTGGTGTGGGCGTTGGCGGAACGCCGTGGCCTATTGCGTAAAGACGATTTGGGCCAAAAGGACACACGTTGATGTAGACCGTTCCGTCAGCGCCGATCGCCGGCGCTCCCTCAACAAGCGAAAGGCCGACGGGGAACTTCCACTTAACCGACCCATCGGGATTTACCGCATAGATCTTTCCGTCGTTGGTCCCGACATAAACAGCGCCATCGGCTCCGATCGCGGGCGAGGAGATTACCGCTTGGTTGAAGCCCCCAGTATCGTCGGGAATGACTTGCCACCGGAGACTGCCGTCGGGGTGTAACGCCCACAAGCTGAGTCCGTCTCCAAAATAGATTGTGCCATCGGTCCCAATTGCCGGCGAGGACAGCACCCAGTAATTCGGTGACTGGAACCGCCACTTCAAGGAACCGTCCGGATTGATGGCGAACAGGTAGGCGATACTATGTGGATAGCCATTGGTGTATTCGGAACCGACATAGATGGTACCATCTGGCCCTACTGCCGGAGAGGACTCCACGTCGCCAGGCGTCTGAAACGCCCATTTCAACGTGCCGTCTGGGTTTACCGCGTAGAGGTTGTAGTTAGCGGAACCGAAGTAAATCGTTCCGTCGGCACCGATCGCCGGAGAGGACATCTCATTGGTTCCATCAAATCCTTCCGCCAGCACCCACTTCGTCGTGCCATCGGGGTTGATCGCATACAGCTTGCCGTCATCGCAGTAAATGTAGATTGTCCCATCGGAACCGATGGCAGGAGAAGACTCGCATGAAAAGCTGGTTTGGAAAGTCCACTTCAGCGTCCCATCGGGGTTAACGGCGTACAGATAACCGTCTCGAATATCGCCCTGTGAAGGAGCGTAGATGGTTCCATCGGCTCCGACCACGGGTGAAGAGTCCATTGGCCAGGGGGTTACAAAAGTCCACTTCAGCGTCCCGTCCGGATTAAATGCGTAGAGGTTGTCGTCTCCGGGAGTTGAATAGATCGTTCCATCTGCGCCAAGTGTGGGCGACGATAGCGGCGCAAAAAAAGTGCCTCCCGGGTAGACAAACAACCATGTCTGGACGCCGTTGTTAGTGCTGGTATCGACCTGGCTTTGGCCGGTGTGCGCGGAATCGTGCCGAAACACAGGCCAAGGGGAAGACGCCAGTTGTGCACGTGGCGCGCTCGTCGACACTATGAGCAAAGCGCAAGCGGCCAAACTCAAGGATACGATAACGCCAATCCGTCCTATTTTTTGTTGGCGTTTAATTGGATTTCCCCGCCTGCGCGGTTGGAGCCTGCGGTCGTCGCAAGCGCAGCTTACTCTCGACTCTGCAATCAAACCGTCAGTTCATAATCAGTCTGTTGTCCACAGAAATAGCGCGGCGCCAGAGGCTAAGCAATCCAATGGCGGAGGAACGGCGGGTGGCCACTACGTAAGACGAGATCATAGCCGCGTATAGAAAAGATGCTGAGGAAGATGGCCAAAAATCACGCCCTGGCTGCGACCTTGGGAGAGAAACATTCAAGGCGAACGCGTGGCGATAATGCTCTCTCCAGCAGCGCTGTTTTAATCTTTTGCAAATTAGTCGCCAACTCCGCGGACAATTTTGCGATGAGAAGGCGAAGTGGGGGTCGCCAGTTCAAATCCACTCTGCTCCACCATTCAATCTCTGGATTTTCGGACGTGTCGGAGAATCGCGCGAAAAGCGCGCGTGTGCGCGCGATTCCAGATCGTGCGCGGACCCGGAGAACGCCTCCGACGGCGCAAATCGCAAGAACCCCGCAAAACCTATCCGCTCGCGATTTTGCTAGGTCCATCCTAAGACTGACCTCGCGCCGAACCGCTCGCCTTATTCACGTCGCGGATCGACCCGCAAAACATGCGGCCCGGCCTGAGCATTCATGGAATCGAGAAGCTTGGCGACCTGCACGACCATCTGTCGTCCCTGGCGAATGACGAACTTTTCGCGCTCCAATCGCGCCAGATGCTCGGTCACTCTGGGCCGCGAGGCGCCGACCAGGTTGGCGATGTCCTTATGGCTGAAAGATACGCGCAGCAGCGTGCCGCGCGATTCCTCGACTCCAAAGTCCGAGCACAGCTCCAACAGCGCAACGGCGATTCGTTCGTGCAGGCCAAGGTTCAGGAAACTCGAGCTGCGCAGCAGGAGGCGGTACCACTGCTTCAAATCGTTGCTGTGAAATTGCTTGAAGGCGGACTCGGGAGCATTTGGGGTAATGCCGCCGAAGTCAGCCCAGCTCACAGTTCCAACGCGGCAATCGTTGTAAGCCTCGCATTGAAAACCAGACTGACTGAGCGGCAGCGCTGGGAATTCCGGAATCGGTCCCGGCGCCAGCATCGCCACCGTGACACGCTCGTCGCGCGCGTTGCGGCAGGTGATGCGCGCAATTCCTGCCAACAGAATGTGGGCACTTTGCGCCTGCGCAACGTCGCGCAGAATTAACGCGTGTCGTTTGTAGTCGGAAAGCGACAGCGCACTTGCCAAAAGTTTGAGCTCAGACGGAGAAAGCCACGACAAAACCTTGAGCCGGCTTAGTCTGTCGAGGTCTGTTTCGCGGGAAGCTCTTTTCTCATTCAAAATCGCACCGCCCAGATCGGGCGTATACACCGTTGGCGCTTACAACGGATAAGCCTGAATTTGGAGCATGTTCTAGGCCAAATAAAGTTACGTTCAAGGCCGATTCTGTTACAAAAGGAACGACTCCTCCGTTGTTTTCTCGCACCGATTGTCGTTACATCCGGCGACTGCGCTCGACGGCTGCGATTCGACGGACGCAAGTTAGACTTAAGGGACACCGAGATCGCTTCAATTTTTCCACCCATGGCACCACGCTCGTCACGCGGCAGATACATCAGGCAAAGGGGGGCCAGGCCTCCTCAACCTCGCGCAGTCAGCGCTCAAGATTTAGGGAAATTGAAAGGGCTGGCGGGTCTTTCCTTACGCAAATTGGAAGCCTTGCGTGCCAGGATGAGGATTCGGCAGTTTTCCAGACACTCGATCGTCTATAAGGAGGGGGAATCAGATGAAGCCGTGTACATCGTGCTCTCGGGAATCGCCCGGCTTATCTGCCTCAATCGAAAAGGGGAACGCAATCTGCTCGAGGTGCTGGGACCCGGCGACGTGATCGAGATTCCGTCATTATTGCCCGATATCCATCATAAACTCACCTGCGAGACGTTCACGGATTGTCAAATCGGTTTAATAAGCCCAACCGCGCTCGTGGAGGGCATCGTTGGCATTCCATTCCGCGAGTTTAACGAGGCGCTCAATTTGACGGTCGGCCGATGGTGG
Organism: Binatus sp. (SeqCode); assembly: GCF_050013435.1. Classification (GTDB taxonomy): domain Bacteria; phylum Desulfobacterota; class Binatia; order Binatales; family Binataceae; genus Binatus. The sequence goes on along the minus strand of NZ_JBEKFG010000005.1, from coordinate 47,789 downwards.
ACGCTTCTGGAGCGCCATTCAAACTTTCTCAGTCAAACCGTTCGAGAGAAAATCATGCTCGCCTTGCTCGACCTCGGCCGCAAGTTCGGTCAGCGAGACGACCACGCGATGATCATAGATCTGGGTCTAAGCGGTCAGGACATAGCGGACCTGGTGGAGTCCTCGCGGCCGAAAGTGAGCGAGTGCCTCAAGAGTCTCGTTGCTGAAGGCGTGGTGACGCGCGAACACCGCCGTTTCATCATCGACTCGGTAAAAATTCAGGCTAGCCTGCGATCCTGACGTTTGTCGCTACCAAAAAGAGGATCTGAACCGCGGCGGTCGGCCTTCGACAATCGCCTGGAGGAGTCTGGTTCGACAGATCGCTAAGCCGAATCAGCCGTCCGACCGTTAGGGTGAAAATGCGAGGCGAATTCTCGACAAGAAGATTCTCTCCAGCACTGCTGCTTTTATTTTGGTCCGAATACCTCGCCAGATTCGCAGACGATTTCCCCGATCAAAACTGAATGAGGGTCGGCAGTTAAAATCCAGCTTGGGCCACATTTCTTCCGCTCATAAACAAGATGTTTCCGGGCTTTTGGGGTCGGCGGGCAAGCATAGATCGAGGAATCATGCCGCCGATCGCGTCACCTGGTGGTGCCGTTGGCGTCATGATTCGTGGGCGTCTCTCGCGTGGCGTCGTAAGGTTGCTGAATAGACGCAAAGCGCGCCTAATGAGCTGCGTGTAATGGCGATTTCAAATGACCACAGAAAGGACCCCGCACCATGACGGGCCGATATAATCGCATCGCGATTGCGCTCCCAGGCAGAGTACTCACGGCATTGGCGCAGGCGTCGGCCGGGTTCCTGTTGCTGACGCTGGTGCTCGCGACTAGCGCCCGGACCGCCGCCGCGCAGTCCGGAATCCGGGATTACCAAAATTACTGCGCCGAGTGCCATGGGCTTACCGGTAAGGGCGACGGCCCCTCCCGCTTGAGCATTCCGATGAACCCGCCGCCGAACGACCTCACTCAGATGGCAAGGAAAAATGGCGGGAAATTTCCCTTCGATGAGGTCGTGGACTCAATCGACGGCCGCAAGAATATACCGTCGCACGCGCGGCTCCAGATGCCCTTTTGGGGGACAACCCTTCAGAAGCCGGGCCAGGAGTTCACGCCCGAAAGCGATGCCGAGGTGAAGAGAAGAATCGAAGCGATGGCGCGATTCGTCGAGAGCATCCAGCAGAAGTGACGCGAGCCGCGAGTGCTTATCCATTAGCGCCGTCGCGCGCAGCGCCAGGCCGGCGCTTATTTGGCGGCCTAATGAACCGCGTGCTCGAACGAATGCAAAACCCTGAGCGTGCGTTCTCGATCCATCGGCTTCGAGGTGTAGTACTGGACGCTATATGCACGCGCTTGCCGTTCGGTCTCGGGACTGTGATTCGCGGCGATGTAGGCAACGAGTGCATGGAGGGCGTGTTTGCGCACTTGGTCAAGCAGCCAGGCGCGGGTCGATTCCTCGAGAGCTTCGTCGTCGATTACCACCATCTTGACGTCCGGCTTGAGCAGGAACGCGTGCCCGTCATGCGGATCGGCAAATTTCGCAATGACCCAGGCATCGCTCACGCCCTCGGCGATTATCTGCACGACCGATTCGTCGCGCGAGAAAACTGCTATCGCCCCGCGCTTTCCGCCCGTGGTTCCTGCCGGGTCCGCCTGTGAGGCAAGCGCAAGCCGGGGTCCAGACTTGCGGCTCACTTTGCCCTCCGAGGAGCTCGATGCGAGCTTCAGTCGTTTGTGCTGCTGGAGCATTGATTTGTCACGCTGGCAACCTGACATCTCTGCTCTTGCTTGAAACATGCCAACGCGACTGCCCGGGCAAAACGCCGCTGAAATCCGACGATTTTGGTTTTTGAGGCAACATATGTTAAAAAAGAATTGTCCCCGCTGAGTGCAGTTTTTAATCGGATTGACGCCTTTCGAGCCATTTGACCCGGAAACCTGACGAATGAAGACAAACACCAACGCACCGGCTCCTGCTGCTCTGCCCAGCGGCGGGCCGCGCTATTTTCACCTGCTGTGGGACACGGAACTCGACGAGCTGCGTCCGGTCCTGGAGTCCGTCCAGAAGCATCGCAACCGCGTGCTGGACCACTGGTATCAGCTCTACGTGCTGCACTTTGCCGACAGCCGCGCGCTGACGAAGACGGAATTCATGGAGATTTACGGCAGCGAACTCGATGCCACGCTGAAGGATTTACTCGGCAAAGACATGGACGGCTTCGCCGCCAACGTCGCACGAATCGGGGAACAGCTCGCCGAACGCGGGGTGCCATTCCAGGAATTGATCGTCTCGATCCACCTTTTCGAGGAGAGCGCGGCCACCGCGTTTCCTACCTTCCCGCCATTAACGGGGCGGACCTACCAGGCGTTCGACAAGCTAAGTCACATCCGGATCGTCGTGCTCGCCGATACCTACTTCCGCTCGAAGACCGCCGTCTCCGGAGCGCGAATAATGGCGCTCGAGCGCGAAGCCGCGACGCTTCCAAATCATTCTCGCAGCCGGTTCCACGGGATGGTCGGCGCCAGTGCGGCGATGCGCCAGCTGTACGACCGGGTGGAGGCGGCCGGCGTCACGCGCGGCACGATCCTAATCGTCGGCGAGAGCGGCACGGGCAAGGAGCTGGTAGCGCACGCCATTCATGAATGCGGCCCGCAGCCGGGGGCGCCGTTCGTCGCGCTCAACTGCGCGGCGGTACCCAAGGACCTGATCGAAAGCGAGCTATTTGGATACAAGCGCGGCGCGTTCAGCGGAGCGAACGCCGAGTACCTGGGGCTGTTCCGCGCGGCTGACGGCGGAACTCTGTTCCTGGACGAGGTCACGGAGATGAGCGCCGACACGCAGAGCAAGCTGCTGCGCGCGATTCAGGAGCGCTCGGTGCGTCCGGTAGGCTCGACCAGAGAGATTGCAGTGGACGTGCGCCTGATCGCCTCGACCAACCGCGATCCCCAGGAGGAGGTGAAGGCCGGCCGCCTTCGAGACGACCTCTACTACCGTCTGCAGGCGGGCGTCATTCATATACCGCCGCTGCGGGCGCGGCTTGAGGATGTGGCGCTGCTGGTCGAACATTTCATCGAGCTCTTCAACGCACGGCAGATGCGGGGAGTTCCGGTCACGGGGGCAGAGGACGAAGCGATCGAGGCCATGCGACGGTATTCGTGGCCGGGCAACGTGCGCGAACTTGCCAACGCGATCGAGAGCGCATTCACGTTCAGCCGCTCGCCCGTGATCCGATTGCAGGACCTGCCGGCATCGATCGCCGGTTCGCACGCCGCCGAACGCGAACCCGTCGCCAGGGTAAATCCGGTCGGCAGTTTCGCCGATGCCGAGCACGCCCTTATCCGCCGCGCGCTCGATGCGACTGAAGGCAACAAGGTGCAGGCTGCCAAGCTGCTGAAGATCTCCCGCAAGAAGCTCTACGCCAAGATCGTGAAGTACGGAATCGAGTGATCAGGCGCGCGACGCACGCGTTTACGCTTCCCAGACGGCCGTAAGGGCGCCGTCCTGGTCAGACCAGTTGTAACGCGCGCGTCCGCCGAAAGCTTTCTGCAGTTCGCGGGCGATACGATGCGCCAGCTTTTGCGACGTGGTCAGGACCTCGAGCGTCGCGCCATTCCATTTGCTGGAGACAATCCGCCGCTCGGGTTGAGTGAATTCGGCGCGCCGTTCGACGTTGGCGATCCGCGCGCGGATCGCCTCCAGGTTTGAGCTTGCGTTCGAGCCGCGCACCAGCACCCGCCCGAAGTATTCGCCGCTTTTCGCCTGCTTGCACCCCGGGCAGATAGTCCATGCCGCCGCGTTGATCAGTTTGGCGGGGAGCGTCCGATTGCGCCGCCAGGTTTTGGCCGTATAAATGCTCCCACAGACGTCGCAAACCGAGGGATCTTTGGGTGGGCGCTGCTTCTGCGCGACAGGCGGGCTCATGTCGGAGCGCGTGCCGCGGCGGTCGAGGCTGCGGGTGAGTCCCTTGCGGGGAGTGTTACCGGTGGTCTGCTTCATTCGATGCCTCTTTGCGATTCGCTGCTCCTTGCGTGCCCTTAGCCGTTCATGATCTTGCTGGTTCCCGCAACCACCAGCAGGAACGCCCTCAGCAAATCGCTCGTGGTGACGATGCCGACCAGCTTGCCGTCGGCGACGATCGGCAGTCCACCGATCTTGTGCTTCAGCATCAGCCGGGCCGCGTCTTCCACCGTACTATGCGGCGCGACGGTGATGAGCTCGGTGCGCATCGCCGCATTCACCCGCGTCGATCCCAGGTAGCCCATGTGCTCGCGTATATCGCGCTCGGTGAGGATCCCGACCAGCCGCCCGCCCTCCACCACCGGCAATCGCCTGAACCGGCCGTCGTCCATGACGGCCTTGGCGTTCGCCAATGTGTCATCAGGATTGATTACGATGGGGTCCGGGGTCATCAAGTTGACAATCTGCATCCTTGTCCTCCGAAGAGTCAGTTGATGAGCGTGCAATTCGCTTGCCATCGGCGGCTAGGCGTCGATGCTATGGTCTGCAATGAAGGTGCGGGCTTTTGTGAGCTGGACAGTAAACGCTCCCCGTCTCATCCTGCCCATCAGCCGCATCGACGTTTGCGAAATGACGCGAAGCGATACATCTTCGCGATCGATGCTGCGCTTCCGCAGGCTGAGTATCTGCGAGAGCAACGCGGCTCTTGAGGGACGATCAGGAGCTATTGCGGTTTTGGTTGTTGTTTCGAGCCGAGCAGCTTTTGAACTTGCTGCTCTGCCTTGTCACGCATCTTATGCATGAAAGAGGTCTTTTTCTTCTTGGGATGAGCGGCCTTGTGAGCCGCCGGCTTCCCGGTCTCGGCCACTGCCGGTTTATTCGTCTCGCCACCGGACGGAGCGCTCTGGCTTGCGCCGTTAGCGGACGGGATTACTACTGAATTCGGCTGAGCCTGCGCCGACAGGGCGGGCGCTAGCATTAACAGGGCCGCGGCAAACGATATTGAAGCGATGAGTTTCATAAATTGACCGTAAGATACCGTCGTGAACAGCAAGACGCTCGGAACCGATAAAGGTTACGGAGTGGCGAGAGCATCTCTTGACGGCTATAAGCTCGCTGAAGAATGCTTTAGCATGGAAGTGTCTGAGTGCTGCGATCGGATGCAGGTCATCGCGGTGCGCGATCGAATCGTCATTGCGAGCCGCGAAAATCCAAAACCGGGGATGGCACGGCATTCGCTAGTCCACTGAGTATCGCGCCGCGCCTGACCTCGAAGGAGCATATTTTCATGGCATACCCATTCCGCAGAATTCTTTGCCCGGTGGACTTCGACGATAACTCGATGCAGGCGCTCGATACTGCCGCGGATTTCGCCCGCGAGAGCGACGGCACCGTGTTTGTCTTGCACGTGGTTCCGATGATCCTCGCGCCGACGGGGATGCCGATCTATGTCGACCTCTACAAGGGGCAGGAAGAGACTGCCCGCGCCAAGCTGCTCGAGATCGCACACAAGCGACTGGACGGACTCAAGTACGAAGTTCTGACCCATACCGGCGAGCCGGCCGGTGCCATCTTAAACGCCGAAAAGAAAACCAGCGCCGACGTAATCGTAATGGCCACGCACGGGCGCCGTGGCTTCAAGCGCTTTTTCCTTGGCAGCATCGCCGAGGTCGTCTTGCGCGAATCCATGTGCCCGGTGGTGACCGTGCGCTGCACGCCCGCGCAAAGCGACCTGGTCGGCACCTGGATGACGAAAAATCCGATCACCGCGACTCCGCACGAGAAGCTTGCCTCCATCGCAACCAAGATGCACGCGGGAGGCTTTCGATGCGTGCCGATCCTCAATGAAGGCGTCCCGGTCGGAATTGTGACCGACCGCGACATCCGCCAGCACACCGGCCTTTTGGATCAAACCGAGGCGTGCAAGGCGATGAGCGAAACGCTGATAACTGTCACGCCATCGACCGATATTCGAGAGGCTGCGCGCTTGCTGCGCGACCGGAAGATCGGAGGGCTGCCAGTGCTGGAAGACGGCAAGCTCGCCGGCGTGATAACCACGGGCGACGTGCTAGAGGCGCTGACCGCGCGAGTCTGAGCACGGCGGGCAGGCGGGAGCGATGCGCGGACCCGGGTGAAATGATGGAACCATGCGGGACGCCGAGGCCTGGCGGAGATCGCGCGGGCGGTGTCGCGGCGCTGGTCGAGGCAATGATGCGGCCGGAGTTCTACCCGGACTCGCCCGCTCGCGTCGAACTCAAGCAGACGCACATATCTTACGTCTTTGTCGCCGGAGAAACGGTTTTCAAGGTCAAGAAGCCGGTTCATTTTGCATTCCTGGATTGTTCCAGGCTCGCGCGCCGGTTCCACTATTGCATCGAGGAGGTGCGCCTCAACGCGCGTCTTTCGCCAAGTGTGTACCTCGGCGTGTTCGCGATTCTTAAGCGTGCGGACTGCTTCGTGCTCGGACCCGAGGTTCGCGTCGAGCATCCCGAAGCCGTCGAGTACGCGGTCAAGATGCGCCGGCTGCCCGAAGACCGCATGCTCGATCGGCTGCTCGCCGCGGGCCAGGTGGATAGCCGCACGATTCGCGCTATTGCGGCGCGTATGGCGCAGTTTCATGCGAGCGCGCCGTCGAATCGTGGATGGGCCTACGGTTCAGCCGCGGCAATCTGGCGCGGCGTGATCGGGGACATCGCGCAGAGCCGGGATTTTATCGGTCGCACGCTTCGCCAAGACCAATTCACCGCGATCGACGCCTTCTGCCGCGCCTTTATCACGGCTCATTGGCGGCCATTGAATGAGCGGGCGCGCGAGGGCCGGGTGCGCGAAGGCCACGGCGATTTGCGCGCCGAGCATATCTGCCTTGTGGGCAACGAAAACGAAATCGATGTGATCGATTGCGTCGAGTTCAGCGAGCAGTTGCGCTACGGCGACGTCGCTTCGGAGATCGCATTCCTGGCGATGGACCTCGAGCGGCTCGGCGCGCCTGGGTTCGCCGAAGAGTTGGTCGAGGACTACGCGGAGATCACCGGCGACGAAGAGCTTGCGCTGTTCGTTCCGTTCTACAAGTGCTATCGCGCATGCGTGCGCGGCAAGGTCGAGAGCCTGAGAAGCCTCGAGCGCGAGGTTGGCGCGGCGGATAACGAGCGCGCTGGGCAACTCGCGCGGAGTTACTTCGAGCTCGCGTGGCGCTATGCCCGTGGCGCATCGCCGGCTCTGATCGTAGTGTGCGGGCTTTCGGGCACCGGCAAATCGACCGTCGCCCGCATGCTCCGGCATCGCAAGGGCTTCGAGATCATCAACTCGGACCGCGTCCGCAAGCGCCTGGCAGCTGTCTCCGCACACGAGCACGTCCGCGCGGATTACGGAGCCGATATATATTCCGACAGGTTTACGACAATCACCTACGACGCGATGCTCGACGAAGCGGAGAGCCTCCTGAGCGAGGGCCGCGGAGCGATTCTCGACGCGACGTTCAAGGCGTCCGCCAAAAGGCAGCGCTCCCTGGCGATAGCGGCGCGCCACGGCGTGCCGGTGCTTTTCGTTGAATGCGTCGTCAGTGAGGACGAAGCGATACGCCGGCTGGAGCGGCGCGCGTCGATACACGGTGAAGTCTCAGACGCTACGCCGGAGGTGTACCAGCGCCAGCGCGCCGAGTTCGAGCCGCTTGGCGAGATTGCGGCGCGCAACCACCTGCGCATCGATACCACCCGGCCGCGCGAATGCCTTGTCACGGAAATCGACGATGCGCTCGAACCCCTGCTGCATCGTACGCCCTGCGAACCTGGCAACTCAGGCGCCCGCTGAGCCCGCCCGCGCGCAGCGTTATCGCGCCGCCATTCGGCGATCCTGAATCATGTTGAGGAAATGAGTACCCGAAAATCCCGGGTCAGGCGCACGAGTTCTTTCCCGCTGCGCTCAACACTCGTCGGAACGATCTCGCGATGCGGCCGCATTTCCGCTCGCGCCCGGCCGCCTCTGCGCCACCGCCGTTTGCCGGTCCCGCGACCGCCTGCTAACTCACTGTCCATGAATATCCGCCACGCCGCGGTGAGAGCCAAAAAGCGCAAGGCGAAGAAGTAATAAAATTCATCGCAATTTGAGTTGACATCTATCTCATCCTGAGATATATTCTCGACATGCGGGTTGTCTCGGAGAAGGCGCTCAGGGACTTCGCGCAACAATACCCCGATGCTGACGCGCCGCTGCGAGTATGGTGCAAGCTGGTAAAAAGTGGAACGTATTCAAATCTGGCCGAGCTGAAGCGAACCTTCGGATCGGTGGACTACGTGCCGACCGGCAAGGGCGATTTCTACGTTTTCAATATTGCTGGTAACAAGTACAGGCTGATCGCAGCGATTCACTTCAACAGGCAAATGCTGTTCATCCGCTACATCTTGACCCATGCAGAATACGACAGAGGTGGCTGGAAAAAATGAAAAGTCGGACTACCACTCGAACCCTAAAGAACCCGGCCGCATTCGCTCCGCTCCTCGCGATTCACAGCGCCCGCGAATACGACACGGCCGTCAATCAGCTCAACAAACTGGTTGACGAGATTGGCGACAACCCGCGGGACCCACGTTACCGCTTCATCGAAACGCTGAGCGTGCTGATCGAGGCATACGACGTGGAGCATCATGCTTTAGCCGACGCCTCCGGGCTCGAAGTGCTCAAGTATCTGATGGAGGAGCACGACCTGACGCAGTCTGATCTGCCCGAGATCGGCAGCCAAGGCGTAGTATCGGAAGTGCTGCGCGGAAAGCGCGAACTCAATGTGCATCAGATCAAAAAACTTGCCGCGCGGTTTCACGTCTCGCCGGCGGCGTTCCTGCCGACACCCTAAATGATGGCAGTCGGAGAGTTGGACGGCGTCAAATTGCAAGCGATGCCAAGATCAGAAGGTTCGAAACCTGCACCGCTCAAGCAAAATTAAATAGGGTAATTTACCCTAGTTGCATTGCGCCGAATTAAGACACTCGCGGATTCAAATTCAACCACTCAGTCCCGAATTAAGACAGCACCGGGGCTGGCGGGCCGCGCCCGCATCATTGCAGCGTTATCGCATCGCAGTTCGGCGATCCTGAATCATGTTGAGGTAGGCAATAATTTTGCCGATCACTTCACCGATCCCGTATTCGCCCCTTTCACCCTGGCCAAGCTCGTAAAGGCGCTCTCCCCATACCGGCATCTCGTGAGTCCCATGCGCCCTGGGTGTATCTCGACCGTCTATCAGTTCGGCTATGCGATGCGCCGGCAGCGGCACGCCATATTTGTCGCCGAGCTTGCGCAGACTTGTCGGCGGCGTGGACAGGCTCTTCGCCACCGGACCGTCTCCGAGACCGTCCAGACCATGGCATGACGCACAGTAGCGAAGGAAATAACGGTGCCCGTCGCTCACGTCATTGCCCGCAGACAGCGCGGGCTGCGCGACGGACAGCGCGGCGCCTAGCGCAAAGATTGACGCCAACAATTTCAGCTTCATCGATTCACCAAACGATATTTAACTCGGAATACTCAACGCGCGATAGGCGTCGCGGCCGGAGCCGGAGTCGCGCTTGAGGCAGGCGACGGCGACGGTTGCATCGCCGCTGCGGCCAATTCCGGATCCGGGATGTATTCCGGGGGATACGGCAGCCGCCGCCAGCTGAGCAGAAGCAGCGTCAGCGCTCTCGATTCCTCGGGCTTCATGTTGAAATCGGGCATCTGCGTGTTCGGCGTAACCACGCTCGCCTGCGTCAGATGCTGCACGTTCCAATTGAACATCGTGCGTTCGCCGTTGACGTGCGCGAAGCTCAGCAACTCGGGGTTTTTGTCGCCCTCGTAGGTCAGCTCGGGTCCGGTGTTGCCGCCGCGCCCTTCGACGGTATGGCAGATCAGGCACTTTTTCTTGACGATGAGCCGTTTGGCGAGATTGATCTCGTCCATCCCCGGCGTCGCGGCATCACGGCGATGGCAAAAGTTGCATCGCATCTGCATCATCTCGTTCATCGTGAGCCCGTTTCGCTCTGCCAGCGCGCGCGAGAGCATTGGATCTTCCCATCCCTTTCCCCCTTGATGAGATCCCGCGAGAGTTGTTGCCGATCCGTCGCCGCCGTGGCATGGCGTGCATCCGAAGCGCTCGAATTCATGCTTCGCGAGCCAATCGTTCATCGTGTGCGGCTTCAGCGGCTCGGCGATCGTGGCCGGAAGAACCGAAGACCATTCGTAGCCGAGATGGCACGTGATGCAGCGATCGGTGACGCCAATCTTGGGTATCCAGATCTGTTTGATGCCCTCGCGGAAGTCGCGCGCGTCTTCGACTTTACCGTAGTGGCTCAGCAGTTGAGGAAACTCACGCTGATAAGCTCCCCAATCGGTGCTGAACTCAAACCAGAAGCCAACCACGACCAGCCCGAAGAACAGGACCGACATCGCGACCATCCAGCCGAAGTCCTTGGCCTCGAACGATTCGTTCTTGTTGCCGATTTCAGCCATTTCAGTAAAGCCGCGGCATCTCGGGGCGCGGCTGTCCGGGCCAGTAGATCCGCCAGTAGGGACCGCGCAAGTAAACCCCGACCACGATCAGCACGATGATCGCGAGCGTCGCCAGCGCGAAGGTTACGTTCTGCCGCCTGCGCTCGGGGGCGAGCCATCGCCCCTCGGTCCGAAGTGACGAACGATCGATGAACGGCCATAGCGTGAGCACGGCGAGCAGAAATCCGGGCAGCAGTATTCCGCCCAGCAACGCGCCGCTGACGGTAAACCCGCCCATGCGAACAGTTGTTGAAGCGACCAACTCCTGCAGCCAGACGAAATACCACGGCGCTTTCGCCGGATTGGGCGTCACCGATGGATTGGCGAGACCCTCCAGCGGCGCATTGAACATCAACGCGGCCAGCAGCGTGATGTTGAACACGACCAGGAAGACCAGCGCGATTCGCCGCGACATATTCGGCGACGAGAAAACCTGATCGGACTCTTCGAGACCGGTCGAACTCATCACCTGCACGGAGGTGCCCGGCGTAATCCCGAACAGCGAGTAACTTTTGGTCTTGGGAGTCGCCTTCGGCGCCATCGCGCGCTCATGGCGGACGCGCTCGATCGCCGCGAGACCGCCGTCCTTGCGCACGCGCCACATGTGATAAGCGAACAGCACCAACGCGAAGACCGGCAGGAAGAAAACGTGCAGCACGTAAAAACGCAGCAAGGTCTGCTGTCCGATCTCATTGCCGCCAAGCAGAATGAATTGGATAGTAGGTCCGACCACCGGCGCTTGCTTCGCGATGCTGGTGCCCACGGTGATCGCCCAGAATGCGAGCTGGTCCCACGGCAGCAGGTAACCGGTGAAGGACAGAAGCAATGTCGCGAGGAAAAGAATTACCCCGACCACCCAGTTGATCGCGCGGGTGCCGCGGTACGCGCCGGTGAAGAACACTCGCGCCATGTGGATATAAACAACCGCAACCATCCCCTCCGCCGCCCATCGATGCTGATTTCTGAGCAGGCGGCCGAAGCTGACGGCGTATTCCAGATCCTTGATACTTCCGTAGGCGCGCTCGGTGGACGGCACGTAATAGAACATCAGCATCACGCCGGTGACGGTCAGGATCATCAGCAGCGATGCCGACGCGGTGCCGAGCCAGAAGGAGTAGTTCCAATCCATGCTGGCGCGCGCGACTTTGGCCGGGAACCAGTGGAGCCAGAAGTTCTTGACGATTGATTCCGACGATTCGCGCTCGCTGTCAGGCGACCACGCCCACAAAGTCTTGCGCCAGAGCGCCTTGATCTTATCGCCCACGGATCAAGCCTTGCCTTTTCCGCCGACGAGCAGCCTGAAGTCGCGCGCAACGTCGGTGGCGCTGTCAACTTCGAGGAACCCGTCGGGCGAAACGGTCGTCGCAAACCAATCGAGAGGACGTGGCGCAGGGCCCGAAATCACCGTGCCGTCGGGATTAAAGCGGCTGCCATGGCACGGACAATCGAACTCGGTATCTTTCCACTGCACTGTGCATCCCAGATGCGTGCAGATGGCGGAGATGACGTGGAACGCCTCCTTTTGACGAATCACAAACAGGCGGTGCGCTTCGACAAAGGTGTAGCCGTCGGGGTAATCGTTGGGGCGCTTGAGTTTGAAGCGGCTGGGCGGCTCGTAGAGCACGTTGGGATAGAATGCCCTGCCGGCAGCGCCGATCTGGCCAAGGAAGGCGGCCAACACCGAGCCTTTGCCGATGAAGCGCAGAATTCTTCGCCGATCGCTGTCCATCAGACGGCCGTCTCTTCGAACTGAAAGCGTTCCATGGTAATCGCCGAGGTCGGGCACCTGATCGCGCACAGGCCGCAACGGATGCATTTGGTCTCGTCGTAGAGAAAAGCACTGCGCGTCGGCGCCTCCGTCATCACGCCGGCAACCCGCTCCTGATCGGCGATCTCGCCGGCGGGGGCGAAATGCAGGCAATGCTCCGGGCAAATGTCCACGCATCGATTGCACAGAATGCATGCCGAGCCGTTGTAGATCGGATGGATATGGCAGTAGAGGCATCGCTCGGCCTGCTCGTGCGCGTCGCCCGGACTTAACACGGACTCGACTTCGGTGATTCCGGTGCGGCGCGAGAGCGGGACCAGCGGAACCTCGCGAGGCTTCTGCTCGTAACGTTCAACCATCGTGTAGCTGTCGGTCGGCAGCTCCTCGATGGTGACGTGCATGCGCGGCTGGCCGAGCGGTATCCCGCGGAGATAGGCGTCGATGCCGCGCGCGGCGACCTTGCCGTGCTGTGCACAGGTGATCAGCAGGGAAGGTGGAAAGGCCGCATCGCCGCCTGCGAATACGCCGGCGATGCCGGTTTCGAGAGTGACCGGGTCGATCTTGACAGTTCCGGCGGGCGTGATGGTGACACCATCTTGCGGCTTGATAAACGACAGGTCCGGCGCCTGCCCGATGGCGAGGATCACGCCGTCGGCGTCAACGACGCGGCGATCGTTTTCGTCAAATTGCGGCCGGAAGCGGCCCGCTTCATCGAATACCCTGACGCATTTGACTAATTCGATTCCGACCGCATGGCCGTCGCGGCTGACGATTCGCTTGGGGCCCCAACCGGGGAGAAAAGTGACGCCCTCGTCGCGCGCGATATCGAGTTCCTCGCGGCCCTGCGCGGATTTCATCGCCGGCATCTCGGGCTCGGACTCAAGACTGGCGACCGTAACTTCGAGCGCACCGCGCCGCGCCGCCTCGCGCGCCGCATCGAGTGCGACGCGCATCGTGCCGGCCGCGACGCTCTGTTCTTCCTCCTGCGACATGACGAGTCCGGGCAGGAGGGTGCGAACCGCGGTTCGGGCCGCATCGATGGCGACCAGGCCGCCGCCTATAACGACCACCTTGCCGCCGAGCGGAACGCGGAAGCCGCGATGGATATTGAGCAGGTAGTCGATCGCCTTGATCACGCCGTCGGTATCGACCCCCTCGATCGGCACCGCGCGGCCGCGCGACGCTCCAACGGCGAGAAAGATAGCTTCATAGCCCTGCTCTTTGAGTTCTTGAACTCCGAAGCCGGGTCGAAGCGGCGTCGAGTAGCGAAACTCGACACCCAGCGCTTCGATCTCGCCGACCTGGCAGTCGATCACGTCGCGCGGAAGACGGTAGGCGGGAATCCCGTAGCGAAGCATCCCGCCCGGATGCGGCATCGCCTCGAAAACCGTGACGCTGTAGCCCATCACGGCCAGATCGTGTGCGCATGCGAGCCCGGCCGGACCCGCGCCGACGACTGCGACTTTGCGCCTGGGCGCGCCGGCGTCGGGCCGTGCGCCGAGAATATCGAGATGACCGGGAGTGACGCTGCCGCCGCCGGATGGTCCGGCGATCATGTCACGGATGCCGCGGGCCGAGAGTGCTTCGGGGCCGAATTGCTCGGTGAGAAAGCGCTTGAGCGCGCGAATCGTCACGGGCGCGTCGATCTTGCCGCGGCGGCACGCGTCCTCGCATGGCGCGCCGCAAGCGCGGCCGCATATGGACGCGATCGGATTGGGCGATCGCGCAACGCGATATGCTTCGGCCAGGCGTCCTTCGGCGACCAGTTGAACGTAGCGGCCGGCGTCGGTTTTGACCGGGCACGCTTCAAGGCACGGCACGTTCTTGCGAAACCACCACAAGTCGCGCGGGATCGCGTCAATCAAATTTCCATCGGGCATCGAGGTCGCGCTTACTTCTTGCAGAAGGCCCTGACGTAAGCGACGAGGTCGTGGATCTCGTCGTCCCCGAAACCGGTGCTCCACGCCTGCATATCTTTGCTGAGACCAACCGAGGCGCCGCCGTTCTTGATCGCGTTGAACAGGGTCTCGTCGGTAATCTTGCCCATCGTCGCGCAATCAGTGAAATTGCGAGGCTTGGTGGCAAGGGTAGCCGCGGCAGCACCGTCGCCTTGGCCATCGGTGCCGTGGCACTTCATACAAAACGTATTGTAGCTCTGCTTGGCGGCAGCCATGTCGGCCGCGCGCGCAGGCACAAACGCGCATGCGATGATCGCGCACACACCAATGGTCGAGATAAGTCGGTTCACGTTGTCCTCCGGTTCAATGTTCGCGCCGCCGAGGGCGATTCAACGGGCCTTGAGGTATTCCACCAGCGCCCTGGTGTCGCCGGCCGGTAAATTTCCCAGCGTGCGCATATGCATGATGATCAGGTCCCACTCATAGGGCGCCTTCTCGGATCCCGGTCGCGCATTATGGCAGGTGTTGCAGTAAACCGGCCAGAGTTGGGCGCCCTCCCGAAACAGGCGTCTGTGCTCGGCCGGGGAAAGATTCTCCTGAGCCGAAGCGGGAGCGCCGACAAATCCGATCGTTAGAGTCGCAAGTACGATTGCCGCGAATATTTTTCTCATGGCCATGACTCCGCTCAGAATCCGATCGTGAATTGGCTGAGGAAGGCGCGATCGTTGGGAATTGGACCCGCGGGTGTCACCGCGCCGCTGGGTGAGACGAATGCTCCTCCATTTTGCGGCAACTCGAGGTCGAATTCGTTCTGCCAAACGATCGATGGTGCGATCCAATAGTCGAGAGCCAACGCGACTTCGCGAGCGTGTGGCGCGTAGGTGGCCGGCGACCCGTTGATGCCGAAATCGGGAACCAGACCGGTCTGGAAGCCGCCCTGGCCGACGCCGGTAGCGGCCTCGATGTCGTCGCTTGCAACGGCGCGCTGGTTGACTCCCGAATAGCGCACCAGCGGCTCAAATCGATGGAGATAGCCGTTGAGCTTGTCGGGGAAGCACGGGACGTTGAGATCGTTCAGGACGTAACCGGCTTGCACGTACCATCCCTGGCGATTGTCAGAGCCCATACCGTCGGGCATCTGACGGTACGATTCCATCCATTCTCCGCGGGCCTGCAAGTTGCCGATGAAGTAGTTGAAATCGACGCCCCATGAATTGTACCAATTTCCATTTGCCCACTTGCCGTTGTAGGTGGAGGCTCCGAGCTCGAGGCGGCCCATTTGAGAATCTACCGGGAGCGGATAGATGCGAAAACGCGCGCCGATCGATTTGCCGTTGGTCTGGCTGTTGGCGACGGCGGTTGGACTCGAGAGCGCGGCGCCGAGGACGTTGGAGCTGAAATTGGGGCCGTTTCCGCCCCAGACGGTGTAGTCGAAATCCTGACCGAGCGCGCCGAATTGCATGCCGCCGCGAAGCTGGACTCCAATCTCCCCCGGCGGAACCACGGGCTCAACTCCAAACGGCAGCGGCGCCGTGACAAACCGGTTCACCCACATCGGGCTCTGGTTCTCGTACCAGTCACCGAACGGCTGATCGAAAAGCCCGGCCACGACCGTCATATAGTCGTTAAGAAAAATCTGAAAATCAGCGGTCGACAGATCGGCTCCCGTCCCGGTACTTCCAAACGCGGTGCTGATCACGCCCTCGAACATGATCCAGTCAGTCGGGCGATACAGAAACATCGGCTCCCAATCGAAAAAGAACGAATTCTGCGATACATGAGAAACGCCGTCGAGGCCGCCGCTTTGCTGGTCATAGATGAAGCTGCCGCCGGCGGCACCGGCCACGGTGAACGAGTGGGTTCCGAGGTATCGACTAACCGCATCGCCAAACTCCGACGCCGCGATCGGCGCATCGACCTTGGTCTGCAAAGTCTGCACCTGGGCGTTAGTCTGCTGAAGCTCGAGGGTCGTCTCCTTGAGCTTCTGATCCGTGGCGTGCAACTGCTCAGTGGTGGCCGCGACCTTTGAATCCTTCGTCTCGAGTTGCTGAACCTTGATCTCGAGCGAGTGAATTACTTCGCGGTCACGCTTGCGCTCCTCGCGCAACTGACGCATCTCGCTTTTGATTTCCTTGAGATCGGCGGCGCTGCCGTCGCTGTCGGCCGCGCGCGCCAGACCCACCCGTGATAACGCCACGAGGCCAAATGCGAGGAGAAATATCGAGAAAATTCGTCTGGCTGGCATAATTCCTCCAATCGGCGCCCAAGTAGTCGGCGCATTCGTCGCGGAGCAACATTTGTGCCCAGAAGATCAGCCGTCCCCTGCTGAACATCACGGCCCATCGGCCAATATCTCCGGGAACTTCTGGCATAAATGATCGGATGGCCGCAAGTATCGCTGCGATCAATGATGAGACGGCCTTATGCGCTTGGTTATGCGGAACTAGATCTTTGCTTATTTCAGTCGAAAGCACGAAATGTCGACGCTGTTTCGTCTCGATATCGAAATCGTGAAATCCGTCGATTTGATCCGGTAGTGTCGCCAAGGGAAACAGGCTGTGTGTTCAACGGATACAACGGCAGGCAGGGGTGGGTGTTGAAAAGCTTGAAATCGAAAACGACGACTGATCCCAAATTTTCAACATCCTGCTAGAGTCAGTTTGCAATCGTGAGGACGATGAATATGACTACCGCCAAGAAGCCATTAGCGATCGGGGCCGAAAAGGCCCCCGGCACGGGCCAGATCAGAAAACTCACGGAAGAACTGGACCGTGAACAATACCGGCTGGGGATGCGGCTGCTGGACGCGGCAGTGGCAGGCGCCATTTTGGGCTTCAAGCCGTCGGATCGCGAGATGCGTGCGCAGGCGCAGCGCTGTTGGGAAACTCTCAAGCCGCGACTCAATCAGCATCTGTTGAGCGAAGATGAAACAGTGCTGCCGTGGGCGGAACTTGCCGGCGGCCTTGCTCCCGAGGTGATCGAGCGAATCAAGCAGAGCCACCTCGAAATGCGCTCGCTGATAGCCAAGCTTAACGGAGTGTCGTTCGAGAAAGATGCGGATAAAGTTGTGGCCGTGGCCGGCAAAGCTCTATGTGTGCTGGCGGTGAAGCTCGACGATTTGATCGATAGCGAGGAAATGCGCCTGTTCCCGGCGCTCAGAAGAATGTTGTTCGCGTAGCGCAGGACCAGCTGCCGGCAGGCGGCTTGCAAACGTCTAGTTCGGTGGACTTCGACTACACACCAGAGCAGGAGCAATTCCGCAGCCGGCTGCGCGCATGGATGGAGGCGACGGCGTCGGAACTATTTGGCGATCTGGTCGAGTCGCCAAGCGTAACAATCGAGAGCCTGCTCTACAGCCGCGACGACGAACTCTGGCAGAAGATCCTCACGTACCATCGGCGGTTGCACGACGCCGGGTATCTCGCGCTTCACTGGCCGAAGAATTGGGGCGGGAGCGAAGCCGGGGTGGTCGAGCAATCGATTTACCAGGACGAGGCTTTGCGGCTCGGGCTGCCGCTGTACGGCGCGAACAATTTCGCGGTCGATCGGATCGGCCCGACGATAATGCTGCTCGGCACCGAGGAGCAAAAAAAACGCTACCTGGCGCCGATGCTCACGGGCGAAGAAATCTGGTGCCAGGGATACTCGGAACCTAACGCAGGTTCCGATCTGGCGGGACTTCAGACCCGCGCGGTGCTCGACGGCGACTCGTTCGTGGTCACCGGCGAGAAGGTATGGACCAGCAACGCGCATCGCGCGGCTTACCAGGTACTGCTGGTCCGCACCGATCCGGCCGCGCCCAAGCATCGAGGAATTTCGTATCTGCTGGTTGATCTGCGCAGTCCGGGAATCACGATCCGGCCGCTCATGCAGATCACCGGCGAGATGGGATTCAACGAGGTCTTTTACGACGGCGTGCGAGTGCCGAAGCAGAACATGGTCGGCAAGCTGAACGAAGGGTGGCAAGTGTCGATCGCAACGCTGATGTTTCAGCGGGCGTCGGGCGGAGTGCGTCATCCGGTGGAACGCACGATGGGCGAATTGATCGCGCTGGCGAAGACCGTGGCTTTTGACGCCGTGCCCGCGTGGAGCAACCCGTACATCCGCCAGAAGCTCGCGCAATTTGCCGCGGAGGCGCGATGTATCCGGCTCGGCCGTTATCGCGCGATGACCGCACAGCTCAAGGGGCGAGTGCCCGGCGCGGAGAGTTCGATCGGGAAACTGTGCGCGACGGAACTCAGCCTGCGCATGGCGATGTTCGCCGACGAGATGCTCGGTGCTTACGCGAATCTGGAGAGCGGGTCGCGTGGAGCCGTCGAAGGTGGCAAATGGGCCAGCCGGATACTCGCCGCGCGGGAGTTTACGATCGCGGGCGGCACCAGCGAAATCCAGCGCAACATCATCGGTGAGCGCGTGCTGGGCTTGCCGAAGGGCTGACGCCGCGCGTGCCGAACGCGCGCCAACCGACGGCGATCGCCGCCGCCAATATTGCGATCCCCGAAAGGTTTCGGCGCTGGACGGACTAGCGAACGGAGCCGGTGACCAGCAGTCCCGCAATCGCGAGAATCAAAGCCGGCGGCATCACCAACGCACCGAGTTTCAGAAAACTCCAGGCGCTCACATTCTGATTTTCCCGCCGCAGCGCGGACAGCCACAGGATGGTTGCCAGCGATCCGGTAACTGACAAATTCGGTCCGAGGTCCACCCCGATGAGCACTGCGCTGGCGACCTGCCGCGGTACATGCGCAGCAGACACAACCGAGCCTGCCAGCAGACCGGCCGGCAGGTTGTTGACCAGGTTGCAAATCAGGGCCAGAGTCACGCCCGCTATCCAAGTCGTCACCATCGCAGAGCGATCTGCTCCTATCTGCAGAATATGAATGAGCGCTTTGAGCACGCCGCTGCGATCAAGCGCCTCTACCAGCACGAACAGACCGGCCACCAGCGGCAAGATTTCCCAGGAAGCGTCCTTCATCACACTCCACGGTGACTGGCGCTTTAGAAAAAGCACTACGGCGGCAGTCGCGACTGCGGCCACAAATGTCGGCAGTCCAAGGTCAACGCCGAAGCCGGAGACAAGCAGCAGCACGATTCCCGTGCCCACGATGCCACAAGCGGTCATGCGGCCGCCGCTGGACAGGCCAGGTACATCGACCTCAGCGGCCATTACCTCCTGCCGCAGCGAATCGCTCTGCGTGAACCGCAGGACAGCATAGGTAACCGCGATCGACAGGATCGATGGCAACGCGAATCGCCCGAGCCATTGCAGCAGCGGCGGCATGTGGTCGCGGAAGATGATCAGGTTGGCTGGATTTGAGATCGGCAGGACGAAGCTTGCCGCGTTTGCTATAAACGCGCAGATCAACAGGTAGGGCAGCGGGTCCTTCACCTTGGCGGCCTTGGTCGCGGCGAACACGGCTGGCGTGAGGACGACCGCAGTAGCGTCGTTCGACATAAAAACTGTAACTACTGTGCCGACGCCATAAACCAGCGCGAACAGCTTCGCCGCGGAGCCGCCCGCCAAGCGAGCGGCTCGCCCGGCCAGAAAGTCAAACAAACCCTCTTTGCGCGCCAACTCCGCCAGCAGCATCATGCCGCTCAGAAACAGGTACACATCGGTCCCCTTGGCGACCGCTTTCAGCGCGTCGCTCCATGGCAGCAGACCGAACACGATCAGCATGACCGCGCCGGTCACAGCCCAGGTCGCCTCGGGCAGGTTCCAAGGGCGGACGATCACACCAAGGGTGCTCAGCGCGGCGATTGCCCAGATAGTGTCATTGGCAATCGTCAACGCTTCGCCACCGACGTCGGCGCGTGAGCGCCGGCTTTCCAGTCAAGGGTTTCGGGCATGAAGAGCCACAGGATCGCAAAGGCCGCCGCCGCCACGGAGGCCAGGAACAGAAACCCGGCTCGGTCACTGAAGTGGTGAACAATAGATCCGGCGATCGTTTGACTTAGAGCCGCGCCGATTCCCACGGCCGTTGCGATCGCGCCGAGCGTAAGATTAAACCGCCCGGTGCCACGCGTCAGGTCGGCGATCACCAATACGGAAACGACGCCGAAAATGCCGGCGCCGATGCCGTCGAGCACCTGGATGCCGACCAGCAGGTAGAGGTTGTGGGTGAGGGTGTAAAGGACGCCGCGGATCGGCAGCACTCCGAATCCTACGAGCAGCAGGGGCTTTCTGCCCCATGAGCCCGCACTCCGGCCTGCCCGTGCCGCGAGCAGTGTGATCGTGAACTGCGTTGTCACGACACAGGCGGACATGAACATCATCGAAGTGCGACCCTTGCCTTTCGCCAGCATCTCGCCGAGCAGCGGAAGCATCGCTGCGTTGGCGAAATGAAACATGACCGCGCAGCACAGGAAGATCATCAGCGGGTGATCCTCGATCAGTTCCAGGACACTTGCCGGATTTCGATCATCCTCGCCGTCCCTGGCTCCCCTGGCCAGTTCGTAGTCGATCTCGTCGGGGCGGATGAGCAACAGCGACAGGATCGTCGGGACTGCGAGAACCGCGACAAAGAAAAAGACGCCGCGGTTCGAAATGAAATAACCGATCAGCCCCATCATTAGGGCGGCGACCACGTTGCCGGCCGAATTGAATGCCTGGTTTCGTCCTTGGCGGAGATTGAAGAGTCTATGTCCCACAATCCCAAGAGAGATTGCGGCGATGGCAGGCATGAAGAAACTGGACATTGCGCCGATAAGCACTTGCGCTGTCACCACCGGCCAGAACGACGGAAAGAACGCAATGAAGAGAGCGCCGATAGCCAAGGCGGCCACTCCCGCCGCAATCAGCGCTCTTTTGGACTTGAGCCGGTCCACCAAAGCGCCGGCCGGTGTTTGCGATGCGATACCGGCGATTCCTCCAATCGTGAGTGCAAGGCCCACGCGCTGCTCGTTCCAGCCATAGCCGGCAAGGTAGATCGCGAGGAACGGCCCCACACCGCTTTGCACGTCGGCGAGCAGGAAGTTGAGCCAGTCGAGTCCGCGCAAGCTCCGCGCGGAGGGCCGCCTGTCCGGGTCCGAGTCGCGAGTAACGATAGTTGGCCTATCGTCCGCTTCGGACACTGTGGCGCGCGGCGGTCGTCGCGTCATTCGAGAAGCTCTTCAGGTTCGGCAGAGTTGCGCATCGCCAGCCAGTTGCGGCCCAAGTGAGCATGGCATTGGGCAATTGTACTCCGCCTGAATGCAAAGGATCGAATGCGACCGGCTAGAAAGGATGATGCGGCGATGTCTCGGTTAGCGCATGGCGACAATGCCCGGTCACAGACGTGATCGACAAAACCTATCTGACGCTGCGGGTGCCGAACGCGCGCCAACCGACGGCGATCGCCGCCGCCAATATTGCGATCCCCCAATCGGCGGGAGCAATCGGGCGGATCATCAGCAGCTTAGCCAGCGGCGGCGTCAGCATGAATGCCGGCAGACTGGCGGCTACGGCAAAGATCACAAGCCAGAATCGCCGCTGCTCCGGCGCGCGAACCCGCCACCATCGACGGGTCCCTGCGTACTCCGCCCAGACCAGAAACAGGCTCCCCACCACGGCGACGACCATCGCGACGCTGCGGGCGTAGTTCTCGCCGTCGCGGAGTCGAAGCGCGAAGAGCGCAAGCGCCATCACCGTCAGCAGCGCCCCGGATAAAGCCGCACGGTAAGCGGCGGGTCGCTCGACGATCGGCGCTGAGGGAGGACGCGGCGGCCGCCGCATCACGTCATCGACGGCGGGCTCGCCCTCGAAAGCGAGCGCGGAGACCGGGTGTACGATCATCTCGAGCCACACCAAATTCACCGGCAATAGCAGCAGCGGCAGGCCGAAGACCGGCGCCAACAGCGTGAGCGATACCAGCATCACCTTGAAGCCGACCAGGTAAAGGAAGGCGCGCTGAATGTTGTCGAGCAAAATCCGGCCTTCGCGAATCGTTGCGACCATCGCGGAGAAATCGTCCTCGAGCAGCACGATGTCCGCAGCCGCGCGTGCGACCTCCGTTCCGCGCCGGCCCATCGCCACGCCAATGTCCGCCCGGCGCAGCGCCGGCGCGTCGTTTATCCCGTCGCCGGTCATCGCGACGACTTCGCCCGCGCGCCTCAGCGCCTCGACGATCGCATATTTTTGTTCGGGGCGGATGCGCGCGAAGATGCTGCAGCGGCGAACCAGCCCTTCGAAGGCCGGCTGGTCAACGCTGTCGAGTTGCGCGCCGGTGACGATGCCGTCGTCGCTGTGCGCGATTCCGGCGGCGTCGGCGATTGCGTGCGCGGTGAGCGCGTGGTCGCCGGTAATCAGCTTGAGTTCCACCCCGGCGCGCTGGCATTGCGCGACCGCGTCGGGAACCGCGGCTCTCAGCGGATCGCGAAACCCGAGCAGCCCGAACAGACGAAGCCCGCGCTCGTCCGACCCGCGCACGCCGTTGAATCCGCCCGGCCGCGCATCGCGGCCGGCCACGGCAAGCACGCGCATTCCGCGCCCCGCCATCTCGGCATTGGCGCTCTCGGCGCGAGCGAAATCCGCCTGCGACAGATCGCAATGCTCGATTATCCCTTCCAGCGCGCCCTTCGCCACGATTCGCTGTGCGCCCCCGGCGCCGTCGCCGCTGCTCCAGACGTGCGACATGTGTTTGCCGACCGGGTCGAACGCGTAGTCGTGCTCCAGATGCCATCGCGAGTGAAGCGCATCGACGTTGATCCCGTGCTCCGTGCAATGGGCGAGAATCTTTCTCTCCATCGTGTCGGCGGCTTGAGGCTCGCAGGCGAGCGCGGCCGCCTCGAGCAACGCGTCCTCCGGCATCTCCGGCCCCAGCGGCAGATGCTCCTCGAGCACGAACTCGCCGGCCGTCAGAGTGCCGGTCTTGTCGAGGCAGATGACGGTGGTTGAGCCGAGCGTCTCGACGCTGGCCAGGCGGCGCACCAGGACTCCGTGCTGGCTAAGGCGATACGCTCCGATACTCAGGAACATCGTCAGCACCAGCAGGAACTCTTCGCCAACGGCGGACATCGCGAGGCTGACCGCATACAGAAACGCCTTGCCCGCCGGCGCGCCGCCGAGCATGCGCACGACAAACAGCAGCGCCGAAACGGTAATCGCCACGCCGACCATCCAGCGCACCATGCGCCCGGTCTTGCGCTCAAGCGGGGTAGGACGCGGGCCGACCTCCGCGACCAGGCGCGCCAGGTCGCCATAGCGGGTGCGCTCCCCGGTCGCCGTTACCTCGGCAAACCCCTGGCCCTCGAGCACGCGCGAGCCCGCATACACGCGGCTGTCCTCCGCGGCATCCGGCATGGCTCCGGGTGTTTCGCACGGCCGCTTCGAAACGGGTTCCGCTTCGCCGGTGAGCTGCGATTCGTCGAGCGCGAGATTGGAACTCGAACGCACAACCGCATCGGCGTGAACGATGTCGCCCTCTTTCAGCGCCAGCAGATCGCCGGGGACAAGGTCCGCGGTCGCAGCCTCGGTCTGGACACCGCTGCGAACCACTCGCGCCCGCGGCGCGACGACGCCCGCAAGCTTCTTGAGAGCGGTGCGCGATCGCGCCTCGAGGATTACATCGACGGCAAGCACCGGAACGATCGCTGCGAACAGGACGTACGCGTCGGTCCGCTCGCCCAGCGCGTAGTAAACCGCGCCGGCCGCGGCCAGCATTAATGCCATCGGGTCCGCGGCGGTTCTGAGAAACGCCAGGATTGCGGCGCCGCGCGATGCGCGCACCAGGCGGTTAGGCCCGTACCGCTTCAGGCGCCGCGCCGCCTCGTCGTGACTCAGGCCGCCGAGCGGGTCGGCGGCCGCGGCTGGCATTTTTATCGCCCCTTTCAATGCAACCTGATCGTCTTTTCGAACTTTCTTACTATTGCAATCCGCCTGCCAAATAAGTTGGCTTCTCAGCGGCAGTCAATTGGCGCGGTCGGATACACGTCAGCGCCTCGACGCTGACGCAAACGGTCTGCAACGCGGTGCGCGCCCGATTTTTGATGAAAATGTTCGGCAGGTTACCAATCTCCCGTGGCACGAGTAGTGAACCAATTGTATGTGTATTCTTATTCGCCAGCAGCGCAAATAAATGCCGCCTCATAGCGGATGGCGCCGGAGAGTCATAGTCATGCTGATCCAGGAACTGAGCAGGCAGGAGAGTCTGGACCTGCTGGCCCGTGCGCATCTCGGCAGACTGGCGTGCGCCCAAAAGACTCAGCCATACGTTGTGCCGGTCTATTTCGCCTACGACAATGAGTACCTATACAGCTTCTCCACCGTCGGGCAAAAGATCGAGTGGATGCGCGCCAACCCCAAGGTCTGCGTCGAAGCAGACGAGGTGGTAAGTCCGCAGCAGTGGGTGAGCGTGATCGTCTTCGGCCGCTACGAGGAACTGCCAAATATCCCCGAATGGCGCGGCGCCCGCGAATACGCCCGCAAAAAACTGCTGGAACGCAACGCCATCTGGTGGGAGCCTGGTTACGCGAAAACGATACTGCACGACACAGAACGCCCGCTGGCGGCGTTCTTCTACCGCATTCACATCGTGGAGATTACCGGCCACCGCGCCACCCCTGAGCCGGTGGCGCCGGGTGGCGCAAGGTCGTCGATGACCGGCGCGATCGGCGGCGAATGGCTGCAAAAAATTCTGCGCCCGGTCCGGAAGTAAACTCCGGAGATCGCCCTTCGCCATAGCGCGATGTGACCACATTGTCTATAATGTGGTCTCATGAAAGCATCAGTGCGCGAGTTCAAGGCGCGGCTATCTATGTACCTGCAGAAGGCCGACAACGGCGAGGATGTGATAATTACCTCGCGTGGCCGGCCCATTGCGCGGTTGCTGGCGCTGGCTACGGCGGCCAGCCCGGAGCCGGCCGCCTCGGAACTCCAGCGGCGTCTGAAGCGGATCCCGGGCATGCTCGCGGCCAGGGATGGCAAGCCTCGTGGGTCGTCGCGTCCAATCATTATCGGCCGAGGCCAGAAAGCGGTTGCTGAGTTGGTGCTCCAGGAGCGGAGGTGATCCTCTACCTGGACACCTCCGCTCTCGTGAAGCTCTACGCGCGAGAGCTGGGCAGTACCGAGGTGAAGGAGGCGGTGGCTCGGGCGGATCTGGTTGCGACAAGCCTCGTCGCATATGTCGAGACCAGGTCGGCGTTGGCGCGAAAGCATCGCCTGGCTGACATCGACGACGCTGCCTTGCGGCGGCACAAGCGCGAATTCGAGCGCGACTGGACCCGGCTCAATCGGTTACCGGTCGACGCCACGACGATCCGCCGTGCGGGGGATCTGGCGGAACAATATCGCTTGCGCGCCTACGACGCGTTGCACCTTGCAACGGCCGATTTGCTCCAGGCGGCGATTCGATCGTCGGTCAGCTTCGCCTGCTTCGACGATGCGCTCAGCGGCGCCGCGGCGATGCTGGGCTTGAGGCTGATTGCGGACGCCTGACCGGTTGCTTCGCGCGCGGCTCGATTCGGCGCCGGTCAAGTCATGATTGGCCGAGATGCCATATCTCGCGAGCGTATTCCGCAACCGCACGGTCGCTCGAAAACGCGCCAATCCGCGCGAGATTGAGTATAGCCTTTCGCGTCCAGATCTCCGGATGTTGATACTCAGTCGATACCTCTGACTGGATATCAATATACGAGCCGAAATCCGCCATCAGGAAATAGTCATCGCGGTTGACCAGCGCGTCGCGAACCCATCTGAACAGCCCCGGCTCGCCGGGACAAAAGCGATCGGACGCCAACTCGTCGAGCACCCGCTTGAGTCGCGGGTCAGCGTCGTAGTAGGCGCGCGGCTGGTATCCACCCTTCAACGTGAGATCCTCAATCTGATCGGAGGTCAGGCCAAAAATGAATATATTTTCCGCACCGACGGCTTCGCGAATCTCGATATTCGCGCCATCGAGAGTTCCCACCGTCAGCGCGCCATTCATCGCGAACTTCATGTTGCCGGTGCCGGATGCTTCGCGGCCGGCGGTGGAAATCTGTTCGGAAACGTCGGCAGCCGGAATGATTTTTTCCGCGAGCGAGACCCGGTAATCCGGCAGGAAGGCGACCTTGATCAATTCCCGTGTTTTCGGGTCGTTGTTGATCACCTGACCGAGGTTGTTGATCAACTTGATGATCATTTTCGCCGCCCAATAGCCGGGCGCCGCCTTGCCCGCGAGCAGGTAGCTGCGCGGCATCGGCGGTTCGACGCCGTCATCGACGAGCCGCAGGTACTGATGCACGATTCCCAGCGCCATCAGGAGCTGGCGCTTGTATTCGTGGATACGTTTGGCCTGTATGTCGAACATCGCGGCGGGATCGACGTCCACCTCGGCGAGCCGATTCACGATTCTCGCCAACCGCTCCTTGTTGGCGCGTTTGATCGCCCTGAAGCGCTGCTGGAACTCGGCGTCGTCCGCGAATTTCTCGACCGCGCTCAGCTGCCCGAGGTCTATAGCCCATCCCTCACCGATCGTCGCGTCGAGCAGGCTTGCCAGACCCGGATTCGCCATCGACAGCCATCGCCGTTGCGTGACGCCGTTGGTCTTGTTGCTGAACCGCTCGGGCCAGAGTTGATAAAAATCGGGCACCAGGCGCGTCTTGACAAGTTCCGTGTGCAACTTTGACACGCCGTTCACCGAATGGCTGCCGACGATCGCCAGATGCGCCATGCGGACCTGGACTTCGTAGCCGTCCTGGACGATCGATAAGCGCCTGAGGCGTTCCGGATCGTCGCGCGAGACCGACTCCACGTCCGCCAGAAAGCGCCGGTTGATCTCGTAAATGATTTGCAGATGGCGCGGCACGACTCGTTCCAGCAGGCTCACCGGCCATCGTTCCAGCGCTTCAGGCAGAAGAGTGTGATTAGTATATGCGACCGTGGCGCGCGTAATCTCCCACGCCATCGCCCATTCCTGATCGTACTCGTCGATGAAAACGCGCATCAACTCCGCAATAGTCAATGCGGGATGAGTGTCATTGAGCTGAATAGCCACTTGCGACGGAAAAGTACTGAAATCTTCACCGCGAGCGACGAATCCGCCTACGATATCGTGCACCGCGCAGGCCACGAAGAAATATTCCTGCAGTAGCCTGAGCTCGCGGCCCGCAGCCACCGAATCGGATGGGTACAGCACTTTCGAGATGGTCTCCGAAAGCATCTTCTGCTCGACGGCCTTCATGTAATCGCCGGCGTTGAAGATCTGCATATCGAATTCATCCGACGCGCCGGCTGAATACAGGCGGACAAAGTTCACCGTGCGTCCGCCGTATCCCGCGATCGGCAGATCGGACGGCACGCCGACCAGCACGCGCCGATCCACCCAGGCCGGATTGTATTCGCCGTTGCGATCGATGCGGTGGTCGATTCGCCCGTAAACCGGAATCCGGCATGACTGCTCGGGGCGCGCCACCAGCCACGGCGAGGTTTCGCGCTGCCATGCGTCGGGCCGCTCGACCTGGTAACCGTCGCGAATCTCCTGGCGGAACAGCCCGTACTCGTAGTTGATGCCATACGCGTAGCCGGGCAGATCGAGGGTCGCCAACGAATCGAGAAAACATGCAGCCAGCCGGCCCAGGCCGCCGTTGCCCAGCGCCGCGTCGGGCTCCTCGTCGAACAGGATCCGCAGGTCGATTCCGTTCTCGGCCAGAAAATCGCGGCAGGTGTCGATGATGCCGAGGTTGTAGAGATTGTTTTCCAGCGAGCGTCCGATCAGAAATTCCAGCGAAAGATAATAGAGCTTCTTGGAATTGTTGCGATCGAAACGCAAACGCGTCGCCAGCATCTTTTCGACCAGCATGTCGCGAACCACCAGCGCCGTCACGCGATACCAGTCATGCTTCGACAACTCGCTGCGCCGCTTGGCCATCGAGAACCGGATGTGATGATCGACAAGCTTGTCGAACAGGTTGCGGTTGATTTCGGAAAGTGGAGGAACAGCCATTCTTGAATCGGTCCCGTGGGTCCTCGAGGAATCTCGGAGCAGCCTCCTGGATGATCAATCAGGTTTGCAAACTTGTCGCCAATCAGATCGTGGAACCGATCTCGGCAACCCATACATAATGCCGGTTCGCGGCACCGTTCTCCAGCCAGTCACCGGCAAAGAAGCGAACTGACGCTTGACGATTGCGGCTATGCGGTCACGCGATCGAGGAATGCGCGCACGGCGGCGTTGAACGCGGCGGGCTGATCGATATTGGCGGCGTGACCCGCGTGCGCGAGGATCACTTTTTCCGCGCCGGGAACTTTTGTTGACATGTAATCGGCCGACGGCCGGAACTGCTTGTCGTTTTCGCCGACAAGCACCAGCGTCGGCACCGTGATCGCCGGCAGCGATTCGATCACGCGGCCGTCCTTCTGCGCCAGCATCCCGCGCGCCGCATGCGCAAGCCCTTGCGCGCTGCGATGGCGGGCAACGCTCACTTCGGCGCCGGCGCCGGCGGCAGCGAGTCCTTTTTTCTCGTACGCGACTGCCATGCTTTCGGCGAGCCGGTTCCATCCCTCGCGCCCGTCGTCTTTCCGATAGCCCGGGCCGGTGTCGAACAGCATCAGCGCCAAAGTGCGCGCGGGATGGGCCAGATGAAACGCCAGCGACATGAAGCCGCCCAGCGACAAGCCTGCGATCACGGCGCGATTCGCGCCGCAAGCGTCGAGTACTGCGCCCATATCCGCGATGGTGGCCTCGTGCGAATAGAGCGCCGGATCGTCGGGCGAGTCGGAGCGGTCGTGGCCGCGCATATCCCAGGCGATCAGGTGGTAGCGGTCCGACAGCGCATCCATCTGACCCTCCCACATGCGCGCGCTGGCGCTGTAGCCGTGCGAGAGCAACACGGCGGGCCCGGCGCCGCGCTGTTCGTAGTAGATGCGCACGCCGTCGCGATCGAGATAAGCCATAGTCAGTTCATCCTCGTGCCGTGACGATCGCGGGAGCATCGTGGCGGATACCCCCGCTTTTTTGGCCGATAAAAAATCGCGGGACGAATCCCTAGTGCATGCCGCCGCCGCGCTGCATCACAGCCAGCGCTTCGCCCATCTCGGCCAGCCCCTTCTTTACCGACGGGCGGGTCTGGACGTGGGTCCACCATGCCGCGAGCTTCGGATGTCCGTCGAGCGGTATGACCCCGAACACGGGCATCAGGGTGGTCACGAAGAACATCGTGGGCACCAGCGCACAATCGGCGAGCGTGAAGTTGGCGCCGCAGGCGAAGCCGCCGCCCGCGAGCATCTTTTCGAGCTGGTCGAGCCGGTTTTTGAAGTCGGCCACCTTTTCGGCGATGAGTTTTTCGTCGCGAGTTTTCGGATCCATCTGGCCGAACAGCGCACGCAGGGGAGGCTCGAGGTAGAGGTCGTGGAATCGGGTCAGGATTCGCACTTTGGCGCGGTCCTCGGGGCTCTTGGGAAGCAGCGGCGGAGTCGGGTACTTGTCCTCGAGGTACTCGTTGATCACCTCGGACTCGGGGATGAGCAGGCCGTCGACGTCGAGCGCCGGGGTTTTACCGAGCGGATTGATCTTCGCGTATTCGGCGGAGTGGAGATCGCCGCCGGGAATCGGCGCCATCTCGATGTTGAGTCCCTTTTCGTAGATGACGAGCCGGCACTTGGTGGCAAAGTTCGAGAGATTCATGTTGTAGAGCTTCATCGTCGTCGATTCCTCGCTTGCAGAAGGTTCAAACTCGCTTATCGCAGACGACTGCGCGGCGCGCAAGCCGCTCCTACCGGCCCGGCTGGAACCCGTGGAGGCCAAAAAGGATCTTGCGGTAAGGAGGCCGTCTGTGCATATGTTGCAAGTTCCATTGGGGATTCAGAACGGA
Source organism: Binatus sp. (SeqCode) (assembly GCF_050013435.1). Classification (GTDB taxonomy): domain Bacteria; phylum Desulfobacterota; class Binatia; order Binatales; family Binataceae; genus Binatus. Next base: position 17,843 of record NZ_JBEKFG010000005.1, on the reverse strand, counting down.
TGACGAACAGCGAGACGGCGAACCAGCGGCTCGAGGGCTGTGGCGTTATTTCCAAGCTTGCCCTCGGATTGGCCGCTTTCTGCGCATTTACGCTGGGCCCGGTAGTGACCGCATCGGCCAAGACGGCGTCATACCCAGAGCCGTTTGCTATCGCTCAAAGCGGAGTGGTGCTCGGCACAACGGTTAATGGCGTCGACGAATTTCTCGGCATCCCGTACGCCACACCTCCCGTGGGGCCTCTGCGCTGGCTGCCGCCAGAGGCTTTCGGGGAGTTTGCGGGAGGAACTTTCGAGGCGACTCAATTCGGCAATGAGTGCACGCAGCCCGGACCGACTGGCAGCGAGGATTGTCTGTACCTGAATGTTTACACGCCGTCCGGTTCCGAACCTGGCAACGCGGTAGAACAAGCCGGCGACGAGACGACCGCCGCAAGCAAGAAGCCAAGCGGCCTGCCGGTGATGGTTTGGATTCATGGCGGCGGACTTACGGCCGGCGGCGGCGACCTTTACGACCCTACTCCACTCGTGAACCAGGGAGGAGTGATCGTTGTCACGATCAACTACCGGCTGGGAGTGCTGGGATTCCTTGCCCAGGCCGCGCTCGATTCCGAAGGCCATGAACGTGGCAACTATGGGTTGATGGATCAGCAATTGGCGCTCAAGTGGGTTCAGGAGAACATCAAGGCCTTTGGCGGCGATCCGAAGAAAGCGACGATGTTCGGTGAGTCCGCCGGAGGGCAGAGCGTATATTGCAATCTTGCGTCTCCGACCGCGAAACATCTGTTCCGCGGCGCGATCGCCGAGAGCGGATCGTATACAGACTTCCAGGACTACTTTCCTGCTATCGTGCCAATAGAGACTGCAGAGACAACCGATGGCTTCGCGCCGTCGGGCAGTTCCGTCGCGATAAGTGTCGGATGCTCCAGCCATGATGAATATAGGTACTTCGTAGCTGGTGAGTACGACTTAGCGGGGAATCCTATCCTGACCTTCGGTGAATACGCGGATGCAGTCACTGCGCTGTGGACAACGGAATTGGAACCGTACGTATTGGAATACTATCCCTATGCCAGTTACCCTAGCGGCGATCTGGCATTGGCTGCCTCGGGTACCGACGGAGTCTTCAGCTGTCCAGCGCGCAATGCGGATCTGCTATTGTCGAAATTCGTGAAGACCTATGCCTACGAGTTCAATGACGAGAACGCGCCTCCGGGCACCGTAACAGGGGTAAGCTTTCCGCTGGGCGCCTTTCACGGCGCGGAAATTCAATACCTAATGCTTGTAACAGGGGACGTTTTCCCATTTACGACCGACCAGCAGGCACTCTCCGACGCGATGATCAGCTACTGGACGCAGTTCGCGAAGACTGGCAACCCAAACTCGGCTAACGAGCCGACGTGGCCGAAGTACAGCAAGTCAGCCGATGAGTTCCAATCGTTGGTCCCGCCAGCGCCGATGGTCGAGTCCAGTTTTAACGCCTTTCACCAGTGTGATTCGTTCTGGAACCTTTTCTGAGCCAGCCTAACCCCTAACCCCTAACCCCTAACCCCTTCCCATAGTGGATTATCCGGAAGTGGACGGATAGCGCCTCTACCGCTAGGCTATTCCTTGGCGGCGGGAGAGGTAATCTCACCGTCAGGGGGTCGGCATGTCGAAAATCGGTGCGTGGCTTAACGAGCCGGAGTTTAACAGATGGTACTTCAAGTGGAGCCTGTTCGATTGGATCCGCGCAGGTGTCGCAGTGATTGCGATCAGGCTAATTCAGGCCATCCCGTTCCAAAATACTGCGCTCGGCTTTTTGCTCGGAGTTCTGGCCGTTGTGATTGTGGCCGTGCTGTTTGGAGTAAGGCAGCGAAGCGCTGAGTTCCAGCCGTTGATCGTCATTGAGTCGCCCGCTGGCGGCAAGGTGCCTCTATTCAAAATCGTCAAGGGATTCGCCTACCCATCGGCAGCCCTAGTTCAAGTGCTGATTCTGGCCGGTAAGGCGAATGATAGGCGTTGGTTTCCTCAACCCGATGCCGAAATATCGCGTTACGGGTGGACTGCAAAATGCCGATTTGGTGATGCGTCAGCGCCGGTTACGGGATGGGACTTTGATTTCTGTGCGGTAATTCCTAGAACCAGAATCAATGACACAGTGAAGGACATTCCGGCTGACGCTGTCGTGAGCCAGATTATCCACGTCTCTTTGGATCGCCGACTTGTCGATGAGGATCTCCCATAGTTGAAAGTGGCAAATCTAACTGCACGGGTTCGCTGGCGACGTTCTCAGATAGCTGAGACATTCACCAGTGTGATTCGTTCTGGAACCCAATCTGAGCTAGCCTAACCCCTAACCATTCCCATAGGGGATTATGTTGGGCTTAACACCCACGCTTTTGGTGGGCATGATTTACGTGACAGGCCGGTGTTTTAGCGGTTTAAGAATATCTCCAAAAGTTTTCGTCGCCGATGGGCCAAAACGTACCTCCCGGATCGGACCCGACGCCGACAGCATAGCGGCAGGCGAAGCCGAAGAAATGTTCCTTGGAAGAGATACCGTCGTATCTCACAAAGCCGAATACAACCAAGTGCCTCTTACCTTCAACGACGAGCATTCGATTCTGTTCGGTCAATTGGCCGCCTTCGAGGAACCGCTCACTGGCGCGGTCTTCGGTGGGCGGAAGAATCCATCCACGCGAGGGTTGCGGCAATGGCCCATAATTGAAGGGAATCGGAATTTGACCTACCATCGCGAACCGGATCAACGACTGCGTCAGGAAAGCGGGGCTCTTGCCGTAGTTCTTTATCTTGAACGTAAGGCGCAGCGTTCGCGGCATCGTCAACTGTTGATGTTCCGGAAGTGCTGCGAGAGATTTTTTCTCGCCTTCGATTCTCTCCTTGAATCCTTCCATCTTGAAATCCTGCACAATGATGTGTGGACGCTCAGCGCCAACGCGCGCCCTTTCTCCAGTATCGGCGCTCTTCGTGGCAGCGTCGGCGGCTTGTTGAGTAGCTATGAGAGTCGCAGTCAGCGTTCCTGTTTGCTGTTGCGCGGCTTCCGCGCTTTGCTGCGCCGCTATCGCGGCAGTCTCAGCCAACTTTGCCTGACGATTGATCGCCAGCAGCGTGAAGAAAGCGATTACCGCATAGACCGAAGTGACGCCTGCCAATATCCAGTCGGTGAGACTCGGAAGGAGTCTTTCGCGCTTGGATTTTTGCTCCTGCTGATCGGATGCGGAACTGCTCACTACACCAGCCGGTGTTGGATTGATTGGGGCCAGCCGCACCGGAGTCTCTGTTTCGCCGCGCTGGCTTGGTGCTGCTTTCTGTTCGGGCAAGCCTTTATTTATTTCGGCCCTTGGTGGAACTGGTGATGGTAATGGACTTCCGACGACGCTGTTTCCGGCGCTTAGAAATAATGCCGACGCTATCAGGATCAACGCCGATAATGGCTTTGAGAGCTTCATGGAACGTCAGCGGATGGAGTGATGCCAGTTTTGCTTTTGGCATAATACTACCTGTCGCGGGAATGGCAATCGGAATTGTCCGCCCATGTCCACAACTAGATGACTGGCTTTGTCCGGCTGAGGCCGACGCCAGTGTGCCGACCGCAGCGCGCGTGCGGACTGCTAGCGGCCGCCTTCTTCTTGCTTGATTACGAAGATCAGCGACTCGGCGAAATCGTCAGGATGCTCGAGTTGCGGGTAGGCGCCGGAGGTCTTGAAGACGACCGTGGCCGAACCGGGCATCGCAGCGTGCATCGCCTCGCCCTCGGCGGCCGAGAAGAACGGATTTTTCGCGCCCCAGATTATGATCGTGAGCGTGTTGAAGACCTGGCCGATTTTGGAGCGGATGTGCGCCTCGTCGCGAGGCACGGAATCGATCATTTCGGTCTCGGCCTGAAGGTCGTTGCCGAGTTCACCCATCATGCGCTGGTAAATGAATTCGGGCATCGGGGGCAAATCGAAGAAGCTCGCCTCGACCTGCGCGCGGATCGCGTCGGGCGTCGTCGGCAGCATCCCCTTGCGAAGTTTTTCAGCGCCGCGCGCACCCACCAGACCGCCCGACACCAGGACCATCCGCTCGACTTTGTCGGGATGCTCGACGGCGTAGTAGAGCGCGACGTCGGCGCCGAGATCGTTGCCGACCAGGTTGACGTGATCGAGCTTCATCTCGTCGATCATCTGCGCGACCGCCTCGGCTTGGTACGCGATCGAATATTTGACCTGCTTGTGATCGGATGAGGCGAAGCCGGGCAGGTTGGGCGCGATCACTTTGTAGTGCGCGTCCGCCACCAGCGGCATGATCCCGCGCCACACCAGCGCGGCGTTCGGACCTAGCCCATGAATCATCACGACCGGCTCCTGTTCCGAGTAGCCGCCGGTGATCAGGTAGGTGATCAGCCCGTCCTTCAGCGCAAGATCGTTCTCGGCTACCCCGGACCATCCCAGCCGCGAGATCTGAATCCATCGCAGGACATCGATGGGCCGCAGGTACATCGCAGCCGCGAAAATTCCGAGAAAAATGGCGGCGAGCGGGCCCGCGATATTGATCCAGGTATGGCGGCGGACTTGCGGAGTGAGATTCTCGGCGCGAATGTCGGCTTCGGTCGGCGTGCGGGCTGGTTGCGATTTGACTGGCTCAGCCACTGCGCTTGATCGAGGCGCGCTATTTCCCAGGCGGCGGCGCGGGGGCCACGGCCGAGGTCGTGACGCCGTCGGAAGTCGCGGATGCTGCCGCGGACGCGGCGGGCGACGCGGAGGCCTGCGCGGCCGGGGCGCCGCCCGAAGACGCAGACGCAGAGGCTGAGGCGCCCGACGGGGACGCGGCCTTGCGGGCCGACTTCGTCAGGTGCGAGGCCCGGCGCCCGTGACTTGCGGCGGCGCGGTCTCGTCGCATTTGATCGAGATGATCGGCGACGCGGTTGATTTCGCGGGTCGCGTCTTCAACCGCCCTAGTCGCGCGTTCTGCCGCCTCGGTCGCCTTGTTTGCGGCCTCGGTTGCCTGGGCCGCAGACTGTTCGGCATGCGCGGCGGCTTGATCAGCCTTGGCGGCCGCGGCTTCGGCCTGCGCGGCCTGCTGCGCGCCTTGCGACGCGCATCCAGCGACCGCGATCGCGAGGACCAGGACCGGCAATCTGGAAAACAGTTGGCGCATCGACGACACTCCTCAGCGCTGAGCGAACGCCGCAACCGTGCGAAGGTCGGGCAGCGGCGAGCCGTCGGCCCGGAGCGGCAGGAGGCAGACGTGAGAGGCGCCGGCCTTGAGGTGCGCGTCGATGCGATCGCGAATCTTGTCCTCGGCGCCCCACGCCACGATGGCATCGACCAGCCGATCGGAGCATCCGTTTTCGAATTCCTTGTCAGCCCATCCCAGCGCTTTGAGATTGTTGGTGTAGTTGGGCAGGCGTGGAACGTAGGTCTTCATGTACTCGCGCGCCGCGGCGCGGGCTTTGGCGGCGTCGGTTTCCAGGATGACGGCCTGCGCCGCGCATAGCATCGCGTTCGGCCCGATTTGTGCGCGTGCCTTTGCGGTGTGCTCGGGCGGAACGAAGTAGGTGTGCGTGCCGTTGGCCTCGGCCGCCGACAGCGCGAGCATCTTGGGATGCAGCGCGGCGAGCACCACGGGCACCGGCTCCTTGGGCGCCGGCGCCAGGTAGAGCGCGTTCTTCATCTTGGGCAGATACTCTTTCATGTAGCTGTAGGGCTTGTCGTAGTTGTGGCCGCGCAGGTTGGTGACGAGCGGCTTGTGACTTACGCCGATGCCGAGCAGGAAGCGGCCGCCGGAAAGTTCGGCGACGGTTTTCGACGCAGCCGCCATCGTAACCGCGTCGCGAGCCCAGATGTTCGCGATGCCGGTTGCGATGGCGAGGCGATCGGTATGGCAGAGCAGGTACGCGGCGTGCGCGAACGGCTCGCGGCCGACGGCCTCGGGGATCCAAAGCGCCTTGTAGCCATTCTTCTCGACCAGTTTGGCGAACTCGGCGGTGTCCGCCGCGGGCATCGCGTCAAGGAAGAACCATATTCCGACTTTTCCAATATCCATGACTCTAGTAAGTAACGCGTCCGGGAAAAATGAACAAGGCAAGTGCAGGGCTGAGCCCTGCACTCTAATCACCTGCGCGGTGGGCGGCAGGGGGCAGGGGTGACCCCTGCACTCAGTGTTAAGGCCGCGCTCCGTTGTCGCGCGCGGGGTCTTGATACTGGCCAGCCGTGCCAACGCCCGGGCGTGGCCCATGCGCCTGATATTAAAACAAAGATGCGGCCTGACGGCCCGTTAGAACTTTTTTTTGTGTCATCCTGAGCGTAGCGAAGGAACCCGGATCCGGGATTCTTCGCTGCGCAGACTCCGCTCTGAATGACACGGGCGGTCGCGCGGCAGGGGTGCCCCTGCACCCGAGTCAGGAAGAAAACGAGCCAGTGCCCGGGACAGGTGCGAGGAACTTCACATAGATGAGTTCCGGGTCGCCCTCGTCGAGATTCTCGATGTAGCCGCTTTTGACGAAGCCCAATCGATCGCACAGCCGCTGCATCGGCAGGTTCGACTGATTGGTCGAAGTGAATAACTTGCCGGTCTGACAATCGAGCTCGGCCGCGCGCATCAGGGCGCGGCCAAGTCCGCGGCGGCGGAAATCGGGATGCACGATCAGCAGGCGCACGAAAAATTGCTCGAAGAAGCTTTCATCGGCGATGACGAAGCCGCGCACGACTACGTCGACGCGCGCGACTGCGACGCGGCCGTTGGCGCAAGCCTCGCCGATAAATCTGCGCCGTGGGGCGCCGGCATGGACAGTTTCGTCGAGCGCGCAAATGTGCGCAAAATCCTGACTGGAAGCCCGCTCGATTATCGTCATGATTCTCGCCAGAGGTACCAATATCCGTGAACGATGAAACTTCAGTCGATCCGTTGATAGTTCGCCGCGAGGCTCCGCTTGGATGGCTGGTGCTGAACCGGCCGCAAGTCCGCAACGCGCTCAATCTTAGGACCTGGCAGCGGATTGCGGAAGGTGTCGCGGAACTGGCGAGCGACGACGCGGTTCGCGTGATCGTCATGCGCGGCGGTACGCCGCAGGCGTTTATCGCGGGCGCGGATATCTCGGAGTTCCCGGCGCTGCGATCCGATGCGGCGCAGGCGCGTGCGTATCGCGACGCGCCCAACAATGCAATCGCGGCGCTGGTCGAATGCCGCAAGCCGATCGTCGCGATGATTTCCGGGGTATGCATCGGGGGCGGCGTGCAGGTCGCGCTCGCCTGCGACATCCGGATCGCGGCGCGCGGGACACGCTTCGGGGTTCCCGCCGCGCAGCTTGGACTGGCGTATCCGCTGGAAGGCGTCATCATGCTCGCGCATACGGTGGGCCCCGCCAACGCGCGTGATATCCTGCTGTCGGCGCGGCTGTTCGACGCGGAAGAGGCTCTGCAGATGGGGTTAATCAACCGCGTGGTCGATCCCGAAAAGCTCGAGGAAAACGTGCGCGACTACGTGCTCAAGATGGCGAGCAACGCGCCGCTGACGATGGCTGCCGCCAAGCTGGCGATTGGCGAGAGCCTCAAGGATCGCGAGGAGCGCGACGTGAAGGCGGTTTCGGCGATGGTCGCGCGATGCTTCGACAGCGAGGACTATCGCGAGGGCGTGCGCGCATTTCTGGAAAAGCGCCGGCCGAATTTCAGGGGCCGCTGAGCAGCCGGATTTATCGGGTCGAATCGAGAAGCGGAGGTGATCTGACGATGAGCGAAACAACCGCGCCCGGGGCGTCGCAGAATTTCTACTTCAATCCGTGGGACGAGAACTTTCGCGCCAATCCGTATCCGCATTACAAGCCGTTGCTCGCAGGTCCGCCGCGCATTATCGATTTGTTCGGGCCGGTCGCGATGGTCACTCGCTACGCCGACGTGATGGCGGTGCTGCGCGACCATGCGCACTTCTCTAGCGAGCGGCCGCGCGATCCCGCCGAACCGCGCAACGAGGGACCGTTTGCCGGCGCACGCACGATGCTGTTTTCAGATCCGCCGACGCATACCCGGCTGCGCCGCCTGGTCTCGCGTGATTTCACGCCGCGGCGAATCCGCGAGCTCGAACCGCGAGTCCGCGAGATCGCGAAAAATCTCATCGACCATGCCCAGCGCAAGGGCGAGCTCGAAGTGATGAGCGGGTTTGCCAACGCGCTGCCGGTGATGGTTATCGCAGAGATGCTCGGCGTGCCGCCGGACCATTATGAACGGTTCAAGCACTGGTCCGACACGGTGGTATCGGGCGAAAACACTCTGCCGGGGACTCCGCTGCCGGAGGGATTTCATACGGCGGTCAAGGCGCTGCGCAGCTATTTCGCCGAGGAGATTGACCGGCGGCGCAAGCATCCCGGCTCCGACCTGATAAGCGCGCTGGTCGCCGCGCACGACGACGCCGAAGCGATGAACGCCGACGAATTGCTGGCGTTCGTGCTGCTCCTGCTGCTGGCGGGCAACGAGACCACGACCAATCTGATCGGCAACGGGATGCTTGCGCTCGGGCGCAATCCCGCGCAGATGAATCTGCTGAGGCAAAGGCCGGAGCTGATGGCCAGGGCGATCGAGGAGATCCTGCGCTACGACGGACCGGTGCAGTCCACCGTTCGCTACACGAAGGAAGACATAAATCTGGGCGGGACCAAGCTGCCGGCCAACCAGGGATGCTTCGTAATCCTTGCCGCGGCAAATCGCGATCCCGCGCAGTTCGAAGATCCCGATCGTTTCGACATCACGCGCGAGCCCCGCGACCACGTCGCGTTCGGCGAGGGAATCCACTTCTGCATCGGCGCGCCGCTGGCGCGGATGGAGGGTGCGATCGCGATCGGCGCGATGCTCGAGCGCTTTGGGCGGCTGCGGCTGAAAGATCCCGCGATGAAACCGGCTTACAAGGGGTCGTACTTTCTGCGCGGTCTCGAGTCATTGCCGGTCGCGATCGATTGAATCCCGACGATCGATCCCGCGCCGCGCCGGATTTGAAATCCGAATCCGCGGCTGCGCCTGAGGAAGCGGGCAGGAGTATCCACCTTGGGCTGTTCGGCAGGACGCCGCCGTTCACCAGGCGCCAACGCCGGGTGTTCTTGATCGCGTCGACAGCGGGATTTTTCAACGACTACGATCGCGCGCTGTTAAGTCTGGCGCTCAAGCAGGTCCAGGCGGGGCTCAAGATCGCGGAGTCGCAGCTTGGCGCGGTGCTCTCGATGATCCGGCTCGGCTACCTGCTGACCTTGCTGCTCACGCCCTTTGCCGACGTGTTCGGGCGCCGCCGCCTGCTGCTCTACACGGTGATGGGCTACACGGTTTTCACCGGCCTGAGTGCGGTCGCACCGGGAGAGCGGACGTTCGTCATGTTCCAGATTGTCGCGCGCGCGTTCGCGGGCGCCGAAGCCGCGGTCGCGATGGTGATAGTGGCGGAGGAAGTTGACGCGGCCCATCGCGGATGGGCGATTGGGCTGCTCGGCGCGGTATCGTCGAGCGGCTACGGCCTGGCCGCGATCGTGTTCGCGTTTATCAACGTAATTCCATACGGATGGCGCGGGCTGTATGCGATCGCGCTGGTGCCGCTGGTGCTGATTATTCCGCTGCGCCGGGTGCTGCCTGAAAGCGCGCGCTTCGAGAAGGAGAAACTCGAAGGGCTGCGGCCGGTGAAGGTCTGGCAGCCGCTCGTGCAGTTATATAGCGCGTACCCGGGACGGCTCATGATGATGGTGTCGGTCGCGTTTCTTGCCTCGATGGGCGCCAGCGCCGCGGGCCTTCTGTTTCCGAAGTTTCTGCAGGAGACGCATCATTGGTCGCCCGCCAACGTCTCGTCGTTGTTTTTCTTCGGAGGAGCGCTGGGAATATTGGGCTCGATTATTGCGGGCCGCCTGAGCGACCGCTATGGCCGGCGCGTGATGGGCGCGGCGTTCATGTTCCTGTCGCCGATCCTGACTATCTGGATGTACACGGCGCCGGGTTGGTCAATTGTTCCGGCATGGATACTGGAAGAATTTTTCGACATCGCGGCGATCACAATCCTCAATGCGTACAGCGCGGAGTTGTTTCCGACCTCGTATCGTTCGACGGCGGGAAGCGCGCTGGCGGTCGCGGGCACGAGCGGCGGCGCACTGGGGCTGTTGTTCGAGAGCGTGCTGTTCAATATCACCGGCTCGCACGCGCGAGATGTCCGCTGCCTGACGGTCTTCTGGATAATCGCGCCGGCGATCATCTGGTTCCTTCCCGAGACCTCGGGACGAGAGCTCGAGGAAATCTCGCCCGAAGCGAATCCGATTTGATTTCGCGGGGCTCATCGACGCGCTAGATTTGCGCCTGAGCATGGGAGCAACGTTGCATCGCCGCTTGCCCGTCCGATTCGGCCCGTTTGCGATCGTGGTCGTCGTGCTCGCGTTGCTCGGATGCGCACGCGGTCCATGCGTCACGATAGTCGGCGCTGACGGCACGCCGCGCGCCACGGTTGCGGTCGAAGTGGCGAACACGGCGGCGCAGCGCGAGCTCGGCCTGATGTATCGCAAGCATCTCGACGATAATGCGGGGATGATCTTCGTTTTCCCGGATGCGGCGACGCGGAAATTCTGGATGCACAATACGGTGATTTCGCTCGACATGATTTTCGCGGACGCGGCGGGCCGGGTGCTGGGAATCGTCGCGAACGCGGAGCCGTTTTCCGACAAGCCGGTCGGCGTCGAGGGCGACGCGGAGTATGTGCTCGAAGTGAACGGCGGATTCTGCGCGAAAAACGCAGTCAAGGCCGGCGACCGATTGGATTTCTCGGGATTTTCAACCCACGCCTCGGAATAGCCTTTCCCATCGGTGTGTATCTCAAACTTTGACAAGCGGTCTTCGAGATCGGTAACCTCAAATTGTGAATAAGAGAATTCTGATCACCACGCCCTTCCCGTCTCTGGACGACGTGGCAAGAGAACTCGGCATCTCGAAGTCGCGCCAGAAGAAGATCGAAAAGTTGGTGGAAGGAATTATTGCATCCGACACATCTGAGCCGCGTGTACTAATGCGCAGAGGACTGGACAGCCGCCATCGTGACATCGACGGAACTATCGAAAAGAAGCGCGATGACACCTTAGTACGGACCTTAAGGAAGGAATATGGACCTGAATTTGCGCCGGGCTATCGGAGTGACGCAAAGCTTGGGACCGTTAAAAGGCGGGAAGGTGCCGACTCGTTGAGTGAATTACTCAAGCCTCGCAAGCGAAGAGCTTGAGCAAGCCGGATTCCAAAAGAGGGGGCGCGAATAAAGCCATTCCTCGAACCGGCCGTAAGAGGCTGCGCTCTTCAAGGGGCACAAGGATACAACCCTCCGCATTTCTGAACGTCCCATACGACGAACAATATGAGCCCCTGTACCTCGCCTTCATCGCGGGCTTGTGCGGCTTCGGCCTCGTTCCTCGCGCAACTCTCGAAATTCCAACCAGCGACCGCAGGCTGGACCGAATCGTGAAGCTGATGCGTAGCTGCCGATATTCATTTCACGATCTTTCGCGAATCCAGGTCGATCGCGAGAAGCCGCGCACGCCCCGATTCAACATGCCTTTCGAGCTGGGACTCGCAGTAGCATGGGCAAAGATTGCCAGCCCAGCACATCGATGGGTTGTACTCGAAGAGGTTCCTTATCGCCTTACAAAATCGTTGAGCGACCTGAATGGTACCGATCCGCTCATTCATCACGGCAACGCCGAAGGTGTTCTCGAAGCGTTGTCGAACGCGCTTTACAGGAACACCAGGAGTCCCAATTTCAACCAGCTGGAAATGATCTATCGCGACTTGAAGGCGGCAGCATCGCAGTTCAGATCGGGCAGAAAAGGCGGCAGCCTGTTTGAAGCACGTGCGTTCAAGTGGCTGGTGCTGGCGGCTCAATCGCTTGCTGAGAAACAGGTGGCACCATTGATCCGTCGCAAGCGCGCCTGACGACCCGCTTTAACCCGCCGCGAACATGCGGTATCTATGCTTGCCGGTGGCGCGTGACGGGCGCTTGTTTGCCGGGCGTCTATCCAGCTTGATTGCGGTTGTGAAAAATGGGCCTTAAAGAAAATCTCGAACGACTTCAGCAACTCACCCGCGAGGCGGAAGCGGCCGGCGGCCATGATCGGCTCAAGAAGCAGCGCGCACAGGGCCGCATGACCGCGCGCGAGCGGGTCGAGTTTCTCCTCGACCGCGGATCGTTCGTCGAGATCGACAAGTTCAAGACGCATCGAATCACCGACTTCGACATGGCGGAGAAAAAAATCCCCGGCGATGGCGTCGTGACGGGCTACGGCACGATCGACGGGCGGCAGGTGTGCATCTTCAGCCACGATTTCACGGTCTTCGGCGGCAGCCTGTCGGGCGCGTTCGCGGAGAAGGTCTGCAAGGTGATGGACCTCGCGATGAAGACCGGATGCCCGGTGATCGGGCTCAACGACGGCAGCGGCGCGCGAATCCAGGAGGGGGTCGTGTCGCTGGCGGGCTACGCGGATATTTTTCTGCGCAACGTAATGTCGTCGGGAGTGATCCCGCAGATTTCAGCGATCATGGGACCGTGCGCCGGCGGCGCGGTATATTCGCCGGCGATGACGGACTTCATCGTGATGGTGCGCGATACGTCGTACATGTTCATCACCGGGCCCGACGTGATCCGGGCGACCACCCACGAAGAGGTCACGATGCAGGAGCTTGGCGGCGCCGATACGCATAGTCAGAAGTCGGGCGTGTGCCATCTCGAGGCCGACGACGACGCGGGCGCGCTCGCGATGATCCGCGAGCTGCTTTCATACATGCCGTCGAACAATGTCGATGACCCGCCCTTCGTCGCCAGCGCTGACGACCCCGCCCGCTGCGACGGCGCGCTCGATTCGATCGTCCCCGAAAATCCCAACAAGGCTTACGACATGGGCGAGATCATCGGGCGCGTGGTCGATGACGGGCAGTTCCTGGAAGTGCAGAAGGACTACGCGCACAATATGCTGATCGGGTTCGCGCGGCTCGGCGGCTACTCGGTCGGCGTGGTCGCGAATCAGCCGGCGTTTCTGGCGGGATGCCTCGATATCGACTCGTCGGTGAAGGCGGCGCGATTTGTGCGCTTCTGCGACGCGTTCAATATTCCAATCGTCACGTTCGTGGATGTGCCGGGTTTTCTGCCCGGTAGCTCGCAGGAGTTCGCCGGAATCATCAGGCATGGCGCGAAACTGCTCTACGCTTTCTGCGAGGCCACCGTGCCGAAGGTGACGGTGATAACCCGCAAGGCTTACGGCGGTGCGTACGACGTCATGTCGTCAAAGCATATTCGCGGCGATTTCAATTTTGCGTATCCGAGCGCCGAGATCGCCGTGATGGGACCCGAGCAGGCGATCAACATTGTTTTTCGCAACGAGCTCGCCAAGGCCAAAGACGCAGTCGCCGAGCGCGCGCGGCTGGCCGAGGACTATCGCAAAACTTTTGCCAATCCGTTCAAGGCGGCCGAGCTTGGCTATATAGATGAAGTGATCATGCCGCGCGACACGCGTCCCAAACTGATCGGCGCACTGAAGGCGCTCGCGAACAAGCGCGACAAGAATCCGCCGCGCAAGCACGGCAATATTCCACTTTGAGCAACAGCGTCCCGAGCAGCACTGGCCCCGCGCGACAACGGAGCGCGGTCTTAACACTGGGTGCAGGGGTCACCCCTGCCGCGCGATTAGCTCGCGTGGGCCGGATTCAGTATACAATTTGGAGAGCGTGAGCCCGGTCTGAAAGACGGCCGGAGCCGGGGAAGATTGATGTTCAAGCGGATTCTAATCGCCAACCGCGGAGAGATCGCGGTACGGATCATCCGCGCATGCCGCGAGTTGGGAATCGAATCGGTCGCCGTCTATTCGGACGCCGATCGCGCCGCGCTGCACGTGCGCGAGGCCGATCACGCCTACCCGGTCGGCCCGGCGCCCGCGGCCCAGAGCTATCTTAACACCGCGAAAATCCTTGAAGCCGCGAAGTCTTCCAGGGCCGATGCGGTTCATCCGGGTTACGGCTTTTTCTCTGAACGCGCCGCGTTTGCGCGCTCGGTGCAGCGCGCCGGACTGACCTGGATCGGGCCGCCGGCGGACGCGATCGAGCGGATGGGCGACAAGGTCGAGGCGCGCAAGTTGATGTCGGCGGCGGGAGTGCCGGTCGTGCCGGGCTCGCCGGGGACGCTGGAGACCGAAGCGGAAGTAGCCGCGTTCGCGAAAAAAATCGGGTTTCCGATCATGGTGAAGGCGGCCGCGGGCGGCGGCGGCAAGGGACTGCGCTTCGTCGAGAACGACAAAGACCTCGCATCAGTAGTGCGCACGGTCGCCAGCGAGGCGAAGTCGTCATTCGGCGACGGGCGCCTTTACGTCGAGAAATTTCTGAAGCGACCGCGCCATATCGAAGTGCAGCTGCTCGCCGACGCGCACGGCAACATCGTCCATGTCTTCGAGCGCGAATGCTCGATTCAGCGGCGCCATCAGAAGGTCGTCGAGGAATCGCCGTCGCCGTTCATCACGGCGAAGATGCGGGCGGAGATGGGCGAGGTCGCGGTGCGCGCGGCCAAGGCGGTGAACTACGTCAGCGCGGGAACGATCGAGTTCCTGGTCGACGCGGAGCGCAACTTTTATTTCCTCGAGATGAACACGCGCATCCAGGTCGAGCATCCGGTTACCGAGCTGGTGACGGGCGTGGACCTGGTGCGCGCGCAAATCGAAATCGCCGCGGGCGCGAAGCTGCCGTTCAAGCAAAAGGATCTCACGCAGCGCGGATGGGCGATCGAGTGCCGAATCTATGCGGAAGATCCGGCGGCCGGCTTCGCACCGGCGCCGGGAAAGATCGAGACGCTCAGATTTCCCGACGGTCCGGGCGTGCGCAACGACGCGGGCATTTATGCGGGCGCCGAAGTGCCGGTGTTTTACGACCCGATGATCTCGAAGCTGGCGGTGTGGGGCGCGGATCGCGAGCAGGCGCTCGACAGGATGCGGCGCGCGCTCGGCGAATTCGTAATTTCCGGCGATCTGCGCACCAACCTCGACTTCCATCGCTGGATAATGACGAATCCCAGGTTTTTGAAAGGTGATTTCGATACCTATTTTATCGACCGCGAGTACCATCCGAATGAAAACGGCGCCGCGCCGCGCGGTGCGGAGCTGGCGGCGATTTTTCTCGCGGCGATCGCAGCGCAAAAAAACACCAATCACAGCAACGGCGCCGGCGTGCAGCCGGCGGCCGCGCCGAATGCATCCGCATGGCGGATGATCGGCCGGCTTGACACGCTGCGGAAATAGCCGGGACTCTTATCGATGCGATACCTCGCGACGGTTGGCGGCCAGGAGCACGAAATCGAGATTGAAGAGCTCGCCGTGGACTCGTTCGCGATTCGTTTCGGTGAGAATCGTTTCGAAGCCGATTTGCGCAGGGTCGGCCCCGGGTCCTTTTCGGTGATTATCAACAATCGCTCGTTCGATTTTGACGTGGCGCGCGACGGCGAGGAGACCGTCGTCGCATCGCGAATCGGATCGACGCGGCTCACAGTCGCCGATCCGGCGCGACGGACGGCGCGTGCGGCCGGCAAGCGGCGCGAGGTCAGCGGCCGCGTGGAAATAAAATCCGCGATGCCGGGCCGGATCGTCAATGTGCTGGTCGCGCCGGGAGACGAAGTCAAGGCCGAACAGGGAATCATCATCGTCGAAGCGATGAAGATGGAAAACGAAGTCAAAGCGCCCAAGGCCGGCAAAGTCGTGGAAGTGAAGGTGGTCGCGGGCCAGGCGGTCGAGAAGGGCCAACTGATGATGGTCATCGAGTAGGCGAGGCGGCAGGACTGGACTGGCAGAGGCAGGTTACGATGCCTGAAGACGATCGCAAAATCGCGTCCGCCCGCAAGGATTGGGAGGAACGCAAACTCAATCCTTCGCTGAAGCGCGGCGCCGAGCGCAAGCCGAAGTTCGTCACCAGCTCGGGAATCGAAATCAAGCGGGAGTACGATCCCGAAGACCTCAACGACTTCGATTTTGTCAGCGAGCTGGGCTTCCCCGGCGAGTATCCGTTTACGCGCGGCGTGCAGCCGACGATGTATCGCGGACGGCTGTGGACGATGCGCCAGTACGCGGGCTTCGGCAGCGCGGAGGAATCCAACCGCCGCTACCGATACCTGTTCGAGCAGGGTCAGACGGGGCTGTCGGTCGCGTTCGACCTGCCCACGCAGATGGGCCGCGACTCGGATCATCCGCTGGCCGAGGGCGAAGTCGGACGCGTCGGCGTGCCGATATGCTCGCTGGCCGACATGGAGACGCTGCTCGCCGAGCTGCCGCTCGACAAGATTTCCACCTCGATGACGATCAACGCGACCGCGTCGATCCTGCTGGCGTTGTACCTGGTCGCGGCGGAGCGCCGGGGGGTGGGCTGGGACAAGGTCAACGGCACCATCCAGAACGACGTGCTGAAGGAATACGTCGCGCGCGGGACGTACATCTATCCGCCGCGCGGCTCGATGCGGATCATCACCGACATTTTCAGTTTTGCGACGAAGGAAGTTCCCAACTGGAACACGATATCGATCTCCGGCTACCACATCCGCGAGGCCGGCTCGACCGCGGCGCAGGAACTCGCGTTCACGATTGCCGACGGGATCGCATACGTTGATGCGGCGCTGAAGGCGGGGTTGGAAATCGACGCGTTTGCGAGCCGGCTGTCGTTCTTCTTCAACGTGCACAACAACTTCTTCGAGGAAGTCGCGAAGTTTCGGGCGGCGCGGCGGCTGTGGGCGAAAATAATGAAGGAGCGCTTCGGAGCGAAGGATGAACGCTCGATGATGATGCGGTTTCATGCGCAAACCGCGGGCTCAACCCTGACCGCGCAGCAGGTGGAGAACAACGTCGTGCGCGTGACGATGCAGGCGTTGGCGGCGGTGCTGGGCGGAGCGCAATCGCTGCACACCAACTCCAAAGACGAGGCGCTCGCGCTGCCGACGGAAGCCTCGGTGCTGCTCGCGCTGCGCACCCAGCAGCTTATCGCGCACGAGTCGGACGTGGCGGACACGATCGATCCGCTCGGCGGTTCGTACTACGTCGAACGGCTGACGACCGAGCTCGAAAAAAAGGCGGTCGAGTACCTGTCGAAGATCGACGACTTTGGCGGCGCAGTCGCCGCCATCGAGCGCGGCTACATGCAGCGCGAAATTCAGAACGCCGCATTTATTTATCAGCGCGAGATTGAAACCAGGCAGCGAATTATCGTAGGGGTCAATCAGTTCACCGGGGGCGGCGAACCGCCGGGGGAAATCCTGCGGGTCAAGCCGGAGCTCGAGGCGAAACAGAGGGCAGGCGTTGCGCGCGTGCGGGCAGATCGAAACTCGCAGACGGCGACCAAGGCGCTCGCGCGGGTCGAGGCGGCGGCGCGCGACGGGCAAAATCTGATGCCGCCGATAATCGATGCGGTGCGCGGATGGTGCACGCTTGGAGAAATTTCGGACGCGATGCGCAAGGTGTTCGGCGAGTACATACCGGTGAATACGGTGTAGTATGGCATTGCGCGGGCGGAATCATCTCGAGCAGAGCGCAGTCGCAAAGGGGGCGGCGCGTGGCGGATTTCGCGGGCGTCGCAAAGCAACTGGAATTATGACAACTAACCGCGGCGAACCGCGCAACCGATCGGAGAGAAAATAAATGGGGCCGATCCCGAAGGGGACATTTTTGACCAAGGGTGTGGGCCGGCACCGCGAGAAGCTGACTTCTTTCGAGCTGGCGCTGCGTTCCGCGGGAATCGCCGAGTTCAACCTCGTGCGCGTCAAATCGATTTTCCCGCCCAACTGCAAACTGCTCAGCCAGCAGGAAGGCTTGAAGTACCTGACGCCGGGGCAGATCGTTTTTGCGGTGATGAGCGA
>NZ_JBEKFG010000004.1:0-87004 GCF_050013435.1 Binatus sp. (SeqCode) | reverse complement strand
CGACCTTGTCGCCGAGCACGGCCAGCCGAATCGGCGGCGCGAGCGGATTTGCGATTCCAATCAGCGGGCTGTGATCGAAGAACGCGCGCGGGTCGCCGGCGTTGGCGCTCTCGGCAAACCCCTCGTAACTGCGCGAGATCGGATATTTCGACAACCGCCGGGCGTAGCGCTCCAACGCGTCGGCGGCGGCTGACAAGTCTTCCTCAGGTGCGGCGACCTGCACCAGGTGGTCGATCACGCGGCGCATCGCGTCGGCCAATCGATGTGCCTGGGCGCGGCGTCCGGTCGCGGGCGCCTGGCTGATCGCCCACGCTGCTTCGAAATTCGAATTTTGATCGCTCATCTTCCTCGGCCCGCATTAAACGGAAACTGCCGCGAACTTTTCACGATGGTAGCTGTCGCCTCATGGTCAATCTACGGCGCAATCGCCGAAACGCGACAGCACGTCTTCGAGTATAATATATGGGAACGATCGATGCGGACCCGTACTCTCATATTATGCGCGCTCGCCTGCGGACTGGTTTCCGCGGGGATTCGATCCGCTCGCGCGCAAACAACCCTCGAGGTCCCCGGGCCCGCGCAGCAGACTCAGCCGTATATTCCACCGCGTCCGGCGCCGCCGTCGACCACGGGGGCACCCTCCGGGGCCGATAACGGTGACACGATTCAACTGCTGCCGCAGGAATTGTGGAGGCCTGCGCCTGCGCCGCTCCAACCCGCCCCATCTCCCCCGCCTGCTGAGGTGAAGGTTGCGCCGATGACGGCGCAAGCGCTTCCTGCTCTGCCGGCGGTGTTCCGCGGATGCTG
Organism: Binatus sp. (SeqCode); assembly: GCF_050013435.1. Classification (GTDB taxonomy): domain Bacteria; phylum Desulfobacterota; class Binatia; order Binatales; family Binataceae; genus Binatus. Next base: position 86,197 of record NZ_JBEKFG010000004.1, on the reverse strand, counting down.
GGATGGACGGGTGAATCAACTCGATTGGATCAGGCGCGAACCGGGTGCGCACAAAGTCGGTTTCTGGACTCCGAAGACCTACCGGTTGTGCTACAAACGCGTCGGCGATCAGCCGTTCACGCTCACATTCACCGAAACCGGTGTCGCGCCAAGCGAGAAGATTGTCAATCCGCATGGCAACGTGGTGCCGATCACGACCGACGGCCGCGCTTACGCCGTGATGCGCTCGCGCTTGTATTTCGACGAATACAAAACTCGCGCCGACGGCATGTCGCCAACGTTCGCGGTTGACGAAACCACCAACCTCGACTGTCGCATCGCCGGCGACGACATGATGGTCAACGCCGACGTGTACGGCACGCGCGACGGCGAACCCTGGTTCCGAGCGCATTGGCGCGCGGACTTTCGCCGTTTCGACAATTAGCCCCGCGCGCATTGGCGCTTGCCTATCCGCCTCGCGTAACTTAAGTATCTCGCTGAACTCTGGATCGTCGCGGGTCACTGTCGATCACGCGCGGTCCGAGGAGATTTTGCATGGCAAGCAACCTCGATCTCCAGATGAAAACCATACTCGACGCGTTCAACGCGGCCGGCCCGATGTTCCTGCGCGCGGAAACTGCCGAGCAGGCGCGGGCCAAGCTGCGCGCACTGCTCGAGGCGAATCTGGTCCCGCCGCCTGCCATCTATCGCGTCGAGGATCGCCACATTGCGGGCGCCGACGGTCAAATCGCGGCGCGGGTTTACACCCCCGAGGGCAGTCCGCCGATGGGCGTGCTGGTCTATTTCCACGGCGGCGGATGGGTGCTCGGAGATTTGGAGAGTCACGACCACGTCTGCCGCGCGCTGGCCAACGGTGCGGGATGCGTGGTGGTGTCGGTCGATTACCGGCTCGCGCCCGAGCACGTTTTTCCGGCCGGCGCCGAGGATTGCTACGCGGCCACGAAGTGGGTAGCCGAAAACGCGGCCGCGCTTGGCGCGGACGCGTCGCGCCTCGCGGTCGGCGGCGACAGCGCGGGTGGAAATCTGGCCGCGGTGGTCTCGATGATGGCGCGCGATCGCGGCGGTCCCGCGATCGCCTTCCAGTTGCTGCTTTATCCGGCCACCGATTGCGCGCTCGACACGCCGTCGCAGAAGGAATTCGCCGCCGACGGCTACGCGCTGTCGCGCGCCGACATGGAATGGTTCTGGAAAAATTACCTCGACCCCGGCGTCGAAAAAAACAATCCCTACGCATGCCCGCTGCGTGCGAAAAACTTGAAGGGCCTGCCGCCCGCGCTCGTCCTGACTGCCAGCCACGATCCACTGCGCGATGAAGGCGAGCGATTTGCCGAGCGCCTAATCGCCGCCGGCGTCAAAGTCACCTGTACGCGATACGAAGGCGTGACCCACGCCTTCATCAGCTTCGCCGACGCGCTCGACAAGGGCAAAGAGGGCCTGCGGCAAGCCGCCGACGCCTTGAGGGCGGCCTTCGCCCGCTAGCAACCGCGCCCGCTCATCTCGCCCCTTGCTGTCCTGATACCCTCGCCTTTTGCAAGGTGTTCGTGCGCGGCACATGGGGCGCGCTCGACTTTTACGACAGGTCGGAGTAGGCCAAGGCCAGGACGCCGAAGATCGGTACGATCAACGCGTATATGATCTCGGCACGCTCGCATCGACAGGAGGCATGACCTATGGATACCTTGGTCGCCCTCGGCGCTATCACTGCAATCGGCATCAGCTACGTTCTTTTACCCGTCGGGCTGAGCGTCTTCGCGGACTTCAAAAAGCCCAAGGAGGTAATCTGCCCTGACAATGGCGAGCCCGCCCAGGTCACGGTGGACGCCACCTACGCTGCGATGACGTCGGCGGTTGGGATGAACCGACTCCGCATGGACGGATGTTCCCGGTGGCCTGAACGCAGCGCCTGTAACCGCAGCTGCCTGAGCCAATTGGCGCACTAGCGTCCGGCGCCCCGGCTTGGGCGATCCGATTGACCAGGCTGTCGGTCGCGGTCGCATGCGCCACAGCCCAAGGAGACGCAGATGGCATTTCAGGACGTCATCTACGAAAAGCAGGACGGGATCGCCACCGTCACCATGAATCGTCCGGAGGTCCGCAACGCGTTTCGCGGTCAGACCGTGGACGAGATGGTGGAGGCCTTCAGGGACGCCTGGCGAGACCACTCGATCGGGGTGGTGATTCTGACCGGCGCCGGCGACCGCGCCTTCAGCTCGGGCGGTGACCAGGCCGCGCGCAGTGGCGGCGGCTATCGCGGCGGGATGAACGTCGAAGCGCTGCACGAAATCATCCGCGACATTTCCAAGCCGGTTATCGCTGCGGTCAACGGCTACGCAATCGGCGGAGGACACGTCCTGCACATAATTTGCGACCTTTCGATCGCGGCCGATACCGCCCGCTTCGGCCAGGTCGGCCCACGGGTTGGCAGCGTCGATCCCGGCTTCGGCACCGCCTACCTGACGCGCCTGGTCGGCGAGAAAAAGGCGCGCGAGATTTGGTTCCTGTGCCGCCAGTATTCGGCGGATGAAGCTCTGGAGATGGGCCTGGTAAACAAGGTGGTGCCTGCCGCGCAGTTGATGGACGAGGCGCGCGCCTGGGGGCGGGAGATGCTGGCCTTGAGCCCCACCGCGATCAGGATCGCCAAGGCATCGTTCAACGCCGAGACCGATCACATCAAGGGAATCGGCGCGATGGGAGCAATCTCGCTAGGGCTCTACTACCGCACCGAAGAATCCACGGAAGGACGCAACGCATTCATGGAGCGGCGCACGCCGGATTTTCGCAAGTTCCAAAAGTAGCGGCTGCGCGGAGAATCCCGCGCTTCGATGGACAGCCTGGACCCGCGCGAGTAACTTTTGAATCGACAGCGGCTCCGCCATGCTTCAAATTCCTGGCGCCTTGCCGCAGCGGGAGACCCGGCCATGATCGACTACGCGGAATTCCAGAGCGCAATCGGACTTAATTGGTACGATATCGACCCCAACCTGCAACTTCAGATGCGCCGGTTGCTCGAGCCCGCCGATTTCGAGTGGCTCGAGCCGGAGCTGCGCAAAGTCGGGGCGCTGTGCGGCGGTCCGGTCGCAGCACGCGCCGAGATCACCGACAAGCATTCACCCGAACTCGTCAAATTCGACCGCTGGGGCGATCCGCTCGACGAAGTGCGCCACCATCCCGGCGCGCTCGACACCAAGCGCGACCTCTGGGAAGCGGGAGTAAGCGGCCCGCGTCTCTACACCGAAGCGCATCGTCGCGGCCGCCACCTGCCCGAGGTGATCACGACCGCGCTCAACTACATGCTGTCGCAGGCCGAGATTGGGATGCTCTGCTCGGTCGGCATGACCAGCGGGGTAATCGGCCTGGTGCGCCGCTTCGCGCCGCCGGAGGTGCAGCGCGAGTTCATGCCGCATCTCACCGCCGAGCACTTCGACGACGCGTGGGACGGCGCGATGTTCATGACCGAGAAAACCGGCGGCTCCGACCTCGCCACGCTCACCACCACCGCGCGGCGCGAAGGCGATCGCTGGATCCTCAACGGCGCCAAGTGGTTCTGCTCAAATGTCGACGCCAGTGCGATCGCGACGCTCGCCCGCCCCGAGGGCGGCGCCGACGGCCTGCGCGGCGTCGCGCTGTTTCTGGTGCCGCGCATCCGCCGCGATGGCTCCCGCAACGGCATCTCCATTCGCCGCCTCAAGGACAAGCTCGGCACCCGCGCGGTGCCCACCGCCGAAGTCGACTTCGTCGAGGCCGAAGCGTCGCTTCTCGCCGGCAGCGGCGGCACGGCGAGCGACGGCCAGGGGATCAACCGCATGATGGAGATGGTCAACGACTCGCGACGCGGCATCGCCGTCATGGGCCTGGGCATCATGCGCCGCTCGTTCCTCGAGTCCGCGATCTTCTCGTGGCATCGCAGCGCGTTTGGCCACGCGCTGCGCGATCTCCCGATGATGCGCGAGATGCTGGTGGGCATGATGGTCGAGCTGGAGGCCGCCGCAGCGCTGGTTTTCGCCTCCACCTCGGACGATAGCGCGCTGGCGCGCCTGCTCGTGCCGGTCGCGAAGTTGCGCGCCAGCCGGCGCGGGATCGAGTTCGCCTCGCAGGCCGTCGAAGTCCACGGCGGCAACGGATATGTCGAGAACTGGCCCGTCGCGCGCCAGTTGCGCGATGCGCAGAGCAACACCATCTGGGAAGGCACCGAGAACATCATCTGCCTCGACATCCTGCGCGCGCTGCGCAGCGAGCAGGTGATGCAGGCCGCGTTCGGCGCGCTCGGCGAACGCGTCGAGACCGCGGGCGCCCTGCTTGCCGCCACCCGCGAGACCGTGGTTCGCTCGCTCGGCGAAGTGCGTGAGGCGCTCGCGCATCTCTCACGTGTCGATCGCGAGGTCGCGCAGTTGCGCGCGCGCGTCTTCGGCAACTATCTCGCTGACGTCGCCTCCGCCGCCTTGCTGCTCGAGGAGGCCGCCTTCGAGCTCAGCGCTTCCGGCAGCGCGCGCAAGGCGGTGATCGCCCATCTGTTCGCGCAAGCTCATCTAGGGCGCCATCCGATGCGCGGGTTGCTGTCCGACGATCGCATCGCACTCGATCTGTTCGATCCGATCGTCTGCTACGGCGCGATCGAGCCGACCCGCGCCGCAGTGGCGCTGCGCAGGGGCTAGCGGAGTCTTTTGCCGGCCGCGGGGCTTTGCTAAGCGGCGGACCGGGCAGGTTGGTAGTTACACCACGGGTCAGTGGCGAGAAAATCGCCGGTCAGCGCATAGGCGCGCGAGCGCGAGCCGCCACAGAAGCTGCGATACTCGCACCGCCCGCACCTGCCGCGCAGGGCGGCGGGGTCACGCAGCGTGCGGAAAAGTTCGGAGTCGCGATAAATCTCCGCCAAGCTTTGCGATCGCACGTTTCCGGCAGAAATCGGCAGAAATCCGCTCGGATAGACGTCGCCCTTGTGGGACACGAAGACAAAGCCCTTGCCGGCATTGACGCCGTGAGGCGCAAGCCCAACGGTGTGCCCCGGCCCTTCCGACCGCCGCAGCATGTCGGGCATCGGCACCGCGCCGGGGTGGCCCTGGTACTGCTTGCTGCTGCTTTCCGCCTCGTGTTGCGCGACATAGCGCCGGTAGTGGGGCGCTTCGGTCACCTTCACGACGAAGTGCGACTTTTTCTGAACCTCGTATAAGATCGCGAAGAGTTCCTCACACTGGTTTGCCGCGACGCCGTCGAGGTCCTCGCCGCGTCCGACCGGAACCAGAAAGAACACCTCCCAGAAGACCGCTCCAAGACGCTCGACCGTCTCAGCCATCTCGGACAGAAACGGCGCCGAACCAGCCCACAGCGTCGAGTTGATCTGCAGCGGCAGACCGCATTGGCGCGCCCAGTCGGCTGCCGCCATGGTCTTGTTGAAGGCCCCTGTTACTCCACGGAAACCGTCGTGAAGATCCGCGCGCGGATAATCGAGGCTCAGTGCCATCTGGTCCAGGCCCGCCTCCTTCAACTGGCGCACCACGGTCTGAGTAAGTGATGGAGTTGCGGCGGGAATGGTTCCCATGCGCAGACCGAGGCGCTTGCCCTCGCGCACGAGGTCCATCAGGTCGGGACGTTTGAGCGGGTCGCCACCGCTCAGGATAAACACCGGCGTGCCCATCGCAGCGGTCTCGGCGAGCAGCGCGAAGCCTTGCTCGGTGGTCAGTTCGTCGCAATTGCGTAACGTCTGAGCCGAGGCGCGGCAATGGCTGCAGGCGAGGTCGCACGCCTGGGTCGTTTCCCAGATAACCAGAAAAGGCGCTTTCGCGAAGTCGATTGAGGGCATCATGGACGCTTCACCTGTCGATTTGAGTATATGCGCTCCCGCTCGCGCGGAACAAGTTTCGACCCGGCAGTCGCGGCCCGGGCGGCGCCAAAGCCGGGCTCGATTTACAACGTCACGATTCTTTCCCCGCGACTAATGGTGCTCCGTCCGGGCCACCGTTTGCGGCTGGGTTCGCACGGATCAGTTTTTAGGAGGCGCCGCTGTGCGCTGATGCGCGAGGAAGCGCGCGATGTCCTCGATTTCAACGTGCGTCAGCTTGCCCTTGGGCTCGAGGAATGACGGCATCTGGGACTTCGAGTAGAGCGCAACCGGATCCTCGATGTATTGGTGGATGAACGAAACCGACCGCACCAGCCCAACTCCGCTCAGATCCGGTCCCTTGGTGCCGCCGTGGCCTGCCACTATGTGGCACTTGCCGCAGTTTCGGTAGAACAGCCGGGACGCCTTTTCACTATAGGGGCCACCACCCTGCAACTCCTCGATGTAGTCGACCAGGTCCGCGCTTTCGTCCGGCAACAATCCAGTCATTGCGACGCGCTGGCCGGGTCGCACCACTTCGCCGGGCCGCTCGAGATGGGCGATTATCCAGGTCTTGTCGTGCTTGAGGGGATCCAGCATCAGGTCGGGCCCGATCTTGCTCCCGCGGCCATTGACGCTGTGGCAATACGCGCAATTGAGGGTGTGAAAGAGCCGGTGACCCTCCTCGACGGTCGGCCGCTCCGGCACGTACGGGTTGAGCAGCGGCGACTCCGCGCCGATCACGGTCAACGCAATCACACCGGCCAGCGTGGCGACCGCAAAGCCGGTGGCGATCGGGCGGTCCAGCGGATGCTGGCGCATCCGCCGATCGAAGAAGGGCACTGCCAGAAGCACGGTCAACGCAAGCCCCGGCAGCATGACTGCCGCGACCGCTTCCATGCTGCCGGGAAAATACTTGAGCGCCTGGAACAGGAACAGGAAGTACCAGTCCGGGCGCGGGTTGTAGCTGGTGCTGGCGGGGTCGGCGATCTCGCCGATCTCGGTCGGATACAAAAGGACCAAAGCCACGATCACCGCAAGCGCCAGCAGCACGGCGACGGCGTCCTTGGACAGATAAAACGGATAGAAGGACTCGCCCGCCTCTTTCTCGTGATGATATTCGTCGACCGCCCGGCTGCGCTGGGCGTCGACACTGATCTGGGTGCCGACTCCGACCCCGGGGTCGATACCGAGCTCGGCGTTGATACCGTGGCGGCCGTATTCGGGATGGCGCTTGGGGGGCGCCGAGATGCCCTGGCGCACGACCAGGAAAAGATGCACCGCCACGAAAACCAGCAGCGCCGCCGGCAGCATCAGCACGTGCATCGCGTAGAATCGCGACAGCGTCTGCGGGCCGACCTCGCTGCCGCCGCGGAAGAAGCGCACGATGTAGTCCCCGATGTAGGGGGTCGAGCCCGCGATGTTGGTGCCGACCACAGTCGCCCAGTACGCCTTCTGGTTCCATGGCAGCAGATATCCGGTGAATCCGAACAACATCACGATCAGGAACAGGAAGACGCCGGTGACCCAGGTCGACTCGCGCGGATACTTATAGCTGCCCGAGAGAAACGTGGTCAGCATGTGGGCGCCGATCACCACCACCATCGCGGTTGCGCCCCACGAATGAAGCCCGCGAATGAACCAGCCAAACGGAGCGTGCAGCGAGATGTAACGCGCGGCGTCGAAGGCGTGATCGGGACTGGCTACGTAGTTCATCGCCAGCATCATCCCGGTCACTGCTTGAAGGATAAAAAAGAACAGCAGCACGCTGCCGAGCGTGTAGATCCACTCGACCAACGGACTGCTCTTCGGAATGTGGCGATCGAAGAGCGCCACCCGAATTGCCCGGGTCCCGAGCCGCTCGTCAAACCACTTGCTTAGTTGGAGTCGGGACCACATAAAGGGCGCCCTCGCGGACCTCGTGCGCGTAAACGTCCAGCGGACGCGGGGGAGGACCGCTGACCACCTGCCCAGTCAGGCTGAATACGCCGGCATGGCAGGGACAGAAGAACTGCTTGGCCTCCTCGACCCATCGATAGGCGCATCCCAAGTGCGTGCAATGCGGATCGAAAACGTAGATTTTGTCCGCCGTCCGCACCACCCAGGCCGTCACCGCCGAATCCTCCGTCACCCATCCCTCGGCCACGCGCCGTGCGACCTCGATCCGCTGGGGAACGTTGAGCGGAAGCTCGTCGATCTTTCCCATCCGCACCCAATCTTTGGGCCCGCTGGGCCCCAACAGGGGGACGATTAGATAGGAAACGATGGGCGCAGCGACACCGGCGGTGACAATTCCCATCGCGCCCCAGAACAGACGCGCCAAGAACCGCCGCCGCGGTTCGTTCTCGATAACTTCGCCAGCTTCCGAGACTGCAAATTGTGCGGGATTACCGTCGGGCACGGCTCGCCGCACTCACTTTTTGCAGAACGTACGGACGTAAGCGACCAGCGCGTGAATCTCGTCGTCGTCGTAGGCTTTGCCGAAGTCGGCCATATCCTTGCTCAAGTTCACCGACTTGCCGCCATTTTTGATGACGTTGAAGAGATAATCGTCGGTCAACTTCGACATCTCCGCGCAATTGGTATAATCGGCGGGCTTTTTCTTCAGGTCGGCCGACTTTTTACCGTCGCCTTTGCCCGACTCACCATGGCAGTCCGCGCACGAATCCGAATAATTACTGGCCGCGGCCTTCATATCGAGTTCGGCCGCGCGCGCCGGGGTTGGGGTCAACGCCGGCGCTAAAAACATCGCGACTGCCGCCGCCACGGGCATCCAACTCCAGCCCTTTGATCGAATTCTGGCCGGTGAATTTTCTGACATGACCATTCTACTTCTCTACTCCTTTTATTTAGAACTTTTCGCTTCGTTATCAAGCATCGTGACGAAAGCCCACGAGTGTATACGGTCGATACACTATTGTTGGGGAATCGAGGATAGCATCTTCCGGTTTCCCCAGGACATTAGACTCCCTTCACCCGCTTGTATTGAAGCATCAGCAATCAACATTATATTCGAACTGTTTGTCAACCGTAATCGGGTTTTTCCGGCCCGCGACCTCCTGCCCTCGTCCTTCATGCTCCCCGGCCACTTGCCAAGATCTCGACGCGAGCGCGGCATTTGCCGGCCGCGCTGCTGCGTGCAGCCGTCGAAATCAGTGCCAGGGCTGCAACCACTGCGCGCCACCTGCCCGCGGCAGCGTGGTGACCTCCGCTTACTTCGGCTTGTCGCCCCCGCTTGCAAACTTGCGAAATGGCTCGAGCAGATCGATCGGGAGGGGAAACACGGTGGTCGAATTGTGCTCGGTCGCGATCTCGGCCAGCGTCTGCAGGTAGCGAAGCTGGAGCGTGATCGGGCTTTTGCCCATGATTTCTGCCGCCTCGGACAGGCGCTGCGCCGCCTGAAATTCGCCCTCGGCCGCGATAACCTTGGCGCGCCGTTCGCGCTCGGCCTCGGCCTGCGCGGCGATCGCGCGCTGCATGTCCTGCGGCAGGTCAATGTTCTTCAACTCGACGAGAATGACCTTGATTCCCCACGGCTCAGTATGGGCATCGACGATCGACTGGATGCGCGCGTTGACTTTGTCGCGCTGGCTTAAGAGTTCGTCGAGTTCGGTCTGTCCGCCGACGGAGCGCAGCGTGGTCTGCGCGAGCTGCATGGTCGCGAACAGGTAATTTGCCACCTCGGTAACCGCGCGCGATGGATCGCTCACCCGGAAGTAGAGCACCGCGCTCACCTTGACGGTCACGTTGTCCTTGGTGATTACGTCCTGCGGTGGGACATCGAGCACGACCGTACGCAGATCGATCCGGACCATCCGCTCAATGAAGGGGATCACGTAAATTATGCCTGGGCCGCGGTACCGCATGAGCCGCCCAAGGCGGAAGACTACGGCGCGCTGGTATTCGTTAAGGATTTTGACGCCGCTCAAAATGAAGATTGCGGCGATGAGTATAATTACACCGGATACCATTGCGATTCTCCTTGTGCGATAGCGGCGTTCATGTTCTGGTGCTCCAGTTCAATAGGAGTCTGTAGTTTAATGCGCGTGAACATACGGCGAGCAGGCAACAAAAACAAGCCTGCGGGCCGTGACAGAAAAATTATAATTGGCGGGCATGCGGCTACTCGGTCCAAAAGGCGATCCAGGTAAGCGCGAGCAACGCAAAGCCGATGCCGACCGCAACAATCGCGATCAAGCGGGAGAAATTCTTGAGCCAAAGGGGAGGCGGGTCACTGCGCAACGCTTCCAGGGCGCCGGACTCGCCAAGCCGCGAATAATCCAGCGGGCGCTCGTGCTGGTAGTCTCCACCGCTGACGCGGCCGGTAAATATCACAGGGTCGAGCGGAAACTTCTCAGGGCGCAGGTGGGAATTAAAAAAGTGGATAATGAAGATGAACCAGACGGCCAGCAGAGCTTCCTCACCGTGAATCAGGAGCGCGATATTGAGTAGGTAGCCGGGCACGAAGCGGGCAAAGAAAGGTCCGAACCACATCATGTAGCCGGTGGCGCCGATAATCGCCATTCCCCAGAACACCGCCCAATAGTCGAACTTCTCCCAGTAGGCAAAATGGTCGAATTTGGGCTGCGGACCCATCCAAAGGAACCAGCGCAGCATCTCAAAGAGGTCCACGGCATCCTTGGGCTGCGGAGTCATCGAGTATGGCCCCAAAAAAAGGCCCCGCTCCTTCTTTATCATCGCCCGATAGAAGAGCTCTCCAATATGGTAGAGAAAGCCGGCTGATATAAGCACCGCGCAGAACTTATGCAGAGATAGGATCGCAGTGAATCCGCCGGCGATTTCCGCCAGTGACTTTGCCCAACCCCGTTCGCTGAACCGCAGGGTCATTCCGGTGGCGGCAAGACCCAAAAAGGTTGTGATCACCAAGCCGTGCAGGTAGCGCTGCCCCAGCGAGAAGCGAAAATAATATTGTTCTGAATCGTTACTGTTCACCGCTCACTCCATTGCCCTTCCCCCGCGACCCGTTCCCCAGCGACCGCGCAAGCCATAGCGCTGTGTGCAGGCCGAAGAAGAGGAAAACCCCCACCAGCAGCAGGTTCATGAAGAGGGCCGCGTAATATAAAGCCGGGTTCTGCCGCCGGTCGTGCACATTGGGATGTGGCTCGTAGCTGACAAAACTCGCGGTTGCGCCGGCGTGGCACTTGCCGCACGTGGTTGGGAGGTTGGCCGGCGCGACCTTGGACTTCGGATCGGAAGCCTTCAGAATCAGGTGAGAGCCATGGCAACTCCAGCATCGTGCCGTGGCGACGAAACCGAGTTCGGTCACCTGGCCGTGGAAAGTATCGCGGTAGCTCTTAAGCCTCGTCTTGTGACAGTTGCCGCAGGTGGCGACGGTTTTGAGTTGCCAGTTCACGACGTCCACCTGGGCAATCTGATGCGCGGTATGGCAATTGGTGCATACCGGAGCATTCGCGCGCCCGGCGGTCATCGCCTGGCCGTGCGCTCCGGCAAGGTAGTCGACTTGGACGCCGGCATGGCACCCGCCACAGGTGGCGGGCACATTTTTAGGGAAGGTCCGGCTCTTCGGGTCCTTTCTGCTCAGGATATCGTGCGCCCCATGGCAACTGGCGCAGGTTGCCGCCACCAACAGCCCGTCGGAGGTCAGGGCGAAGCCGTGAATCGAATCCATGTACAACGCGTACACATCCGGAAAGCCATATTTCTTGGCAAGCTCGGGATTTCCGTGGCAGGTGCCACAGGTGCGCGGCAGGTTGAGCGGATAGACTCGCGACTTCGGGTCAGTCTTGGCCAGGATGCCGTGGGGGTTGCCGTGACAGTTGAGACAGGCCGGAAAGCGGCTCTTCTTCTCCCGCTCGGCGATTGCATGAACGCTGCCCGCATACCCCGAAGTCTCGCTCGCGTGGCAGCCGGCGCATGAAACCGGCTTGACCGAATCGGGATGTGGAAAGGCATGGATGTCAGAATGGCAGGCGACACAACCTACCTTCGAATGGACCGAGGGCTGGTAAATCTCCGCATTGACGTAGACGCTAACCACCCGCGCCTGCAACTTGGCGCTGGCCTTCAGATTATGGCATCCCAGGCAATCCTTATCGGTGAGCACCTTGGCCGCAGCGGCCTTGGTCGTCGCAGCGCCCTCGGTCGCAGCGGCCTTGGTCGTCGCTGCGGCATGGCCCATCGCGACCGCACACAGCAGCATTGCCGCAACAGCGCACGCGATGCGCCCAAAGCCGCTAACCATCCGTCTTGATCCGTGCGCCATTTGTCTCTCTCGTCCGCGCCGATTCGCTTACAGCACGCCTCCTGTATGACAGGCGCTGCAAGTCGTGTCGCCCACATCAACTGGATGCTTGAACTGGGCGACACTTGTAGGAGTTGCAAGGACCGAGTGACAGGTATCGCAATCCTGCGGTATCACCCGGCCATCAGAGCTGACGTGCTGCCCATCGTGACAGCGGAAACATCCCGGGTAATAGAGGTGGCCGATGTTGTCGGGATGAGTGCGCCAGTCAACGTGCATGAAAGGAAACATGTTCTTTTTGTAGATCTGCTGCACGGCGGCGATGGCAGCGCGGATTTGCGGCCACTTCACGGTATAAATCTCGGAATAGCGATTGCGGTAAAAGGTATCGAGGGAGGTTGCGATTCCCTCGGCCGCCTCCTCCGACGTGCTGTAGTGCTTAATCAGGGCCTTGACCGCCTGCCTCTTCAGGAAGGGCAGCGAAGGGTCTAGCTGACCCGCCTCGAACGACGCATCGACCGCCTGATCGGGCGGAAGGAACTTATGCGACGGGCGGGCATGGCAGCTCACGCAGTCCATCTGCTGGATGGGCATCGCTTCGATCTGCTTTGGGGTCAGCGTACTGCCCTTGGCAAGGTATTCCGTGGTCCTTCCGTCAGGCGTCCTCACTTTTACCCACGGAATCACCTGGGACTGCTTGTCAGTAGCCGCGAACCATACTTCGTTGGCGATGTTCATGTGCCAGTGAATTCCGGTGGCGTGGCCGAATTCGGCAGTTCCTCCTCCGGTCTTGATCAGCATCTGGATACGCATGGGAGTGTTCTTCTCGTCGTATCCATAATGCGGGAAGACCTTGAGTTGCGCGCCGTAGAACTTCTGTGGCCAATGGCATTGCTCGCAGGCAGCGCGAATCGGGCGCAACTCCTTGATCGGAGTTTCGATAGGTCTGGGGTACTTGTTGAACATTACCGCATAGACCTGATAGGCGCCCGACAGCTTGGAGCGAACAAACCAGGTGGCGCCGGGTCCCACGTGGCAGCCCGCGCATGCGACCCGCGCGTGCGGCGAATCCTGGTAGGCGTCGAATTCCGGCTTCATCGGGACGTGACAGGTCTGCCCGCAGAACATCACCGAGTCCGTGAACTGGTAGCCCTGGTAGCTCGCCACCATGCTGAGAGCCACGAAAAAGAACGCAAAGCCGACCGCGCCGAGAAAGCCGCGCCGAACCGAAGGCTGGTTGAGATCGAGCTTGGGAAAGGGCGGCAGCTCACCGGGCAAAAATCTCCGGCGCCGTCGACGTTCGATCAGCATGCCGGCCGGAATGAGCAACAGGCCTACTATCATGACGGCCGGACCGATCAGGTAGGCAAAAATGCCGACGTAGGGGTTCAGCTGCACCCCCAGCATCGTCATGCCGGCCAGGGAAAGCATGTCCGCCAGGATGATGACGGCAATGATCAGACCAGCGATACTCAGCCGATTGCGAGCCAAACTTGGCAATTGGCGTTCGGCTGCGCCGCCATTTTGCCCCTCCGGGCGCTCCACTTCCGGCGCGCCCGGCTCATCTCCGCTCGTTTGCATATTCCACCTGCGTTGCTTCTTTTTTGAATATAGGGAAGCGACGCCCGGTTTCCGAGCGGCAAGCGGTCCGATCCCTGGGATCGGACCCGCTTGCCGTGAGTCGCTCTCTGGTGAGATCTAGTCGGTTACCCGTGCGAGGGCATTCACTCGGCTGCTTTGGGTGGTCAGAGGGAATGCCAGTACAACTGCTGCGCAAGGCCGCCGGCCAACTACAAGCCGGCGGCTGCCTAAGTCTGCTCGCCCTCAATCCCGCGCGCCTGGACTCATACTCGAGCTTGACGCGCGTCGCTACTTCTTGCACAAGGTTCTGACGTACGCAACCATCGCCTTGATCTCGTCGTCCTCCATCGCATCGCCATAGGGCGTCATGAACTTGCTCTTGCCCACCGACACGCCGCCCTCTTTCAGCTCCTTGAACATGTCGTCGTCAGTAACCTTGGCCATCGTGGCGCAATCGGACAAATCTCCGATGGCGACCAGCTTGCCGGCCGCGTCTTTCAGTTCGGCCGCTTTAGGGCCGTCGCCCTTGCCGGCCGCACCGTGGCACTTGGCGCACGTATCCGTATAACTGCTGGCCGCGGACGTGAGATCGGCTGCGCGGGCGGTGGTTGAGAACAACGCCAGTGCTGCAACCGCCGGTATGGCCGACGCGGTGCAAATCCACAGACTCGATCGAATTTTACTGCTCAAACTCTTCGACATGGCTTATCTCCTTCCTTCGGTGAAAGCGGGTTATCTAAACTTGCTGAAGTAGTAGCCGACGTTGATCGCGACGTTATCGCGCAAAATCGTACACATACTAAAACATCAACCCATGGAACTGAGTGCCCGTATTGGGATGGCCGATTGCCGACGTGGTGCGCGCCGCTACTTCTTGCACAAGGTTCTGACGTACGCAACCATCGCCTTGATCTCGTCATCCTCCATCGCATCGCCATAGGGCGTCATGAACTTGCTCTTGCCCACCGACGCGCCGCCCTCTTTCAGCTCCTTGAACAAGTCGTCATCGGTAACCTTGCTCATCTTGGCGCAATCGGACAAATCTCCGATGGCGACCGGTTTGCCGTCCTTGTCTTTCAGCTCGGCCGCTTTGGGACCGTCGCCCTTGCCGGCCGGGCCGTGGCACTTGGCGCACGTATCCGTGTAGCTGCTGGCCGCGGACGTGAGATCGGCTGCGCGGGCGGCGGTTGAGATCAACGCCAGCGCTGCAACCGCCGGTATAACCGTCGCGGTCCAAATCCACACTCTCGATCGACCCTTGGTTGTCAAACTCTCGGTCATGTCTTCTCTCCTTCCTTCCATTCCTTTTCCGCCGTTTGATTTGCGGGCCGGGCCGCGGCGGAAGATAGGTCATTCGTTGTTTGTCCCGGACTCTTGCTGCTCGTACTCCAATAGCCTCGGCTTAAAATTTGTATTTAAGAGTTATGAATCCGACATTGGCGTTGTAGGGGGACATGTCGGAGTTGCCGAGAAATGTCGAGTTTTTGCTGGCGCCGGGCATGTAGTTCGCCATCTGGTCCACCATGTAATTGTGTTCGCCGAAATTGTTGAAGTAGTACCCGATGTTGATCGCGAGGTTGTCGCGCAAATCGTACTCGTACTGAACCATCAACTCTTCCATCTGGGTGCCGGCATTTGGATAGTCGATCGCCTCCGACGCCGAACCGGCCGCCGTAGCGCCCGATTGGTGGGTGAGGTTGCTGCCAACCGTATAGGTGTACTGGATTTTCAGGTGCGACGGCCGCTTCAGGATATGATTCTGCGGTATCGCGACGTCCATCCCGAGATCGAAATTGTTGCCCTGGTTGCGGCCATCCGCCGTCCAAACCCACGATTTTCCCGGCACACCCGGCTTTACGCCGGTACCCCCGTAAAGCGACCTTAGGTTCCAATCGTACGCTTGCCATGCGTAGTCGCCGAAAAAATGCAGGGTCGGAAGCGGATCGTAACTGCCCCCCACCGACGGCGTGTAGCTCGACGTATGCTGCAGGCCGAAGTCGGTCGAGGGGTAGTTATAGTCGTCGTAGCTGAAGGAGCTGAACAGGCTGACGTTTTCGATCGGCTGCACGGAGGCATAGAGCGAAGTCTGGTTCACATCGACCGTGGCCTCGTCGAACCGCCGCAGGTCCTGAACCTCCGCGATCCCTCCCGGGATCCCGCCAAGGATCTCGACTAGGTCGGCGCGGTTGTTGTTGTATCCCGGCGAGTCGCGGTGCGCGTGCTGGTAATCCGCCCGGAAAGTCAGCCACGGATATGGGTTCCAATCGAGCGCAGGCCCATAGCTGAGCTGATCCTGCTGCAGCACCTCCAGCCCCTCGTTGTGGTTGGTCTGCCACTTCATAGTAAAGTGCGCGGCTATAGTATCAGTCACGTGGTAGGTTGGCTCGAGGCTGACGTCCTGCTCCGAAAATGAAAAGGGATAAGCGCTGAAAGGCATCTGCGGGTCCGAGATGTCATTGAGCGACTTAACGCCTTTGAAGGTGACCCCCGGCGTCAGGTTGTCGTAATCGAAATAGGTATAGACCGCCTTGATGTCCAGCGGCTCGATCGGATTGCTGTCGATCGTGAAGTTGGCGAAGAAAGGTTGCACGTCGCCGCCGAGGCTATTGGGCGCCCCGACCGAACTTAATGACTGCTTCAGCGTGCTGTTGCTCGTAAGCGGGATGAAGGGAGAGTTCTGGAGCCAGAATCCGTACTCGAGGCTGCCCATCACGTGCGTGTTGAATGGAAGCTGACCCGCTCCATTCACGATGAAGTTGTGAGCCTGGTTGTTCGGATACATCGCTGCCCGTCCCTCGCATGGGCCGGTAAGCGACGTGGAACTGAAGACGGTGGAATCCACGCAATTGCCGCCTACTCCGCTGGTATTGAGCGGGTTGTCCC
This sequence comes from Binatus sp. (SeqCode), assembly GCF_050013435.1. Taxonomy (GTDB): domain Bacteria; phylum Desulfobacterota; class Binatia; order Binatales; family Binataceae; genus Binatus. Next base: position 69,695 of record NZ_JBEKFG010000004.1, on the reverse strand, counting down.
AGGTCAGGGTGCTGTAGTCGTCGACGAAGAAGGATCCCTGGTACTGGAACCCCACCAGCCATCCGTTTTTCGCGTATTCCATGCCGGTGCCGAAGTTATAGATGTAGTACTGAATTGGCGCCCAGAGTTCGTTCACTTTGTAACTGCCCGGATTGGCGCCAAACATGAAGCTGCCACCGAATGGCTGTTGGCCGGTGGGGTTCTGATAATCCAGGTTCGCGCTGAAGCTCAGCGACGGCGTGGGCGTATAGCGCACGTTGATGTCCGCGACACCTTCGAGCAGGCTCATGTCGAACGGTTTGTCGTTCGCTGCCAGCCAGGATTGGAGGGCGGTGCCGGTACCAGTGGGCTTCGAGGATAGCGTGAAGCTGCCGCCGTTTTCGTCGTATGGCGTGCTCGCGACGCCGTCGCTGAAGGCGTGTGGAATCTCGAAGAATTTTGCCTGAACATCGAGCAGGCCGTACTCGCCGAAGCGCAGCGAATACATCTGGTTCTTTTGTGCGACGTTAACCGCGTCGAACTGCACGTAGTAGTTCTCCGCCTTGTCGCCCAGGATCAACTGGAGTTTCGGCACGATGAACTGCTGCGCCAGATCGCGGTACTCCTGATACTTCGCCGCGGAGTCGTCATAGGGGACGGGCTGGGGGATGGCGCCCGCCTCGACCGATCCCTGCACCGTGTATTTCCCGACATCGACCTGTGCCAGTGCCGGCGAGACCATCGACAACACGAGCGCCATCGTTCCACATCCGGCTAACAACCGCTTGAGGTTCATGACTTTCCTCCCGGGCCGGTTGCAAAACGCGGTGCGGCCCAGCGATGCCGTGCTTTCCTGTGCCTCCCGCTTCAACGCGTGAAATATCTCCCGCCCGGCGAGTTCGAGCCGTGTATCTGTGAATGGCAATTGGCGCATTGCTGGTTGATCACGAAAATTTGACCTCTCCTATGAGGTTGACTCGTATGACTAGTTCCGATGTGGCAGCGCTGGCACAGCACCGGCATGTTGATCACCAGCATGTGCTGATTCACGCTGCCGTGCGGGACATGGCAATTGATGCAGTTCATCGCCACCGGCGCATGCATCCACAGGAACGGCCCGCGCTTCTCGGCATGGCAGCGGTAGCAGACCTCATTGACCATCGCCGCCCGCAATTGCTTCTGATACGGCCCGCCATGTGGGTTGTGGCAGTCGGTGCACGTCATCAATCCCTCGCGCAGCGGCATGTGCGACGGCAGATTGATCTCCATCTTTTTGTCGAGATGGCAGCGCAGGCAAACCTGGGTTTCGGGGCGCGTCACGATGAATGGATTGACGAACTCCGTGCCAAGCGGCGACTTCTTGAGTTGCGCCTGCGGCAGCGCGCTCGCCGTCACCGGACACATCACGGCGTGACAATCGACGCATCGAATGCCGCGCTCGGCGTGGGTGCTGGCCCGCCAGAAGCCGCGCTCGCCGTTTTGATGGCATTCGAGGCACCGCTCGTTCTCAACCTTGATGTCCTTGAAGGAGGTCTCGCGAAAGCTCACAAATCCCGGCGACGGCTTGCTCGGATGGCGTAAGTGCTCGCGGCCGGGACCATGACAGGCCTGGCACGCGAGGCTTTCTCGGTCGTCGCGCGGCCGGCCCAGCATAAGATGGCCCATCATCGTGTTGCGGAAGGCCTTGACCTGCACATCATGGCAACTGACGCAGGTGTCATTATGGACGTAGCCGGGCGGCAGCGTCGTCCCCGATCCCGCGGCTTGGGAAAGCAGGGTGCCTTCCGCGCCGATTGCGGGGGGCGATGAAAACACGAAGGCGATTCCAACCGCGACCAGTGCCACCAAAAGACCTGCCCAAAACTTTCGCGAGCTGCGTTCCTCCTCCATATTGCCGTCTCCATTTCGGGCGTCCGCCGTCGGCAAACGCGCCCTCTAGCGGCTTACCGCCGTCGGTTACACATCGCCCCCAAGACAGGACAACTGTGTCCAAAAGACAACGCGATCGTATCCGGAAGAACCATTCAGCTTTAGGACCCTTCCGTGGCGGCCTTGTGACCCTTGGGAAAATGCCCTCTCATTAATATTTCTAAAGACGTCAGCCTGCCAAGTAAGCAATTTTTATACCGGCCCCAATTCTCCCGGCCGCATTTTACGCTCGCATTTTAAGTCGCTTTGTAGTCCAAACCGCCCCCCCCGTTGCAAGATTTTTCCAGCCGCGGCTCTGTTCCGCGCGGCACCTTCAAAGGCGAGTGTAAAGGGCAAGATTCGAACTTCCGGCGCCGTGAGCAATCGTCGATAGCGCTTTCCGGCCGTCTCGTGTTCGGATGGAACTTTTGGCGCGGACAATGTCCACGACAGCATCATCGCCCCCGATGAGGTTTTGAGGAGGGACACCCGTCGATATCCCTCGTCATGTCGGCGCCATTCCTCTGAATGAAGTCCGGGCGGCGTTGCCGAGGGACATTGATTAGGCGACGATACCATGATTCGCCGACGCCGCCGACCATGGCGCGAGCTGATCATCGCCAATATCGTTCTCGCCAATGCCATGCCACGATGGCCGGACGGGCGTTTCGTTCTATTGCGGCGGGATCGTTCGCGCCCGATCGCACCGCCTATGAGCCGGTGCCGGCTAGACTCACATTGTGCGGGCTTAGCAGGTCGGGGCTCGCCGTGACACTGAGCGTCGCCGTGCGCTCGACGCCGAGCACCGGCGTGAACGTCACGATGTAGGTGCATTTCGCCTTGGCCGCCAGCGTGCCGCTGCACGTCCCGCCCGTCACCGTGAAGTAGCTCGCGTCGGTCCCGGTGATGATCTGGCTCAGCGTCACCGCCACCGGCTGCTCGTTCTTCACCTTCACCGTCTTGCTTTTCTTTGCGCTCAACTTCACCTTGCCGTAAGCGATGCTGTCGGGCGATACCGTCACATCGGGCTCCCCCGTCCCCGACAGCGCCACGTTCTGCGTGCCCGTGCCCGCGTTATCGTCGAGCGTGAGCGTCGCGCTACCCGCGCCAAGCACGGTCGGCGTGAATCCGATCGCGATCGTGCACTTGCCCTTGGGCGCAAGCCCGCCCGCCGGACAGGTCGAGGCGCCGGGGACGAACTCAGGGTCGGATGAGGATACGCTGTTGATGAACAAGTCCGCCTTCCCCGTGTTCTTCACGTCGAGGTTCTTGGACACCGTGTTGCCCAGCGTCGATTTGCCCACGTCCAGCTTCTTCGGTACCGATATCGAGGTCGTCGCCACCGCGGTTGGAGTGGCCGTCACAGTCGGCGTGGTAGTCGCCGTTGCCGTCGGTGTCGGCGCGGCAGCCGGCTGGACGGCGATGAACTGAGGCTCCCCCAGTTCTGTGAGCGGACCGCTTATGGTGGCGGTGGGGGGCTCGTTGAGCAGCCCGGTGCTGCTTCCCAGCGCCGGATAGGTAAGCACGCCGTTGGCGGAATAGTCCGACACATAGATGTTGCCGCTGGAATCCAACGCGATGCCGTACGGACCGCTCAGGCCGGTGTTGTTCCCGCTGATGGTGGCGATGGGAGTCACGTTGGGATAATTGGGCTGGCTGGGGAGGCTGGCCAAGGGAGGATAGACAAACACGCTGGCGGCGCCCTCGTCCGCCACATAGATGTTGAGGTTGGAATCCAGCGCGATGCCGTACGGGTAGCACAGACCGGTGTTGCCACCACTGATGGTGGCGCCAGGGGCGGCATTGCCGATGCTCCCGGCCGTATAGACATACAAACTCTCGGTGCCATCGCAAGATCCGTCACCGTCGTCGGCCACGTAGATGTTGAGGCTGGGATCCACCACGATGCCTTCCGGGGTGTCCAACTCGGTGTTGCTCCCGCTAATGATGGTGGTGGGGGCGACGTTGCCATTGCTCCCCGCCGAATAGACAAACACGCTGACGGCGCCTTCGTCCGCCACATATATATTTTTGCTGGAATCCAGCGCGACGCCTTGTGGGTAGCTCAGGCCGGTGTTGGTCCCGCTGATGGTGGCGGTGGGAGCGGCATTGGCCTTGCTCCCGGCCGGATAGACAAACACGCTGCCGGGGCCATTGGCTCCAGGTCCGTCATCCGCCATATAGATTTTGCCGCTGGAATCCAGCGCGATGCCTTGTGGCCATCCCAGGCCGGTGGTCATGGTCGTGCTGATGGTGGCCGAACTGGGAGCGGCATTGCCCTTACTCCCCGCCGAATAGACAAACACGCTGCTGGTGTCCGCCACATAAATGTCGTCGCTGGAATCCAGCGCGATGCCTTGTGGGTAGCTCAGGCCGGTCTTGCTCCCGGTGATGGTGACGAGGGGGACCTCGTCGGGCAGTCCGACGCTCTTTCCCAGCGCCGGATAGACAAACACGCCGGTGGCGAGCGCGTCCGCCACATAGATCTTGCCGGTGGTGGAATCCAACGCGATGCCGTATGGGCTGATCAGGCCGGTATCGATCCCGCTGATGGTGGCGATGGGGGCCTCGTTGGGCAGCCCGCTGCTGCTTGCCAGCGGCGGATAGACAAACACACTCGAGGCGCTTTCATCCGCCACATAGATGTTGAGGCTGGAATCCAGCGCGATGCCTTCGGGGCTGCTCAGGCCGGTGTCGAGCCCGCTGATGGTGGCGATGGGGCTCTCGTTGGGCAGCCCGGTGCTGCTTGCCAGCGGCGGATAGACAAACACGCTGGCGGCGCTTTCATCCGCCACATAGATGTTGCCACTGGAATCCACCGCGATGCCTTGTGGGTAGAGCAGGCCGGTGTTGCTCCCGCTGATGGTGGCGATGGGGGTCTCGTTGAGCAGCCCGGTGCTGCTTCCCAGTGGCTGATAGACAGACACGCCTGGGGCGCCTGCATTCGCCACATAGATGTTGAGGTTGGAATCCAGCGCGATGCCTGCTGGGTCGCTCAGGCCGGTCATGGGCCCGCCGATGATGGCGATGGGACCGGTGTCGCCTTTGCTCCCCGCGGCGTAAATGGTGATGGTGTTGGTGCAGGCGTTGGTGGCGTAAATGTTTCCACTCGGGTCAATGGTCACAAATTGCGGTGCGGAAAGTCCGGTAGGGACGGGGATCAGCGGGGAGACGTCGCCGTTGCTCGCGGCAGAGTAAGCCGTGACGGCGTAGGAGCAAACGTCCGAAACCAGTAGGGTCGGGGTGGGAACCCCGCTATAGGCGCGGCCTGAAGAACGATGAAGGCCGACAATCGCAAACGCGAGCCCACAAAAGATCGCGATCACGCCGATCCGTACTTTTCCTGCGTACTTGTTCATTTGCTTCTCCCCCGTGTTGACGGGGAAAACAACCGGACCACTGGAACACGGCTTAAGCGAGCCTAATGATCCCGTTGGGAGGATTAGGCAACAATTATATCGGCGCCTCTAGCTACTCTAAGTTAACCTGATTGCTCTCTTAACTGGTCCAATGTTCAGCGATGCCACTTTTGACTCGGCACACTGAAGCGTGAGGGAAATTTCATCGCGACTTGCTGGCAGCAGTGCCCTTCGCCATTTCATTTGAATCTATTCGCGCCAACAGCATATCGATCCTGGTGCGAGCAGCGTCTCCAGGTGCAAGCGAGCGCGCGCGCGACAAAGCCTCACGTGCATTGGGGTTATCATTGAGCATCAGATAGGCCACCCCAAGGTTAAACTGAGCTGGAAAGGACCTCGGCGCCAGCGCGAGCGCCGCGGAGTAGCGCGCGATCGCCTCGTGCGAGTTTTGCTGGGCCATATACATCGTGCCGAGATCGGTTAGTACCTGCGCGTCTTTCGGTTTAAGCCGCAGGTAGTGCTGGTACGCCGCGATCGCTTTGTCGAGTTGTCTTTGATCGAAGCATACGTTTCCGAGCCCGCGCAGAGCGTCGAGATTGTCGGGGTCGAGTTCCAGCACGTGCGTGAACGCTTCACGCGCGTGGTCATAATTCGCGGGGTCGAACACCGCGGATCGGAAGGCCACGTCGCCGAGGCGGTTCCAGGCTGCGATGTCGTTGGGACTGGCCTTGGCCTGTTTCTCCGCCTTGGCGATAAGCGTGCCGGCGGCGTGGGCCGGACCACCAGCCATCGGATGCCCAGAAGGTAAGGAGGGCGTCGAATGTCCGGGCGGCATGACGCCAGATACCTGGCCGTTCAAAGTCGATGCACGTCCCTGGGTAGTTGGCTGCATGGCGACTTGCGAGCGGTCGTGTTTCCCGGCAGGCATAAACATCCACGTCAGGACTCCGCCGAGCAAAAATGCGCCACTGACTGCGACAATCCATGAAGCTGATAAGCCACCACGGCCAGGCCAGCTGTCGCTTGGCCGCCGGAGTTCGTCCACGCCAGCCGCATCGACGCGATTGCCGCACGCAGCGCAGAACTTCGCGCCTATCGGGAACGGTGTCTCACATTGCGAACAATCGGCCATCGGTCACTCGTCGCCCTATGGCAGCGCCGTACCATCCTGCGACGAGCGCCCCAGTTCCATGCTACCGGCCGCGGTAAACTTGCCGGTTTTGGGATTGTACAACTCAGCCGTGCCGAGTGTATTGCCGTTGTTGTCGATCCCGCCGGCGATCAGGACAGAACCCTTCTTGGGTCCCGAGGTAATCAGCACAGCCGTATGAAGCGCGCGAGCGGTGGTCATGGAGCTAACCGACGCGAAGGTTGCGGAAACAGGATCGTATACCTCGGCGCTCGCCAGCACGGCACCGGCTCCGTCTTCGCCACCGGTGATCAGGATTTTCCCGGTGTTAAGCTGGGTCGCGGTATGCAGATAGCGGGGATGGGTCATCGTGCCGGTTGCTGCAAAAGTGCCGGCCGTCGGACTGTAGAGCTCGGCAGTTTGCAGCACGTTGCCCGCAGCGTCGATACCGCCGGCGATGAGCACGTCGCCTGAATTAGACCCGGTTACGATCAGGGCGGCGGTGTGGTTTTCGCGGCTGTCGGTCATCGTCCCTGTCGCAGTGAAGGTTCCCGCGACGGGGTTGAAAAGCTCCGCCGTGTTAACGATCGAACCATCGTTACCGCCCGCGATCAGCACGCTGCCATTCTTTAACAGCGTTGCGGTGTCGAGGAAGCGGACATCGGTCATCGTGTTTGTGCAGTAGCCGGTAGTAGCCGAGACTCCTCCAAGCGTTGAGCAAGTGAACCCAGTCGCCGGATTGTACATATCCGCGGTGTTGACGATGTTTCCGGTTGTGTCCTCTCCGCCGGTGATTAGAACCCAGCCATTCGTCAGCACGGTGGTGGTATGCGCGAAACAATGGGCGTCAGTCATGCTGGTAGCGGTTGGAGTAAACCTGCCGGTTGACGGATTGTAAATCTCCGCGGAGTTGAGGCAGGTCACGCCGGTGCTGTTGCCGCCCGCAATCAACACCCCGCCGCTTGATAGCGGCGCCACCGACGCGTAGAAACGGCCCGTCGCTAAAGTGTTCTTGCACGCTCCGGCAGCAGCATTTACTCCTCCTAAAAACTTGCAGGAGAAGGCTGCCGTCTTAAAGTTGTAATACTCCGCGGTGGTCATCGGGCCATTGAGCTGATCCAGGCCTCCCGCAAGCAGCATGCCTTCGTCGCTCGAGGCAGCTTGCGCGCCTGCCGCAGGCAGCACCGCAAGCAGCCCAAAGAACAACAGCGACAACGACCACATGGCAGGTGCCCGATTGCGCTTACTTCGCTTCGATGCTCCAGTCATCATGGCCTTGCGACCACGGCCTTCAGCCGGGCCCCTTCCTCATAGCTGGCTTCTTTATAGTTGGTATCTTTACCGCTCGCTCCGTAAACCGCCTGTATCTCGCGCCACAGCGCGAGCTGGTCCGAGGTCGCGTTCAGTTCATGTGCTGATACCGCTTCCGAGGAGGACGAAAACGGCGGCAGGCTCCACCATGCGCTGTGTTGGCCGGTCATGAAAGGGATATAAGCCAAAGCGGAGGCGGCGTTGAACCCCGAGTGGCAGGTGTATTGAGTTAGGGAACCCTGTGCGCCGCACGAGTACGGTAAGTTTTCGGCGACCTTCCAGTCATGGAACCGCTCCGTAAGCCCCGCCGGAGTTCCGAACGAATCGACCGTGGTGCCGGTATTAATGGCAAATGGTGCCATGTGACAATCGATACAAGAGACCCCCGAAGCGTACATTACCTGAAAGACCGAATTCGACGCCGCGTTATGCGGATCCTGTTCGTGGCAGGTCAGGCAGAAGTCGCTTTCATACGAAACACCATTAGGGTCGAAACCCGGGAGTATCGGAACCCACGAGGCTGCCAGGGCCGGATTCGCGCCGCGGACGAGCGTAGCCGTTACGCCACCCGATACCAGAGTAACACCGGGATATCGCGCAATAATCGCTGCGCCGAGGCTGCTGCTCGGATGGCACGAACTGCACCACACGCCTGTAAAGCCTACAGCACTTGCAGCGATCGTACCTGTAGCAGTGCTCACAACTGTGACCGGGTTTTGCACCTGGCCGCTGAACACCACGCTCGTCCTGGTAGTATCTCCGAGAGTGCCGCCTGTGCCGGTCGCAAGACCACCAGGGCTAAGCCCTGTGAACGTAATTGTCGCCGCTAAGGTGTCGGTGGGGTCATCCGTGATACCGGTCACCGTCCATCCACCTATGGCCGGGGCTGGCGCCGTGGTTTCAACGTTGTTGTAGCCAGCAACGGTGTTGCCAGCGATGAATATGGTGTCACCGACTGCGATGTCCGCAAGCGGAATTCCTGGCGCCGAGAGCGTCACTGTCGCCGTGGTGCCCGATTCCGAAATTGATGCGACCCCGTACACGCTGGCCTGAAGCGGCGAGTGGCAGTTGGCGCAGAAAGTATTGTCGTTCTCGCCGTAGGTCCCGCTGGGCTGTTCCCAGCCAAGTGTAGACGTCGGATTCGACCAGCCGTTCTGCGACTGGGCGTGCCGCGAATCCCACCAGCCATGGCCGGTTCGCTCCCACATGCCCGTGGTGGTGCTATACGTAACACCGGCGGCGCGCGACGTGTGGAGGGGATTTCCCTCAGCAGCATTAAAGTGGCAGCTCATACACGTAAGGCCGGAGTAATTATAGTCGGGACGGTCCAGGTTCAGGGGAAGGGGACCGGCGCACCAACCCTGAGCATTCCACGCGAGGATCAACGCACATAGAATCGCAGCGATCCGAGCCAGTCTCGGGATTGGCAACTGCCCGTAGAGCCCAGCCGGACGAACAAAAGCCTCCGGGGGTAGCTGCGTCGGTCGCCTCGATGTGGCGGGGTTGATATTCATCATCTTCCTACTGCGCTCACATGGCGTCAATTTTCGATATCTCTCGCTCTAGTGTCTTGTACTCAATGAGCGTAGGCGCCCCGTGTGCCGGCACTGCGGCCTGTACCACTCCATTGAACGGCGGCAGGGTCCACCAATCGGTGTGCTGCTCTTTAATGAACGGGATAAGGTTCTGCGCGTCGGCTACAGTGAACGTGGAATATGTGCTGTTATGACATCCCGACACTGATCCTACCGCGCCGCAGGAGTAAGGAAGGTCCGCGCCAACGTTCCAGTCGTGAAACCTTTCCTCGAGCAGCGGCAGGCCGGTGCTGCCGCCACCGATGAACTGGTACTCCGACATGTGGCAATCGATGCACCTGACCGGACCACCGTTAGGACCGTAGGTGGTCGTCATCATAGCCCACATGGCCGAATCGTCGGTGTTGTGACGCTGCTCATGGCAGTTGAGGCATAGCAGGTCTTCCTGCGAAGTGCCGTCGGAGTTCACTCCGGTGCTCAGAGTCTGATAGGAGGCGGGATTGTTGTAGCCCTTCCAGAGATAGATGGAGACCGCCCCGCCGTCCATAGCACTTGGATTCAACGCGCCGATCTGCGCGGTGATGTTATCCGGAGGATGACACGTTGCACAGGTCACAGCTTGGAATCGCTGCTGCGGAACAGAGGGAGCATTGGCAACGGCTCCATTGCTGAAGCTTGCGGGAGCGTAAGCTTGAAGGGGCGAATGACACTTCGCGCAAAACCCGTTCTCGGTCGTGGCATAATCGGACTGCGCGTGCCGCGAGGCGAACCATCCGCTGCCCGTCAATTGCCACATGCTCGAGCAAGTGCCTGCTCCTTTCCCTGTACAGCACGCAAATGGAGCGCCGGGGGTCGTAACCCCGCCCGAAGTCGTAGGACCGGCCGTACACGAAGCGTTGACAGCGGCAGCGCTCTCAAACCAAACGCCCAATACACGCGAAGTGTGGTCGAGGCCAGGTAAGTTCCCTTCCTCTATAAAATGACAACCGGCGCACGTCTCGGGCGCCGCATAGTCGTAGGTCGGCGGCGTCAGCTCGGTGGGGAGCACAGGATAGGTTATGCCGGGCGCGACCGCCGCTAACTCGGGCGACGCCGCCGACGCCTCCGAACTGCCGCCCAGCACCCACGCCGGCGCCGCGAGCAGCAACACTACTAGTGTACCTGACATCAACGAGCGCATTCGCTCACCATCTGCCGTCGGTTCGTGTGGCTAGCCAGTACCATTAGGTGGCTCCTGAGCGGCAAACCCATCAACTCTTTGGACTGATCGGCGGTAACCCTGTCCATCTTGCCGTCTCCGTTTCAGGCGCCTGCCGTCGTTAAAAACGTTCGTTCAGCGGCTCAATGCCGGCGGTCGCACATTGTCCCGAGCGGCACAACTGTATCCAAAAGGCGATGTGGTCGTATCCGAAAGAGTCAGCATGGTTTTGGGCGCTTCGGCGACCGCCTTGTAAACCTTGGGAAAATGCCCGCTCATTAATATTTCTAAAATCATTGCTCTGTTATTTAAGCAATTTTTATGCCGAACGCAATCCGCGCGATCACAATTTGCTCTTTGATTTTAACTTCCTGATTACAAATTGTTTTTAATCCAGACAGCCTCCCTCTGCAAGATTTTCCAGACCAATTTGGTTCTGCAGAGCACCTTCAGCTCCATCAGGTACACCGATCCTCCTCGCGGCGAATACGCTGATGGCGGTCAGTGCGATCAGCGCGAACAAAATTGGATTTGATCGCGTGCGCGCTCGGGCAGTCTGCCGCACTCGCTTGTGCGGCGCGCCGGGACCGTCTTGATGTCGGGCGCATGGCGCATCCAATCAGGCTGGGCCCACGCTGCGGACGGATCGAAAGGATCGATGACGCGTGTTACGGACGCGCGTTATCGCAGGCGCATTAAGTGAATGTCCGGGAAAGTTGGCGGAGCGCGGCGGATCAGGAAATCTTGTCGGGCTTTACAACATCGGCGGCCTTCGCCTCGTCGGGCTTGGCTACCGTCTTGGCCGTATCGTCGGGCTCGTTCATCGCGCGTTTGAAATCGCGAATCGCTTTGCCCATCGCGCCGCCGACATCGCCGAGCTTGCTGGGCCCGAAGATGACCAGAATGATCAGCAGAATGATCAGCAGGTGAGTTGGCGCAAACAGATCCATATTTTTCTCCGCGCCGGCTGCCGTCCAGTCGGTCTAGCGAAAAGTCTATATCCTTGACTGCCGGATTGCCACGCCTGTTGCCATCCCCTCATGCCGAGCGCGCAGGCTCCTGATTCACCGGGAGGTCGCCGTCGAGGTGGTAGCGCTGAACCTTGCGATAGAGCGTCGAGAGGTGAATGCCGAGCACCTGCGCGGCCCTCACCTTGTCGTTTTCGACCTTGTCGAGCACGCGTTTGATATGCTCGCGCTCGAGCTCCTCGAGCGTGAGGCCCGAGTTCTCGATACTCGCCATCACCGGCGACGTGCTGCGCAGCTTGTCGGGCAAATCGTGCGAATGGATGACGTCGGTCTCGGCCAGAATCGCGGCGCGCTCGACGGCGTTTTCGAGTTCGCGGACGTTGCCCGGCCACGCGTAGTTGATCAGCAGGCGCATCGCGCCTTTGGAAAAGCGCATCGCAGTTCGCGGCAACGACTTCTCGTACTTGCGCAGGAAATGGTTGGCGAGCAGGGGAATATCGTCCTGACGCTCGCGCAAACCGGGCAGGTTGATGTTGATGACGTTGATTCGGTAGAGCAGTTCCTCGCGGAAGCGGCCGGCCTTGACCTCGGATTCGAGGTTGCGATTGGTGGCGCACAGCACGCGCACGTCGAACGCCACCGGATCGTTGGCGCCCAGCGGGTAGACCTCGCGCTCCTGGAGCGCGCGCAGCAGTTTGACCTGCAGCGCGAGCGGCAACTCGCCAATCTCGTCGAGCAGGACGGTGCCCTTGTCGGCGGCCTTGAGCAGGCCCACCTTGTCCGCCCCGGCGCCCGTGAATGCCCCGCGTTTGTAGCCGAACAGTTCGCTCTCGAGCAGGTTCTCGGGCAGCGCGCCGCAATTGATCGGCAGGAAGCGGTTGCTGGCCCGGTCGGAGCTGAAATGAATCGCGCGGGCGACCAGTTCCTTGCCGGTGCCGGACTCACCGGTGATCAACACGCTGGTGTCGGTGCGCGCGACTTTTTCCATGACGCGGAACACGCTTTCGATAGCGTCGCTTTTGCCGATGATGCTCTCGAAGCGATACTTCTCGCGCAGTTCCTGGCGCAGAAAACGGTTCTCCCTGAACAGCGCCTTGCCCTCGAGCGCGTTGCGCATCACCTTCTTCAGGTGATCGTTGGCAAACGGCTTGGTGATGTAATCGTAAGCGCCCTGGTGCAGCGCCTCGACGGCTGACTCGACGCTGGCGTAGGCGGTGACGATTATTCCCATCACCTCGGGGTCGAGTTCGCGCATCTTGCGCAGCAGATCGAGTCCGCTGCCGCCGCTGGTCAGGTTAAGGTCGAGAATCGCGAGATCGATTTTTTCTTTTTCGAAGATGTGCAGCGCGACCGCGGCGGCCGGCGCCTCCGTCACCTCGTAGCCTTCGCTGCGCGCCAGCTGAACGATGATCGAGCGCATCAAGGGTTCGTCCTCGACGATCAGCAGCCGGTACGGTCCGCGCTCCTGTGCGGTCCATGAAGCGTCGTTGTTCATCGCATTTCGATTCTCAAGACGCGGCCATGCTCGCTGCCTGCTCCGCGCGGACCGAATCCTCCGCGGCCGCCAGCGTGATGGTGATGGTGGTGCCGTGGCCGACCTCGCTGTCAACCCGAATGGTGCCCTGGTTGGACAGGATCATGCGCTGGCATAGCGACAGCCCCAGTCCGACGCCGGCGCCCGCGGGCTTGGTGGTGAAGAATGGATCGAACACGCGTTCCAGATATTCGCGCGGGATTCCGATCCCGTTGTCCACCACCTTGATAACCACCCGGCGCGATTTGTCCGCGCCCTGTCCGGCGCGCTGGTTCTCGGTGATCACCTTGATCACGCCGCCCTGGGCAGGGGAGGCGTCGGCGGCGTTGAACAGCAGATTGAGCAGCACCTGCTGAATTTCGTTGTCGTCGGCAAACGCGCGGCGCAGATCGGGATCAAGGATGGGTTCAACCTGGATGCCGCTGAAGCGGGTGTTGTAGCTGATCAGCCGCAGCGTCTCGCCGATCAGCCCGTTGACGTCCACCGGCTTGCGTTGCGCCGTGGTCGGTCGCGCGAAATTCACCAGGTCCTTGAGCGTGCTCGAGATGCGCGTGATCTGGGACAGGATGGTGTGCAGCGTGGTGCGCCGCTGGGGGTCGTTCTCGCCGGTCAGGATCGATTGAACCAGCGATGAAATCGACGCCAACGGGTTGTTCACCTCATGCGCCACGCCCGCCGCGAAGGTGCCCGCCGCCGCCAATCGCTCGGCCTTGATCAGCGAGTCGAGCATGTCGCGCCGTTGCGTCACGTCGCGCAAGATCATCTGGATGAATTCCTTCTTGCCATAGGTGATCAGCGCGATGTTTACGTCGAAGAAGAGCGGCCCGATCGGAAATTCCGAGCTCTGTGCCGATCCCTGGCGCAAAACCGTCTCCAGGCTGTCGATCACCCTTCCCCTTAGCTCCGGCGGTACGAAATCTGTGATCGGATATCCAATAATCTGCATCTTGTCATGGCCGTGGTCATACCAACCTCTGGCGGCTGCTGGCACCTCCGTTTGATGGAGCCGCAGGGCAGCCGCATTCAGCCCGGTCACGATCCAGGTATCCGCTTCGATCTCATACATTGGATCGGGCGCGTGGTCGATCGTGTTGCGGTACTTCTCTTCGGATTCGCGCAGCAACCGTTCGCGCGATTCGATGTAGAACTGCGAGACCATCAGGCGCCGCTCGTCGATTGCCGCGACCACCAGGTCGCGCACCAATTCCATCGCGGGACCGGTCATTGAGGATTTTACGTGATTGAGAATTATTTGCTTGAGCGCGATGTGGATAGTGTTGAACTGAGAGGGTTTGGCCCGCGCCAGCATCCCCTCCTGGCAATGCTTGCGCAGATAAACGTAGGTGCAAATGTCGTCGGGATCGCGCAGATGATCGCCCAGCCGGATCAGCGCATTGATCAAACTGGCTCTGCGCGCCTTTTCATCGTATTCAGCGCGGCTGTCGGTGATGGCGGCGATCGCCTCTACCCACTGGTCGACGATGCCGTCGAAGTGCCGGTCGATCAGGTCCGCCGCCTCGGCGCGTACCTGGATGCACTCGGGCGTGCGGCTCCAAATTGTCGGACCCCATAGGCGCGAGAGCGATTGCTCGATCTCAGCCAGCTGCAGCCTTATCGCCTGCAGTTCTTCGGGGGTGGCCTCAATTGGCGCGTCGGTCGTATCACGGTGTCGTTTGAACTTTGATGGCCTGCAGCATCCACAAGCAAGCAGTAGTTTCATTGCGGTAAAACCCGGTCGGAGGATTCCAACGTTGATGTGTCAACCAAATGACGTATAACATTCGCAAAATAACCAATCTAGCGTGTCGATTACGAGGAATCCTGCCTGATTTTGCAAAGGAGGCACCCTGCCTGATTTTGCACCCTGCGAATCGTTCGCTCCGAGTCCGTGCCCGAGGCGCAAATCGTACAGGGCTCATCCCAATTGGTTGGCGCGAGGTGGGCGTTTGCCGAAAAAGCCGCATAATCGCTGGGGTTTCCCGGTGGCATGGCTTTGGCACTTGGGTCCTTATCGAGAGGGCGCCTACATCAGATGCTTACCAATTCCGGTCCGGTCCAACGCGTCACCCCGCACGGTAAGTTCCTTGCCCGTGCCGGACAGAAGTTCTTTTTCAAGGCGATGCGCCTCGCCGACGTCAGCGCGACACTCGAGTTTGCTCACAAGCTCAAACTAAGAAAGCGACTCGACGACCTCAGAGCCTCGCACACCACCGGCCTGGTGCTGACCGAGGCGAATGCGCAGCCCTGCCTGGACATCGCGGCCCAGTCGGGACTGGTCGCGATGGTCGAGTTGAGAATCACGGCCGACGAGCTGACCAGCCGCCGCGGATGGAAATCCGTGGTCTCGCGGATCGCGCATACAACAAACATTTTCGCCACGCATCCGGCCCTGGCCGGTTACATCCTCAATTGCGAAATCGCCCCGGACGCGCTGCGCGCGGGCGGACTCGAAAACGCGCGGCGGCGCCTGCGCGGCGTGGTAAAGACGATCAAGGGACGCGCGCCTGACGCGATGGTCGGGATAAAGGTGCGGCCGGAAACGCGCGCCCTTTCAATCCTCGAAGAAGATTTTCTTTACGCGGAAATCCCGGCGCTCGAGCCGCTCGAGATTCGCGATTTCGTCGTCGCCTTGCACAACCTCGCGGAGGCGCGGCCGGTGGTGATCGAATTCAGACAGGCATCGCCGGGGCAGGACGAGGCGGTAGCAGTGGCGTTTGGCACGGGTGCGGCTGGCGTGGTTGCTCCTCCCGTTCCTGCTCCGGTTTCTCAAGACTGGCTTGGCGTGCGCATGATGCGCGCGTCGGATGTGATGCCGTTCGTGACGCTCAATGGCACCTGCCCGCCGCGGCCGCCGAAGACGCCGATGGTGTCGGTGGTGATTTGCGCGTACGACGCCGAGCGCACCATGCGCGATTGCCTGGAGTCGCTGCGCCGCCTCGACTACCCCAATTTCGAGGTGGTCATCGTCGATGACGGCTCGCGCGATCGCACCGCTGACATCTCGATGGACTTTCCGGAGTTCCGTCTCATTCGCCAGCCCAACAAGGGCCTCGGCGTCGCGCGCAACGTCGGGATGCATGCGGCGCGCGGCGAAATAATCGCCTACACCGATTCGGACTGCGTCGTCGATCCGCATTGGCTGACGCTGATGGTCCGCTTGATGATCGAAAACAACTTCGACGGATGCGGCGGACCGAACTACGCGCCGCACGAAGACGGCTGGATCGAAGCCAGTTGCGCCGCATCGCCGGGCGCCCCGTGCCACGTGCTGGTCGCCGAGGATCGCGCCGAGCATCTGGCAGGCTGCAACATGCTCTTCTCCAAGGCGGCGCTCGCGAAGATTGGCGGATTCGATCCGCAGTTCACGTCGGCGGGCGACGACGTTGACATTTGCTGGCGATTGCTCGACGCGGGCTTCAAGCTCGGCTTCTCGCCGGCCGCCTTCGTCTGGCACTTCCGGCGCAACACGGTCAAGGCTTACTACGGACAGCAGCGCGGCTATGGACGCGCCGAGGCGATGCTGTATCCGCGCTATCCCGAGCGCTTCAACGTGATGGGCCAAATCGCGTGGCGCGGCACGATTCCCGGCCTCGCGCGCACTATTCCGGGCGGCAGCCGCAAACGCGTGCTCTGGAATGCAACCGCAGGCGCGCAGACGATTTTCGATCCCGCACTTACCCTGGCCAGGGTTCTCCCGCAGACGCTCGAATGGACCGTGCTCTCGGCGATCGCGATTGCCGCGTCGATCGTGCTTGGGGTGTCGATCATTCCCGCGGCTGCGATGCTCGCGCTCGGGCCGATTTGGGCGCTCTACTATGCGTGGCATGCGCCGCTGGAAAAATCTCACCAAAGTTTTACCGCGCGACTTCTGATCGCGTATCTCGCTTACACGGGACCGATGGTGCGAACGATGACGCGCTACAAGACGCGGGCGAAAGCCCTGACCGGACTCGCGGGCGCCGACGGCGTGCGCCAACGCCCAACCATCAACTGGCTCAGGCGTTCGATCCGGCTGGACTATTGGAACGACGAAAGCATCACGCGTGACCGCCTGATGGACCGGATGCTGAAGCTGTTCGCGCGCAGCGGCCATGGCGCCGTCGTCGATGCGGGATGGAACGACTACGACCTCGAAGTGCGCCCCAATCCGTGGACCCGAATCGAACTCAAGACCGCCGACGAAGAGCACGAGGCGGGCAAGGTCACCAACCGCGTACTGGTGCGGATAAAGTCCACTCGAATCACCAAGCTGGCTCTGGCGGCGGGCGTGATCAGCGCGGCCGTCGCCGCGATCGCGGGACTGCCTGAGATCGCGCTTGGCCTGGGGGCGCTCACGATGGCCGGCGCGGTGTGCATAATTGCCGAGATGGTCGAGGCCGGACGCGTCGCGCATCGCGCGACCGAGCAATGCGCCACCGAACTGAATCTCGCGCCGCTCGGCGTGCTGATACGTCAGCCTTCGACTGCGGAAGCGACGGCCTCTGCACGCAAGCCCGCCCGCGCCCAACTAGCCTCGCGCGACCGCATCGCGGAATAGTTTTCTCCAGCCTCCATCCCTCGGCACCACTCCGACAGGAGAGCTGTGCGTAACCGGATGTTGGTGCTGAAGCGATACGCGCTGGCGCGCGAGATCCTTCGCTGCGCTCAGGATGACGGAAAAAAAGCAAGCGGCGCCCGTGTCATTCTGAGCGAAAGCTGCTGTAGCGAAGAATCTCGCCGGAAACTCCGGTGTCCGGCGTTAGTCGTGCCTCGCCCTGACAGGGCGAGGCCGACGCGAGTCATCGAGCGTCGGGAGCGGGTCCAAATTCCAAGTTCCTCTCGCGCCCCATTCCGTCTCACTCCGTCATCCCGACCGCCGCTTGGCTCCGGATTGCCTCGCTCTGCAAGGTTTTGCCGGTTTTGATCCACGATGCGCGGGGCCGCAGACTAATCCGATTATCGGGCCGTGACCTCTCTGGTGGCTCTTCGCGATTTAGCGTCGATGGCTTTGAGCAGGCGGTCCGACTCTACGAAGAGCAGCAGCAGGTCTGCCTGTGTGATCGGTCGCGCGTGCATTGTGCAAATCCGGATCGGGAAGAGACGATAAAATGCCTCCTGGACGCCCTCCTTTCGGAGAAACACTTCTCGAAAAGCACTATTCCAGTTATCGCGTCTGCATATGATTGTTACATAGTCTGTAAAGTCTGCGTAGAAAATCAAATCCTGTATGGGTTCGCCTCGCTCAAGGGCCACCGCTCGTTTACTTTCCCACGCTTTCCGCATCGGACCCGGAACCTGACGCTGTAACCACTGCTCTCCGAACCTGCTGACCATCTGCCGGTGGATGAAAGCTCTAAATCGGCTCTCGAGTTCAAACAACAGATCGTAGGCGAATCCCATCATAGATTCGTGATCCGTGAGAAGCTCTATCGTGACCGCGCCTTCAAGCTTGCGTACCGCCAGCGAGGGCGACCTGGGCCGGATCTCTGCCGCATCAAGAATCAGGTCGAATGCGGGCTGTGGGAAATTTGTGAGTTCGAGGTCAAAGCCTTGTCCCGCGTAGAAATCAACTCTTTCGAGAGCGTCTTCATAGACTGGTTGTGGAATTGTCACGTTCCGCCAGTCACCTAGAGACGATCGTAGGATACCCGTTAACTCAGATTCGAAGGGTTGGAAAGTCTTGAGGGCGTTTCCAATCCCGTTCAGATCAGACAAGGCTTTAAGCGAATTCAACGGAGATTCGATATTGATCCAAGCGACCTGAAAAGACTCCGCCGCCCGAAGGAAATTCATTTTTTCCGCAACGAACCTTGTGGCCTCGTGAGCAGCTTCGAGCATATTTCTAAGCGCGGCCATTTCTTCGATCGCTGGCATACGGAACCGAGCCGCGATTTGCTCAGAAATCAGTGCAAATCGTCCCATATCGCTAGCTATCGATCTATTGATCTGCTGAAAGGCTGTCGCCTGTTCAGCAAAAGATTTCGTAAGGGCAGCGAGAGGGGTTTTCAAAAGCGAACTACCCACTAGATCAGCCGCGCTAAACGACAGACGCGCCGCTTCGGTTGCCTTGGAAAGGAATTCCAGCTGACTTGAGCCTGCAATCCGGGTCATTTCTAGGAACGACTGCTGCTCGTACCAGAATCCCGAATATCGCTCGAACATTTGCGATTTTCTGAACAACTCCTCTTGCATTAATTCGATCGCTGTTTTGGTGCCCATGTCCTCCTCCACTACCTGCGCAGCCTCCGTGGCTATCGAACACTTACTGCACGTACATTCTTTTGAGAGTTATTCATTCTAGTGGTGATCCCAGCCGGAGTCGAACCCGCGTTCCCGACGTGAGAGAACGAAGGAGGCAGGTTCCCACGGAATCAAGCCGACTACCGGACGGCCGGCCGCCTCTCCCATGAAGTAACGGGCGGGGTAAGATCCGGGGTCCCTCGATTACGCAGACTTCGCTCGCGATGACAGAAAACACTACGGCCAACGACGACTATTTTTTCCCCCTTAACCACTTCTAACAGGGCGAAGCCCGGATCCGGGTTCCTTCGCTTCGCTCAGGATGACTCAAAAAAAGTCCTAGCAGGCCGTCAGGCCGCATCTTCTCCTTAACACTGGGTGCAGGGCTCAGCCCTGCTCACCCCTGCCAGTGCGTAGTCGTGAAAAGATGCGCTGCGCAGATTTTCACGACTTCTCACTGCGGGTGCAGGGGCCGCGCGCGACAACGGAGCGCGGCCTTAACATTGGGTGCAGGGGTCACCCCTGCCGGAACCCACGGTGGGTTTCGCTCTCCCTTAGCTTGGTGAGTGCGCGACTCAGTCTTCCAGAATCTTGTGGATCGATTCGAGGTCGCGGCGGACCTCATTGAGCACGCGGCGGGCTTGACCGTCGATTCCGGGAGATCGCGCCGGCGCGCGCTCCGATGACGCCGGGGACGGCTTCGCGATCGGCTTGCCGGTCATCAGCGCGTCGATGCCGAATTCCTTGATGTGCTTGTTGGCGCCTACGATCGTGAAGCCTTCGTCGTGCAGCAGGCGCTTGATGAGGCGCAGCACGTCGAGGTCCTTTTCATTGTAGAAGCGATGCTTGGTGCGGGTGTGCCTGGGTTTCAGAAATGGGAACTGGGTTTCCCAAAAACGCAGCACGTAGGTCTCGACGCCCAGCGCGCGCGCCGCTTCGCCGATCTTCAGCCCGCGCTCGGGGAACAAGGACATCGTGGCGCGCGCATCCGGCTTGGATTTTTGCCGGCGAACTGACGGCTGGCGTGGCATCGGCGTCATACCGCCGGCTTGGCGCCGTTGTTAACCCGCTCCTTCAATACCTGGCTGGGCTTGAAGGAGAGGACGCGGCGGGAGTCGATGGTAATCGGCTCGCCGGTCTGCGGGTTGCGCCCGCGGCGCGCATGTTTTTGATTGACGAGAAAGGTGCCGAAGCCGGAAATTTTCACTTTCTGACCGTGGCGCAATGAATCCCTGATGATCGCAAATACCGCTTCGACCACTTCACAGGCTTCCTTCTTCGAGGAGCCTACCCGCTCGTAGATCAGATCTACAAGATCGGCTTTAGTCATGCCCTGCGGCGTAACGATCCCCACCCGCTCGCGTTAGGCACGCTTAATTACCGCAACTCCGCCCCTAATCGCATCAGCGCCTGCTCGATCAACACGGCGTGAATGCGGTTAACCTCCTCATCGGTCAGCGTGCGATCCTTTGCACGGTAACGACAAGCCAACGCCACGCTCTTTTTCCCGGCGGCCACCGCCGTGCCCTCGTACACGTCGAACACCTCGACGCTTTCCAGCAGCGATGCGCCGCATTCCCAAATGGCTTTGATTACCATATCCGCCGGGAAATTTCGATCCAGCACCAACGCCAAATCGCGCCTGATCGCGGGATATTTTGGCGGCGGCTGGAAAGTTTTGCGCGGCGAGAAACCATAGGCAATGAGCCCACTCAAGTCAAGTTCATAGACCGCGCATGGATCGTCGAGGTCCAGCCGCATCGCCTCCGCGGGGTGCAACTCGCCAATCAAACCGATCGGCGCGTCGTCGAGCATAACGATAGCGCTGCGGCCGGGATGCAGGAATGGCGCATCGGCGCTCTCGAGAGCTTTGAACGCCACCCGCGGCGAAATTCCAATCGCTTCCAGGTACGTCTCGAGGATTCCCTTGATCGAAAAAAATCCCGCCGCGACGCTGTGCTCGCCGATCGCGGAGAGCGCGTAGGCTCCGTAGCTGACGGCGGCGAGATGATGTTGCTCGGTCGCGGCGTCGCCGTCCATGCGGAAGGTCTTGCCCATTTCAAATGCGTGAAAGGCGCGGGCCTCGCGGTTCAAGTTGAACCTGAGCGCGGTGACCAGCCCCGGTATCAGGCTCACCCGCAGTTCGCTGAGTTCCGCGGACAGCGGGTTGGTTACTTTGACGGGCCGGGCGGCGGCCACAATCCCCGAAAAGCGCGCGTTGTCGGCGGGCGCGATGAACGCGATAGTGGCGGCTTCGGTCAGGCCGCATCCCAGCATCACTTCGCGCGTGCCCTTCAAGAACTCGCGCTCGCGATTGACGGGAGCCAGCGCGGTGACGCGTTGCGGCAGCAGGGCCGGGATGTCCTCGAAGCCGCCGAGCCGCGCGACTTCCTCGATCAAGTCGGTCTGCTCGACCAGGTCGGAGCGGAACGACGGCGGCACCACCGCCAGCACACCCTTGGCGCGCGTGCTCACTTGCGCGCCCAGCGATTTGAGCCGGCTCCTGGCCACAGTCGGCGCTATCGCGGCGCCCAGCAACGATTCCATCGCGCCGAGGTCGAGCGCAATCTCGCGCGGCTCGGCTTTGCGCGGCTCGAAGTCGGCTATCGGCGACGCCTCGCGTCCGCGCGCGATCCTGCGGATCAATTCGGCGGCGCGAATCAGCGCGCCGACTTGTCCCGCTCGATCGACGCCGCGTTCGAAGCGGTAACTCGCCTCGCTGCGCAAACCCAGGCGCCGCGCCGTGCGCGCTATGGTCATCGGCTCGAAGTATGCGCTCTCGAGCAAAATAGTCCCGGTCGGATCGCCGACCTCGGAGTTGAGACCGCCCATCACGCCCGCGATTGCCAGCGGCTTGTCGCCGTCGGCGATCAGCAGATCGTTCGGATCGAGCGTGCGCGCGACGTTGTCGAGCGTGACGAACTCGCGCGTGTCGCCGGCGCGGCGCACGATGATCTTTCCGTCTGCGATTTTGCCGAAGTCGAACGCGTGCAAGGGCTGGCCGAGTTCGAGCATCACGTAGTTGGTCGCATCGACGACGTTGTTGAGCGCGCGCATCCCGCATAGTTCCAGCCGGCGCTTGAGCCACGCCGGCGAAGGACCGATCTTGATTCCGGTCATCGCGAGCGCGGCGTAACGAGGGCATAGATCGGGCGCGTCGATCGAAACCGAAACCGTGAAGCGCGCGCCGTCGGGCGAGCCGGCCGAATGCGCCGCGCGCAGCCGTGGTGCGCGCAGCCGGGCGGCGAACAAGGCCGCGACCTCGCGCGCCAGGCCCAGCACCGACAGGCAATCGCCCCGATTCGGCGTGATTTCGACATCGAGCACGGTATCGTCGAGGTGCAAATACGCGGCCACGTCGCCACCCAGCGGCGCATCGGCGCCGAGCGTCAGGATTCCAGCCTGATCCAGCGACAGGCCAAGCTCGCGCTCCGAGCAGAGCATGCCCTCGGAACGCACACCGCGAATGACGGCTGCCTCCAGCGGCGGCTGCTTGCCAAGCTGCGCGCCAACCAGAGCGAGCGGCGCCATCATGCCCGCCTTCACGTTGGGCGCGCCGCACACGACTTTGAATTGGCCTTTGGTGCCCGCGTCCACGTCGCAAAGATTCAGCCGGTCCGCGTTGGGATGCTTTTCGACGTTGAGCACCCTGGCGGCGAACACGCCCGCGAATCCGGGCGTGAGTTTTTCGACATTCTCGACCACCAGCCCCGCGTAACTGAGGCGCCGCGAGATTTCCTCGACCGGCGCGTCCACGCTGACGAAGTCGCGCATCCAACTGAGCGGAAGCTTCATCGCACACCTCCGCTCAGCGCCGGGAACTGGCTCAAAAAGCGCAGGTCGTTCTCGAAAAACAGACGCATGTCGTCAACCCCGAGCTTGAGCAGACCCGTGCGCTCGACGCCCATGCCGAAGGCGAAGCCCTGGTACTCGTCGGGATCGTACTGCACCGCGCGCATCACGTTGGGGTGGATCATTCCGCAGCCGAGCACTTCGGTCCATCCCGAATGCTTGCAGACCGGGCATCCGGCGCCGTCGCACAGGATGCAATGCATGTCGAGTTCGGCGCTCGGCTCGGTGAATGGAAAATAACTGGCGCGAAAGCGCACCGCCGTCGTGCCGAAGAACGCGCGCGCGAATTCGGTCAGCACGCCCTTGAGTTGCGCCATCGTGATGCGCCCGCGTTTATCGACCATGAAGCCCTCGATCTGCGTGAACATCGGCGAGGCGCGCACCGACAGGTCGTCGCGCCGATAGCATCGCCCGGGACAAACCACCGCCAGCGGCGGCCGCCGTTTCTCCATCACGCGGATCTGGCCGTTGGAGGTATGCGTTCGCAGCAGCATCCCGCCCTCGAGGTAGAAGGTGTCTTGCATGTCGCGCGCGGGATGATGCGGGGTGAAGTTGAGCGCCGCGAAGTTGTGGAAGTCGTCCTCGATATCCTGGGTCATCGCGACTTCGAAGCCCATCGACTCGAAAATTTGCAGCATTTTTTCGAGAATGTCGGTGATCGGATGGAGATGGCCGCGCGCGATGCGCATCCCGGGCAGCGTCACGTCGAGGCGTTTTTCATTGAGCGATTTGCTCAGCGCCGCGGCTTTGAGTTTCTCGCTCAGAGCCTCGATGCGCGCTTCGACTTCGCCCTTGATCTGATTGATGAGCTGGCCGATGGCGGGACGCTCCGCATTGGGGACTTCGCGCATCCCGCGCATGATTTCCGTAAGCTCGCCCGAGCGGCCGAGCACGCGCACCCGGACCGCGTCGATCTGCGCCTCGCCGGCGTCGTCGCCGAGTTCCGCCATCGCACGGCGCCTGATTTCCTCGAGTTGTTCTCTCATCGTGCTCTTCCCCGGCCGTCCAGCTCAGTCTCGCCATTCATCCGTGGTGCCATATTGCACCCACTGAAAAACCAAAAACAAAAAACCACGTGGGCGAACGACCCACATGGTTTCCTGGTGCGCGGCCCCTGGAACGGCGCGGCTCTATGCTGCTTGCAAGCCGAGCGCGCTCTTGGCGGTGCGCACCAGCTCGGTAAACAATCCGTCGCGCTCCTGCGCCAGCTTCGCGAGCATCTTGCGATCGACCTCGACGCCCGCTTTCTTGAGCCCGTTCATCAGGCTGCTGTACGAGATTCCGCTTTCGCGCGCCAGCGCATTGATACGCGCAATCCATAGCGTGCGGTAATCGCGCTTTTTCTGCTTGCGATCGCGATAGGCGTAGGTGAGGCCCTTCTCGAGGGTCGAGCGAGCCTGCCGGTAAAGTTTGCGCCCGCCGACGAAGCCGGAGGCGAGCTTGAGTTGACGCTTATGACGGCGGCGCGTCTTGGGTCCGCCTTTGGCGCGAGGCATCGGAGTGGTGAAATCCTTCCTTGGTAGATATCGGGTAAGTTAATTCTTAGTTGGCCGCGCTCAACCGTACGGCATCATTATCTTAATTTTTTCGGCGTCGGCCTTGCCCAGGATACCGGTCCTGCGCAGCCGCGCTTTCTGTTTCGGATTTTTGGCCGAGAACATATGGCGGGCATACGCGTGTTTGAACTTGACCTTGCCGCTCTTGGTCACGGAAAAGCGCTTGGCCGCGGTACGGCTGGTTCTGATTTTCGGCATACGATGGTCGCTTTGCTTCTTTCCTGAACTTTTTTCTATCGCGGCGTCAGCAGCACGGACATGTTGCGTCCTTCCATCCGGGGCGTGCCTTCCGCCTGCGCGATTTCCGTAACCTGCGCGATGATTCTCTCGATCAGCGCCCGTCCGAGTTCCGGATGGGTAATCGCGCGGCCGCGGAACGAAACGGTGAGCTTAACACGATGACCTTCACCGATAAAGCGCTTGATGTGATTAACTTTGAAGTCCACATCATGCTGCCCGGTCGCCGACCCCATCTTCACTTCCTTGATCATGCTGATGGTGTGCTTCTTGGAGTCGTGCGTCTTTTTCTTCTGCGAGTACCGGTACTTGTCGAAGTCGGTGACCCGGCACACCGGCGGCGTCGCTGTCGATGAGACCTCGACCAGGTCCAGGCCGCGGCTCTCCGCCACTTTGATCGCCTCGCGCAGCGGCAGGATTCCGACCTGGCTGCCGTCGGCGTCGATTACACGGACTTCTTGAGCGCGAATCAGGTTATTGACGCGAATCGCGGGCTCCCTTGAGGGCGGGGTTCTGAAATCTCTTCGGATATGACACCTCCTCCGGCTTGGTGGCCGGATGAACTTCCTAAGCCGGGATCGGCTCCTTCTTCAATAGCTCGACCAGCGCCGCCAGCGGCATCGCATTGCTCTTCTCGCCGCGCAGCAGCCGCACCGACACCGATCGATCGGCGGCCTCGCGCTCGCCGACCACAATCATATACGGCACCTTGGCCAGTTCGGCCTCGCGAACCTTGAAACCGAGCTTCTCGTTGCGGATGTCGCTGTGGGCGCGCAGTCCCTCGCGCCTGAGCAGCCCGGTGACTTCCTTGGCGTAGTCCTCGACCTTTTCGCTAAGCGACAGCACCCGCACCTGCTCCGGCGCGAGCCACAACGGCAGCACGCCGCCGGTATGCTCGATCAGCACGCCGATAAAGCGTTCGAGCGAGCCCAGGATCGCGCGATGAATCATCACCGGACGCTCTTCGGCGCCGGCGCGGTTGGTGTAGGTCAGGTCGAAGCGCTCGGGCATGTTGGGATCGAGCTGTATCGTCGCCACCTGCCACTTACGCTTGAGCGCGTCGGAAACGTAAATCTCGATCTTGGGGCCGTAGAAGGCGCCCTCCTTCGGATTTATCTCGTACGCGATTTCGTTGCGCTTCATCGCGTTGCCGAGCTTGGCCTCGCTCATCTGCCATTGCTCCGCGGTGCCGAGATGATGCTCGGGCATCGTCGCCAGCTTGAACTCGACGCGCTCGAAACCCAGCGCGGCGTAAACCTCGCGAACCATCTGCAGATTCAGCCCGATTTCGTCCTCGATCTGATCTTCCCGGCAGAAGATGTGCGCGTCGTCCTGCGACATCGCGCGCACCCGCATCAGGCCGTGCAGCGTGCCCGAGCGTTCGGCGCGATGCAGCCGGCTGAACTCCGCGATGCGCAGCGGAAGATCGCGGTACGAGCGCTTCTCGGCGCGGTACACGAAGGTATGGCCGGGGCAATTCATGGGCTTGAGCCCGTAGCCGTGATGCCATCCTTCGGGGCCGGTGTCGATAGTGTTCGTCGCGCTGTCGGGATCCGGCGAGAGAAACATATTCTCGCGGAAATTTTCCCAATGCCCCGACGTATTGAAAAGCTCATTCTTGAAAATCAGCGGCGTGACCACCTCGTCGTAGCCGTAGCGCCGGTACAGGCGGCGCATGTAGTCGACGAGCGCGTTGAAGATGATGACGCCCTTGGGCAGGTAGAACGGCGAGCCCGGCGAGATCGGATCGAAAATGTACAGGCCCATCTCGCGGCCCAGCTTGCGATGGTCGCGATGGCGGGCGAGCTCGACGAGTTTCAGATGCTCCTCGAGCGCCTCCTTGCTGGCGAACGCGGTGCCGTAGATGCGCGAGAGCATCGCGTTGTGCTCGTCGCCGCGCCAGTACGCGCCCGCCACGCTGGTGAGCTTGAACGCCTTGAGATAGCGGGTCGAGGGGACGTGCGGTCCGCGGCACAGATCCAACCAGTCGCCCTGGCTGTAGATCGATACGTGATCGTCGGGGATGCCCTGGATTATCTCGACCTTGTATTTCTCGCCCATCGCCGAGAACTTGCGGATCGCGTCCTCGCGCGACACTTCACTTCGCTGAATCTTGTGGTCGGCCTTCACCAACTCGCGCATTCTGGCTTCGATCTTCGGCAGATCCTCGACCGTGAACGGCGCGGCGGGCGCGAAGTCGTAGAAAAAGCCGTCCTCGATAACCGGGCCGATCGTCACCTGCGTCCCGGGATACAGCGATTGCACCGCCATCGCCATCAGATGCGCCGTAGAATGACGGATTGTCTCGAGACCCTCGGGCGAGTCCGCAATCACCGGCTCGACCGACGCGTCGTGCTCGAGCTTGTGCGTGAGATCGACCACCTTGCCGTCGATGCGCGCGGCCACCAGCTCGCGGCTTGGAATCCCGTCCAGTACGTCGCGAACGATAGTGCCAACCGGCACGACGCGGGATTCGCCGCCGACGGTTACGGTTACTTTGGAACTCATCAAGCGAAGATTCTAATCATTGCGGGAAACTGGCGGGGCGAAATTCGCGCGCGCGGCTGTGGGCACGGACCTGGTAGGCACGGGCGGGATTGAACCGCCGACCTCTTCCGTGTCAAGGAAGCGCTCTCCCACTGAGCTACGTGCCTTCACGGGCGAGGCGTGTTGAGTAGATACATCAAGCAAACGCTGACGGTAACCGATCTTGCGCTCGCGGGCAACCGAAAAACCGCGCGTCCCGATTCACCGTCCCGCGGCAGGCGACGATAGCGGCGGCATCTGCTAGCATTTCGCGCCGAGTATCGCATCCCGACGGATCGACGCCACGGCCACGAGAATGGAACGCGAACGCATAGTGCAGCTTTTCTTCTTCGGCTTTCTGGCCGTGATGGCCTACGAGCTGTACGAACTGCTGTTGCCGTTCCTGACCCCGCTGGTGTGGGGAATCCTGCTCGCATTCATGGCGCATCCCGCGCTGATCGAAGTCGAAAAGTACGTCAAGCGCCGATCGCTGTCGACGGCGATCATCAGCATTATCGTCGGGCTTGGCGTCATTCTGCCGGCAATCTGGGCCTCGGGCCGCCTCGTGGTCGAGGCGCAGACGCTTTACACGCAGGCCACGGAATTGGTCAATAGCGGGGGCGTGACGAAGCTGCACGACTGGGCGGTCCACACCGATCTCGGTGCATGGGTCTCCAAAAAAATGGGCGAACGCGGTTACAAGCTCGACGAGGAGCTGCCCAAGCTCACGCTGCAAGCGGCGCAGATGACCAGCAATTTCGTCGCCAGGAATGCGACCCAGGCCGCGAAAAACATCCTCTCGTTCATCATCGACTTCGGTATCGCGCTGCTCGCGTTCTTCTACATGCTGCGCGACGGCGACTATTACTACCGCGGCCTGCGCGACCTGACCCCGCTGCATGAAGACGACAAGAAAGCGATTTTCGACACCCTGCGCACCACGCTTTCGTCGGTGATGCGCGGGCTGATGCTGTCGGCGGTGCTGCAGGGCGTGACGATCGGCGTGGGCATGCTGATCTTCGGCGTGCCGTACTGGCTGTTCCTTGCGATCGCCTCGGCTGCCGCGGGACTGATGCCCATCGGCGGCACCGCGTTGGTATGGATTCCCGCCACACTCTACCTGGGCCTTGCCTCGGGATGGTCGGCGGCGGTCGGCCTGGTCATCTGGTGTTCGATCGCGCTCGCGGTGATCGACAATTTCATCAAGCCGCTGGCGATGAAGCACGGCACCGGCCTGCCCACTATCGCGCTGTTTCTCGGGATTCTCGGCGGACTCGAAGCGTACGGTCCGCTCGGCCTGTTCCTGGGCCCCGCGATCATGTCGGTGTTTGCGTCGCTGCTGCGCGTCTATAGAAAGGAATACTCGGGCAACCGCAAGGAAGCCGCCTGAGCGCCCGGCCCGCACCCAGCTCGTCCGGAGAAAAAATCAGTGAAATACGCAATCGTGACTGGAGGAGCGCGCGGACTCGGACTCGGGATCGTCAACGCGCTGCTTGAAGAAAAGGTGGTCGAGCAGGTCGCCGTCATCGATCGCGATCTGGCGCCGCCCCCCGCCGCGATCGCCGCCCAGGTTCAGGGCTTTGCCGCCGACGTCACTGACGAGAAGCAGGTGAATCGCGCGGTCGAGGAGATTGCCTCCCGCTTCGGCGCTCATCCTGACGTGCTATGCAACAACGCCGGCGGCGGTGATCGGGCATGGTTCGAGAGTGGCAATCAACCCGGGTGGGACAGCGTCGAGACCTGGCGCCGCTATGTCGATCTCAACCTGAACTCGGTCTATTTAGTCTCGCGTGAGGTTGCGCCGCGGATGACCAGTGGCGCCGCGATCTGCAACACCTCATCGGTTGCCGGCCTGCAAGCGTCTCCGATGCTAGCCGCATACGCCGCGGCCAAGGCTGGCGTGATCTCGTACACTAAAACCCTCGCACTCCAGCTTGGTCCGGCCGGAATTCGCGTCAATGCGGTCGCGCCGGGGCTCATCTACACCAAGGTATGGCAGGATTTGGGCGCAGTGCTCGGCGGCGGCGATGCGAACGCGCGCATGGTCTTCGACTCTGTTGTGCGCCAGCTCGTTCCGCTCGGCCGCGAACAGA
This sequence comes from Binatus sp. (SeqCode), assembly GCF_050013435.1. Classification (GTDB taxonomy): domain Bacteria; phylum Desulfobacterota; class Binatia; order Binatales; family Binataceae; genus Binatus. The sequence continues at coordinate 40,291 of NZ_JBEKFG010000004.1, read as the reverse complement.
CCGCCGAGGATATCGGCCGCACGGTGGCGTGGCTCTGCTCCGACAAGGCGCTTAACGTGACCGGCCAGGTGATCGCCGTCGATGGCGGAATCCTGCTGGGGCAATCGCGCCTGGGCGAGGGCTAGCTCGCTGCCGGTTTCCTCTCTCTGTTAGGAGAGCTGTGCATAACCGGATGCTGGTGCTGAAGCGATACGCGCTGGCGCGCGAGATCCTTCGCTGCGCTCAGGATGACGGAAAAAAAGCAAGCGGCGCCCGTGTCATTCTAGAGCGAAGCGAAGAATCCCGGATCTTCTTCTTTGCCGTCGCCACGGCGAGGGGCCGCGCCCGCCAACGGCGGGCGGCCTTAATACTGGGTGCAGGGCTCAGCCCTGCCTGCGCAGATTTTCGCGTCTTCTTAACACCGGGTGCAGGGGTCACCCCCGCCGCCCACCGCGCAGGTGATTCTTCCTTCATGCCGCGCCCGCCAACGGCGGGCGGCCTTAGCACTCGACAGCCGGGCGGACAGCACAGACGCATCGCCGTCCGCGACGATTGGTCAGTCGCTCGCGATGCGCCTTCACTTCCTTTCCCGTTCGCCGCCGGAGCCGCCACCGCCCTCATGGTGCGATTCCTCATGATGCTCCGGATGAGGGGCATTTTCAGTGTGCCCGCGAGCGGCTTCATTAGGATGCTCGCCGCCCGGACGGGCGCCCCGCTCGGCGCCTCCCTCGTGTTCGGCACCGCGCATGTTGCCCGGGTGTTCGGAACCGCGCCGGACCTCGACGCCGTGTTCCTCGCCCCGCGCGCCGCCCGGGTGTTCGGTACCGCGCTGGACCTCGACGCCGTGTTCCTGGCCCCGCGCGCCGCCCCGGCCTGCTCCGGCGCTTAGCTGAGAACGACGCTCTGGATGCTCGTTTAAATAATTGTTGAAGCGGCCGTTCTCACGATTCCAGAATTCCCGGTCAGGATGGGCCCAGTCGCGCGGATGGTCGCGCCAATAATTCGACGTGAACCATCCGGGATGCGCGCCGTAATCGGCGCGCAGCCACCCGCCATATGGCTCACCCCATTCAGGATGGTTCGCATACATCCAATCGGGATGGTACCGATGCCACCACCAGTAGTCGTGATAGACGCCTTCGTAAGGAGCGCCCCAGGTCCAAAGCGGATACGATCCCCAGAACGGCGCCCAGAACCAGTCCGGATGATATTGGTGGTCGTACTGCCACCAATCGCGCCGCTCCACTACCCATTCAGGATGATACGCATACATCCACTGGGGATTATTGGTATGCCACCATCCCGGGTCGCGCCAAACGTGGCCGTCGTCGTAGGCGCCGAAGCGAGGCTGAGCCATCGCCGGCGCGGCCATCAGCGTGCAAGCTACGGCACACAACAATAGCCAACCCGCAACTTTCGATTTCATGCGCCAGCCTCCTTCCGATTGCCGTTTCTGATGCGCCCGCTTTCGCAATTTAAGCGAGACCGGACGTCGGTGCACTTGGCCAAATCTATAGTGAACTGCGTTGGCATTTGCAAAAGCCCCTCCGCGTCTCCTCTTTGTGTCATCCTGAGCGAAGCCGAAGGATCTCGCGCGCGCCAGCGCGTGTCTGGCCGACGTCGGACGCCGGATCCGGGTTCCTTCGCTTCGCTCAGAATGACTCAAAAAAAGTCCCAACAGACCGTGCAGGGCTGAGCCCTGCCACCGCGCAGGTGATTCTTCCTTCATGCCGCGCCCGGCCCCTGCTAAAATGTGCGGCCGGAGAGTCGCCCATGAGCGACATAGAACAAAAGGCGCTCTACATCGTTCGCCGTCTCATCGATTCCGGCTTTCGCGCCGTTTTCGCCGGCGGATGTGTGCGCGATCGAATTCTTGGCGTCGAGCCCAAGGATTACGACATTGCCACCGACGCGCGTCCCAATGTTGTGCAGAAACTGTTCGACCGCACCGTGGCGGTCGGGGCGAAGTTCGGCGTGATCGGAGTTGTGCTCGACGACCTCAAGCCGATCGAAGTCGCGACCTTTCGCGCCGATGCCGAATATACTGACGGACGCCGGCCCTCCTCGGTGCGCTTCGGCGCGATCGAGGAAGACGCAATCCGCCGCGACTTCACCATTGGCGGGATGTTTTACGATCCGATCGCCGATCGCCTGATCGATTTGGTCGGCGGAATGCGCGATTTGCGCGCCGGAATCATCCGCGCGATCGGAAATCCTTACGACCGCTTCGACGAGGATCATTTGCGCATCCTGCGCGCCGCCCGCTTCGCCGCGCGCCTGAACTTCAGCATCGATCCCGCGACCTGGGCCGCGATGAAACGCGCCGCGCCGACGATTATTGGAATTGCGGCCGAACGAATCGGCGAAGAAATCGTCATGATGATGACCGAGGGCGCCGCCGCGCGCGCGATGGACCTGATGATGGACAGCGGTCTGATGCAATTGATCCTGCCCGAAGTCGTCCCGATGCGCGGATGCGCGCAGCCCGAAAATTTCCATCCCGAGGGCGACGTGTACACCCACACGCGAATCGGCGTCGCGATGCTTGCCTCCGGATGCACCGAGACCGTCGCCTTCGGCATCCTGCTGCACGACATCGCCAAGCCGCAATCCCGTGCGGTCGCCGGCGACAAGGTCACGTTCTACGGGCACACCGAGGATGGCGCCGTCGTGGCGGCGAATATCATGGCGCGGCTCAAGCGCTCGCGCGCCGTGCAGGAGCGGGTCGCGTACCTGGTGAAGAATCATCTCAAGCTCTGCATGGCGCCGCGGATGCGCCCGGCGACGCTCAAGCGAATGCTCGCGGAAGACGGGTTTGACGAATTGATGGAAGTCGCGTTCATGGACGCGATGGCGTCGAGCTCCTGCCTGGGCTACTGGCATTTTTGCCGCCACGCCATGACGACGATGACCCCGGCCGAGATTCGTCCGCCGCGTTTAATCGGCGGCGAGGACCTCAAGCAGCTGGGATTCACCCCGGGGCCGCGCTTCAAGGAAATTTTGAAGGACGTCGAGGACCATCAACTCGACGGCGCGCTCGAAACCCGCGAAGCCGCGCTCGAATATGTGCGCGTCCATTACGGCGCAACCGCCGCCTAGGTGCTCCGCGCCAATGCCATAACCAGGCGCTTCGGCCGTACCCTCGCGCTCGACGCCGTCGATTTCGAAGCGCTCCCCGGCGAGATTCACGCGCTGGTCGGCGAAAACGGCGCCGGCAAGACTACCTTGATGAATGTCCTGGCCGGCTCGCTCGCCGCCGACCATGGCGAAGCCGTCCTCGATGGACGGCGGCTGCAGTCCGGCTCGCCGCGCGCGGCGCTGGCCGCCGGAATTGCGGCGGTGCATCAGAGCCCGATGCTGTTCGAGCGGATGACCTGGGAGGAAAATCTCGCTTTGGGCGGCTTCGACACCGGCGCCGGCGCGCTCGACCTCGACGCAGTCGCGGCGCGTGCGCGCTCGCTCGCCGCGAAACTCGGATTCGAAATGCCGCCGGCGGGCGCCACCGTCGAGAATCGTTCGGTTGCCGAGCGCGTTCGGCTCGAAGTGCTGCGCGCGCTCAGCTTCAATCCGCGGGTCCTGATTCTCGACGAACCGACCAGCGTGCTCGCACCTTCGGAACTGGCCGCATTCCTGGACTTGCTGCGCAGCCTGCGCGCCGACGGCCGAATCGTCGTGATGATTACCCACAAGCTTGCCGAAGCAATTGCCGTCGCCGATCGAATCACCGTGCTGCGCCGCGGCCGCGTGGTCGCCCGCACCACTCCGGCCGATACCAGCGAGGCGCAACTGGCCGGCCTTATGATTGGCGAAATCGTGACTCAGCCCGCTGCGTCCGCGGCGCCGCCGCCTTCGGGCGCTCCCGTGCTCCTAATCGAAAATCTGACCCTCGACGATCGTACCGGACGGCGGATTCTCGACCGGCTTTCGTTTCGCGTCGCCGCCGGCGAGATCGTGGGAATTGCCGGCGTTGACGGCAACGGCCAGACCGAGCTCGTCGAGGTGCTCGCGGGCGTGCGCCGTCCGAGCAGTGGTAAAGTCACGCTGCACGGCGGCTCGTCGGGCGCGATGGCGGTGATACCGCAAAATCGCGACCTCGACGGACTCATCCTCGACATGCGGCTGTGGGAAAACCTGATTCTCGCGCGTCCGCTCCGGGAGCAGGTTACTTCGCATGGATGGTTGAACGTTTCGCGCGCGATCGATCTATGCCGCCAGCTCATCGATCGTTTTCGGATTCGCGCGCCCGGTCCCGAAACGCTCGCCGGCGCGCTCTCGGGCGGCAACCGCCAGCGCCTGGAAGTGGCGCGCGCGATCGCGTCGCGGCCGCGGGTAATCGTCGCGCACAATATCTGCCGCGGCCTCGACCTCGCCGCGACCGCCGACGTCCATCGCGCGATTCTCGACTTCGCATCCGCCCCCAGTGGGGGCGCTGCGGTTCTGATTTCGAGCGACCTCGACGAGTTGCTCGCGATATGCGGGCGGCTGTTGATTATCAGCCGCGGAAAAATCCGCGAGACCAGCCCTGGCCAGCGCGATCCCGAGCGGCTGGGCCTGCTGATGGCCGGGGCGCGCGACTGATGCTGTCCTCGATTGCGAAACCATTCGCGGCGCTGGCGCTCGCCGCCGCGCTCATCTCGATCGTCCTCGCCGCGCTCGGCGCGTCTCCCATCGGCGTGTTCGCGGCGCTTGGCGAAGGCGCGTTCGGCAGCTGGTACGCGTGCGCGGATACCATTGTGAAATCCACACCGCTGGTCTTCACCGGGCTTGCGGTTTCGCTCGCTTTCTCGGGCGCGCTATGGAATATCGGCGCCGACGGACAGCTTACGATCGGCGCGATCGCGGCCGGCGCGATCGGTCCGCATCTCGGCAATTTTCCGCATGCGATCGCAATTGCGATCATTCTCGCCGCCGGCGCGCTTGGCGGCGCGGTTTGGGGCGCCGTGGCGGGATGGCTGCGCGCGCGGCGCGACGTAAACGAAGTTATCAGCACGATCATGCTCAACTTCGTCGCCGTGCAGGCGCTCAGTTGGGTCGTGCATGGTCCGCTGATGGAACCGTCGCGCGCGTATCCGACCAGCTCGCCAATCGCACGCGCCGCGCAGCTCGAGTTCTACTTCGCGCCGAGCCGCATCAACCTGGGCATGATCCTCGCAGTCGCGCTCGCCGCGGCGTGCTACCTGCTTTTGTTCCGTACCGGAGCCGGATTCGAGCTGCGCGCGATGGGCCGCAACCGTCGCGCCGCGACATTCTTCGCCATCCGAATCCCGGCGCTCACGTTGTGGGTGATGGCACTGTCGGGCGCTCTGGCCGGGCTGGGCGGCGCGGTGCAGATCTCCGCGATTTCGCATCGATTGTACGAGAAGCTCTCGCCCGGATGGGGTTTCGAGGCGATCGCGGTCGCATTGGTGGCGCGCCTCAATCCACTCGGCATCATTCCCGCCGCGATCCTGTTCGGCGCGCTCGACAACGGCTCGCAGGCGATGCAGCGGACCCAGGGTGTCTCGCCGGAGCTGGTGCAGGTTATCCAGGGCCTCGTCATCTTGATCATCCTCGCCTTCGACACCCCGGCCTGGAGCGGACTGCGCGAGAATATTTTCGGCGCGCCTCATGATGCGGCCGCGGCGGCGCCGCTTGCGGAGATGCCGGATGCTTGAAGCGTTCCTCACCTCGGCGATCACCATGGCGACGCCCATCCTGCTGGCCGCGCTGGGCGAGCTGCTCGTCGAGGAAAGTGGCGTCATCAATATCGGCATCGAAGGCGCGATGCTGGCGGGCGCGTTCGTCGCGCTGGCGATCGCATATTTCAGCGGCAGTACCGCGCTGGGTCTGGCGGGCGCGATCGCGGCGGGCGTCGCGATCAATGCGATCTTTGCGACGCTGGTGGTGAATCTCGCCGTCAACCAGGTCGTGACTGGAACCGCGGTCAGCATCCTCGCGCTGGGATTGACCGGCGTCTTCTATCGCAAGCTGTTCGGCGTGACCGGCAAGGCGTTCATGGTGGCGCCGATTGCGAAAATCCCGCTCGGTGCGCTGGCGCGAATCCCGCTCCTCGGTCCGGTGCTCTTCGATCACAACGGACTGGTCTACTTCACCTTCATTCTCGTGCCGACGCTCTGGTACGTGATCGCGCGCACGCGCTATGGCCTGCGACTTCGCGCTTGCGGTGAGCGCCCCGAAGCGGCGGACGCGCTCGGACTCGGCGTAATCGCCATCCGGTGGCAGGCGCTGATCGTGTCTGGCGCGCTGACCGGCCTGGCTGGCGCGTTTCTGACGCTCGCATACGCCAACACGTTCGTCGAAAATATCTCGGCCGGCCGCGGCTTCGTCGCGCTGTCCGTGGTCATCGTCGGGCGATGGAATTCGTGGGGCCTGGCGGCTGCGTCGGTGCTGTTCGGCGCCGCGATGGCGTTGCAATTCGGATTGCAGGCGCTCGGCACCGTCGTTCCCTACCAACTGTTTCTCGCGCTCCCGTATGCGCTGACGCTGGTGGTACTGGCAGGCTTTGGCGGACAGGCGGCCGCGCCGAGCGCGCTGGGGGAGCCGTACCGCCGACCATAAACTCAATTGAATGTGAAACCCACCGTGGGTTTCACACTTCCTTGGGCAGGGGTGATCCCTGCACCCGATACTAAGAAAAGATGCGGGACTTCGTCCGTGTTAGGAAGGGGTAAGGGGGTAAGAGAGATGTGCTCGATCTCAGGAGCGAGGGTGGAAGGGGTGAACTCGCAGATTTCTCAACTGCGCGCGATGATGTTAGGTTAGTTCGCGATGCCCACGCCTCTACTCGCACTTAGAGATGCGTCATTCCCGATGGCGGATTGCGCGGTTTGCGGCAAGCCGGTGCTGACCTACGTCGCGCTCGATGACGATGGCGCCGAACGCCGCGTCTGTGTGCATTGCGATACCGCCGTCGCCGACCATCTCAAGTGGGTCTCGCCCGGCGAACTCGAGCAGGCGGGTTATTATTTCGGCGCGCCGCCCGCCGACGGCGGCGAGAAGGGCGGCTGCAGCACGGGCTGCGGCAGTTGCGCCGTCAAGAAGCATTGAGCGCGCCGCTCTGGCGCAGCGCTTCATAAACCACGATCGACACCGCGTTGGAGAGATTGAGGCTGCGGACGCCCGCCTCGAAGATTGGAATCCGGTACGCACGGTCAATTCTTTCAAGCACGAAATCGCGGCCCAGGCCCGCCGTCTCGCAGCCGAAGAAAAGAAAATCGCCGCGCGCATAGTGCGCATCGAGATACGTCGCGCCGGCGTGAGTCGAGAAAAATTTCGTCTTCGATTCCGGCAAATCGCCATGCGTCGCGGCAAACTGCTCCCATCCTTCATACGTGCGCAAATCCACCAGCGGCCAGTAATCGAGGCCCGCGCGCTTGAGATAGCGATCCTCGAGCGAGAATCCGAGCGGGCCCACCAGGTGCAGCCGGGCCCTGATCGCAGCGGCCAGACGCGCGATCGATCCCGTGTTCTGCGGGATCTCGGGGCGAACCAAAACGATGTGTAGATTCGGCTCGGCCAGGTGCATCAGTCGCCCGGCGCTGGCGCGCTATTGAGGGGATACCGATAGCCCCTGAGATTGACGTAGAAACGTCCGGCGTCGTCGGATTCGAAGCGGTCACTGAGATGGTAGTAGGCGGAGCGAAGGAAGCGGGCGCGCGCATCGCCGCCCTTGACGCGCGCGTAGAGAACGTGGCCGGCGCCGATCTCCAGCGCGGTGGGATCGAGCGGCTCGCAGCTTTCGTCGTTCAGCACGATCACGAATCCGCCCAGCTCGTCGTCTTCGAGCGCCTTGACTACGTAGGGCGTGTCCTCGACCGTGATCGGCGCGCGTTCTTCAGCGACTTGCAGATAGTAACTGCCGTCGGGATTGCGCTTGATGCTCCGGCTGAAGAGCAGCGAGATACGCGGGTTGTCGATCCGCTCGTCGTCGCTGTACCAGTTGCCGTCGCGCCGAAACGAGATCTTCCCCGATTCGGCGGTATAGAATCCCGCTCGCGGCATCGTAACCTACTTCTCCAGTCCTTCAATCTTCACTTTTCACGACTGTCGAGGATGATCGTCACCGGGCCGTCATTGATGATTTCCACTTCCATCGTCGCACCGAACTCACCGTTCTCAACCTTAACACCGCGCATCCGCGCGAGCGAGAGAAAGTGCTCGTAGAGGCGGCGCGCTTCGTCGGGCGCGGCTGCTCCAGTGAACGACGGCCGGCGGCCTGAATTCGTGTCGGCGAGCAACGTGAATTGCGACACGACCAGGATTGCGCCACCGGCTTGGCCCAACGAGCGGTTCATCTTGCCGGCGTCGTCGGCGAATACGCGCATGCCGGCGATTCTATCTACCAGATGCGCCGCGTCGGCCTCGCTGTCGCCGCCGGCGACTCCCAGCAGCACGACGAATCCACGCGCAATTTTGCCCAGGATGCGCCCGTTGGCGCGCACCTCCGCGCGGCTGACGCGTTGAACAACTGCCCGCATACTGGCGTCATATAATAGTGATCGCTGCAAGGCGAAAGCCTTTGTGGTCTGGGCCGGCGGTCGCGTACTATAATTCGAGCCACAATGATTCCTGTCTTGTTCCACCTGGGCCCGCTGACCGTTTACAGCTTCGGGCTGATGATGGCGCTTGGATTCCTGGCGGCCGACTTCGTTATCCGCCTCGAATGCATCCGCCGCGGCCTCGATCCCGAATATTCCTCCTCGATCGTGATCACCGGAGCCGTGGCGGGGCTGGTCGGTTCGCGCATCTACGCGATCCTCGACGATCTGCCCACCTACCTGGCCGATCCCAAGTCGATGATCTTCTCGGGCTCGGGATTCGTGTTTTACGGCGGCTTGATCGGTGGAATCCTCGGCGCTTACTTCGTGTCGCGGTGGTATCGAATCGGATTCGCCGTAACGATGGACATGTGCGCGCTTGCTATGGCCGTCGGGCAGGCAATCGGGCGAATCGGATGCCAGCTTGCGGGCGACGGCGACTGGGGGCTGCCGTCCACGATGCCGTGGGCGATGGCTTATCCGCGCGCGATCGTCGGCTGGAACTCCGAGACCGTGCTGAAACTGGACGAGCATTACCGTCTCGTTTCCGGCTTCTTCCCCGGCGTCCGCGTGCATCCCGCACCGGTTTACGAAACGATTCTGTATCTCGGCGTGTTCGCGATATTGTGGTCGATGCGCAAAACGTATCATCCGGTTGGCCGGCTGATGTATTGGTACCTGCTGTTGGCGGGCGCCGCCCGCTTTCTCGTCGAGTTCGTGCGAATCAATCCGCGGGTCTTCCATGGTCTCAGTGAGGCGCAGCTGATTGCGTTCGCGATGATGGTCCTCGGCGGCGTCGCGCTGATTCTCACCAGGGAAAAAGACCAGGCGGAAGGCGGCCAGCAGCCCGGCGAAAAAAACCAGCCTCCTGCCATGAACGCGGCGCGGGCCTGAGCGCGATGGAGATCAAGGACAAAGTCCTCTACGTCGTCGCCGCCATCGTCGTGATGACCGGCATTACGCTCGTCGCGCTGAGCGGGCATCGCGGCGCACGCATCGATTCGATTTCGCCCGAAACGGCCGAGCAGTCCAGGACGACGGTGGCGGCCGGCAGTCGAGCGGCCGATTTCAAGCTCGAGACGCTCGACGGAACAACTGTCTCGCTCGAATCGCTGCGCGGCAAAGTCGTATTTCTCAACGTATGGGCGACGTGGTGCGGACCGTGCCGGGAAGAAATGCCCTCGATGCAGACGCTGTACGACGATTTCAAGGGCAACAAGGACTTCGTGATGCTCGCGGCCAGCCAGGACACCGGAGGGCGCGACGTGGTGGCGTCCTATGTCAAGAAGAACGGGTACCATTTCACAATACTGCTCGACCCCGAAAATAAGATCAGCGAGACGTACGAGGTGAGCGGGGTGCCCGAGACTTTCATAATCGATCGCAAGGGCCAGATTGTCGCGCACCATATGGGCGGATTCGACTGGTCGCGGCCGGATGTCAAGGACGCCTTGCAGCAACTCCTCGACTCAAAGCAGGGGTAAAGATGCTATTATATCGGTAACGAGGGGGGTGCCGCGGGCGTATGCATTAGAGCAGCGCATCTGCTTAAATTAAATGTACAAACTCACAATCACGAGTCCCGAGCGACACTAATTAAATGTCCATGATCAAAAGACATCGATGGTCCATCACGCTGGCGGTTTCCCTGGTTGCCTGTTTCCTTGTGCTGCAGGAGGTCGCCGTGCGCCGAGCCCAGGCGCTCTCCAACGACACCTACCAGGAGCTCGACACGTTCGCGAGCGTGCTCGCAATCGTGCAGAAAAACTACGTCGAACCGGTATCGACCAAAAAACTGATCGACGGCGCAATCAGCGGGATGCTGGCGTCGCTCGACCCGCATAGCGCCTACCTGACGCCCGACCTGTACCGCGATCTCGAAGTCGAGACGCGCGGCAGCTTCGGCGGACTCGGAATCGAAATAACCATCAAGAACGGCGCGCTCACCGTAGTTGCGCCGATCGAGGACACGCCGGCGTATCGCGCCGGACTCAAGGCCGGCGACCAGATCATCAAGATCGACGACGACTTCACCAAGGACATGTCGCTGACCGAGGCGGTCAAGCGGATGCGCGGGCCCAAGGGCAGCAAGATCAAGCTGACGCTGCATCGCAACAACGTGCCCGAGCTGTTCACGGTGACGCTCGCGCGCGACGTCATCAAGATTCAGTCGGTCAAGTCGAAGATGCTTGACGGCGGCTACGGATACATCCGCGTCACCACCTTCCAGGAGAACACGGGCGAGGGCGTCGAAAAAGCAATTGACGAGTTCGAAGCGAAGGAGCACGGCAAGCTCAAAGGAATCGTGTTCGACCTGCGCGACAATCCGGGCGGATTGCTGAACCAGGCGGTAAAGGTTTCGGACGATTTTCTCGACGGCGGCCTGATCGTTTACACGCAGGGGCGCGAGGAAAATCAGCAGCAGAAATACTTCTCGCACAAGAAGAAGGATTTCGCCGACTATCCGATGGTGGTGCTGGTCAACGGCGGCAGCGCCAGCGCCAGCGAGATCGTCGCCGGCGCTTTGCAGGATCAGAAGCGCGCCGTCATTCTCGGCACCCAGACCTTCGGCAAGGGCTCGGTGCAGACGATTCTGCCGCTCGACGACCATTCCGCGCTGCGGCTGACCACGGCGCGCTACTACACTCCCACCGGCCGCTCCATTCAGGCAGTGGGAATTACACCCGACGTCGATGTCGAGCTGCCCAAGGAAACGATCGCATCGCTAACCCAGCAGGGCGCCGAGTTCGACGAAAACCCGGAAATCCACGAGTCTGATCTGCCCCATCATTTCCAGAACGGGCAGAAGAAAAACGACAAGAATCCGGCCAATGGCGGGAGCGCGGCTCCTGCCCCCGGGAGCGAAAAGGGCGACAAGGGACCAGGCGCGAAGGGCGCCAAGGCCAAAGAGGAAAAGGACGTGCAACTCGATCGCGCGGTCGACATCCTCAAGCATTGGAACACGTTCAAGCTCCAGCTTGCCAAGGGCGAGTCGCAGCCGGCGGTATCCACGGCAGAGGGCGACACCGCCAAATCCAAGGGCGACTAGCCCGACGGCAAAAAAATTGATCGCAACGCGCCGGGCATCTTGATGTCCGGCGCGTTTTTTTTCACGCGGGCATCGGTTTGATGGTAGCCTCAATGGTCTGGGCGATCGCGCGTGGGACACCGACATCGATTCCTCATCACTGGTACCGGCGCTGGCGTGGGCAAGATCACTGTCGGATGCGCGCTGGGATTCGCATTGCGAGCGCGTGGGATGCGCGTGGGCGTAATGAAGCCGGTAGAAACCGGATGCGCGGAAATTGACGGCGCGCTGGCGCCCAGGGATGCGGATGCGTTGGCGCTGGCAGTTGGTTCCGTTGCGCCGCTCGAGTTGATTTGCCCGTATCGCTATCGCTCGACGCTTGCACCCGCCGATGCGGCCGCCATCGATCGACTGCCGCCACCCGACCTTGAGAATATCGCGCGATGCTTTGGCGAGATCGGCGCGGATAACGACGTCGTGCTCGTCGAAAGCGCGGGCGCAATCACTGCGCCGATTACCTGCGACAGCGATTTCGCCGATCTGGCCGCGATGCTCGGCCTCGAAGTTATCGTGGTGGCAGGCAACCGCTCCGGATGCGTGGACGCCACGATGCTCACGATTCAGCGCTGCGAGAGCCGGGGACTCAAAGTCGCAGGCTGCATCCTTTGCGATTGCGATCCCGCCGCCTCATCAGAGACCGAGGCCAACGAGGCGTCGCTGATGCGAATCGCCAAGGCTCCCTATCTGGGCCGGATGCGCCATCGCGAGCCCCTGGCGCGGGCAATCGTAGAAAAGCTCATCTAATGCGCCAGGTAGGTGCCTGCCGATTGGTTCTGATAAGCTAAACGGCAATGAACGGGCAGCTCGATCTTTCGATCCGCAGCCGCCGCTCGGGCCCGATCAGCGTATCGGACCTGGTGCGGATGGTGCGCGACGCGCTTGACGCCAATCTCGGCGAGCGCTGGGTGGTCGGCGAGATCTCGAACGCGCGGCTGGCCCCGTCCAATCATTTTTACTTCACGCTCAAGGACTCCCGCAGCGCGATCAACGTCGTGATGTTCAAGTCGGCGTTCAACCGGATGCGGTTCAAAGCCGCCGACGGGATGGAAGTGATTGTTCGCGGACGGGTGCAAATCTTCGAACAGCGCGGCGCGTTGCAGCTTTATGCCGAGGAAATGGAGCCGCGCGGCGTCGGCGCGTTGCAGGTCGCCTTCGAGCAGTTGAAGCGGCGCCTCGAGGCCGAAGGACTGTTCGATCGGGCGCGCAAACGCGCGATGCCGTACCTGCCGCACGGGATCGGAATCGTGACGGCGCGCGGCGGCGCGGGACTGCGCGACATGTTGCGCATCCTGTTCGATCGATTCCCGAACCTGCAGGTGATTTTCAGGCCCGCCAAGGTGCAGGGCGACGGCGCCGCCCAGGAGATCGCCGATGCGATCGCCGATCTCAATCGCGACGGCCGCGCCGAGGTGCTGATCGTTGGACGCGGCGGCGGCTCGCTCGAAGATTTGTGGGCGTTCAACGAAGAGATCGTCGCGCGGGCGATTTTCCAGTCGGCGATCCCGGTAATTTCCGCCGTAGGCCACGAAGTGGACTATACGATCGCCGATTTCGTCGCCGACCTGCGCGCGCCCACTCCCACTGCGGCCGCGCAGATGGTGGTGCCCAGCCAGCCAGAGTTGACCGAGCGGGTCGCATCGCTGGGCGCGTCGCTCGCCGGCGTGATGCAACGCGAACTGTCGGGCCGGCGCGAATCGATCGACGATCTGGCGGCGCGGATACGTCATCCCGGCGTCGCTATCGCCGGGGCGCGCGAACGCGTTGCCGGGATCGAGGGCGAACTGTCGGACGCGGTGTCTTCGCGAATCGCGGAGCGCCGGCGCACCGTCCGCGAATTGCGGCTGCGGCTTCGCAGTCCCGATGCGATGGTGCGCGAGATGCGCCTTGCGGCTTCCCGGCTCGGCAACAGTCTGGTTCATGGCACTGTGTCGGCGCTCGAAGGCCGGCGGCGCCAGCTCGGCGCGATGGCGGGCAGGCTCGACGCTTTGTCGCCGCTGAAAGTTCTCGACCGCGGCTACGCCGTGGTGATCAATAAGGCCAATTCACGCGCGGTGCTCGACGCGGCCACGGTAAAGCTGGACGATGAGCTCGATATCAGGCTGGCCAGGGGACGGCTGAGCGCGCGCGCGACCGGCCGGACAATTTAGAGTTTGGTTGCTGAACGATGGTCGCAAAAACGAAAAAATTCGAGGACGAGCTCAAGGATCTTGAAACGATCGTCAACCAGGTCGATTCGGGTGAGCTTACGCTCGAAGAATCTATCGGAGCCTTCGAACGCGGCGTCATGCTGGTGAAGGCGCTCAATGGGAAACTCGACGAAGTCGAGCGCAAGGTCGAACTGCTAACGCGGAGCGCCGGCGGCGAACTGCGCACGGCGCCCTTTGAAGCATCGTCTGAGGACGAGCACCACGCCGGCGCAAAGGACGACGACGAAACACCCTTCTAGCAATGGTCCCGGCGCCAAGCCCAAGCCCAAGCCGCGGCGCGCTGCGGCGCCGCTGGTCCGCTTCAGGCTCGACGCCGAAATGGCCCGCCGCGGTCTGGCCGACAGCCGCGAACTCGCCCAGCGCCTGATAATGGCCGGGCGCGTGCGCGTCAACTCGCGGCCCGCCTACAAAGCCGACCTCAAGGTCGATTCTGAAACTCCCATCGCGCTCATGGCCGGTGCGCCGCAGTTCGCCTCGCGCGGAGCGTACAAGCTGATCGCCGCGCTCGAGCATTTCGGCATCTCGGTCGATGGCAAGCTCACGATGGACGTGGGCGCATCGACCGGCGGCTTTACCGACGTGCTGCTGCGCCGCGGCGCCAAGGCCGTGATCGCGATGGATGTCGGCTACGGGCAGCTGGCGCTGAAGCTGCGCGAGGATCCACGCGTCACCGTGCTCGATCGCATGAACATCCGGCTCGCTTCGCCCGACGACTTGCCCCACGCGCCCGAGCTGGTGACGATCGACACCAGTTTTATCTCACTGCGGCTGGTGATTCCGGCGGTACTGGTGCTGGTCGCGCCGCGCGCCGAGATCGTCGCGCTGATCAAGCCGCAGTTCGAAGTCGGCAAGGGCAAGGTCGGCAAGGGCGGCATCGTCAGGGACGAAAAACTCCGGCGCGAAGCGGTCGCGGGAATCGTCGGGTTCGCGGAGAGTATCGGCCTCGACGTGGTCGGCACAATCGAATCGCCGATTGAAGGCGCGGCCGGAAATCGCGAATATCTCGCGCTGATGAAATTCCCCGGCCAATCCGGAAAATGACGCGCGCATGGGCGGTCGGGTTGGATATGGGTGGCACCAATATCCGGTGCGCAGCCGTGTCTGCCAGTGGCGGCGATGTGATCCTGATGGAGCACGGGCCTTCGCACGCATCGCGCCACGCCGCAGCCGTCGCTGAAAATATCGCCGCGCAGCTCACTCATCTATTGGACACCGCGCGCCGGCGCGGACTTGGATCGCCGCGAGCGATCGGAGTCGCGGTGCCCGGACCGCTGAACGTGTACTCGGGAACCGTGATGCAGGCGCCGCACGTCGCCGCATGGCGCGCATACCCGCTGCGTCGCAAGCTCGAAGCGCTGATCGGCCGCAACGTCGTCGTCGAGAACGACGCCAACGCGTGGGCGCTCGGCGAATGCTGGCGCGGCGCGGCGCGCGGGCGGCGCGACGTCGTGCTGCTGACGCTCGGCACCGGAGTCGGTGGCGGACTGATCGTCGGCGGCAAACTGGTTCACGGGCGAAGCGGGATGGCGGGCGAATTGGGGCATGTCACGGTCAATCCGGACGGTCCGCGATGCGACTGCGGAGCGAACGGATGCCTTGAGTCATACGCATCGGCGTCGGGGCTGCGCGGCCTGGTCGAACAGCGCCTGGGACTGTCGCCGGGTGCGCCGTTGCCCGCGCAAATCGTCGATTCGGAAGGAAATTTCTCGGTGCGCGGACTGTCGGCCCAGGCTCGCGGCGGCGACAGACTCGCGCTCGAGGCGTTCGCCACGGCCGGCCATTACCTCGGAATTGCGATTGCGTCTTTTCTTGACATATTCAATCCCGAGCTGGTTGTGATCGGGGGTGGCGTCGCCGGCGCGATGCCATACATGCGCAAAGCCATGATGGCGCAGGTGCGCGAGCGGGCCTTCACGGCGATCGTATCGCAGGCGAAGATCGTGCGTGCGGCACTGGGTCCGCGAGGCGGTGTGGGGGGGGCTGCCTACGCGGCGCTGCATCCAGCGACGCGATCGTAGCATGTTTGGCGCATCCTAGACCCTTGGCGGGATCTGATGGATACTGGAATGGGTTGGCAGGCAAAGGATCCATCATGAGCGCGCGACGGTTCAGTTCGACTTTATCCAGACTGGCCCTCGCGGCGACGTTTGTCGTTGCCGGCGGTGGACTTGCGTTCGCTCAATCCGATTTCAACGAGAGCACGATTCCGCCCTCTGCGCCGCCCTCGCGAGTCGTGAGTCCGCCGAGCGAGGCCGAACCGTCTGAGGCTCGCGACACGCAGCAGCCCGCCGACCAATCGGCGGCAAGCCCCGTCGTCAAGCCGAGTCATCCCGCGAACATCATTCCTTACACGGTTCGCCCGGGCGATTCGGTCGGCGCAATTGCGCAGATGTTCGGGATCACCGCCGATGAACTCGCCCACGCCAACCGGATTCATCCTGACGAGGAACTGCAGGTGGACGAGGTGTTGAAGGTTCCGCATCCTTTCACCACCGAGGTCAATACGCTCAAGTCACAGATCGAGACGTTGAGCGCGCAGCAGCAAACCGCGGAGCAGAAGGCCGATTCGGCGCAGGAGCAGGTCAAATCGCTGCAGGCGCAGGTCCAGGAGCTGACCGGCGACAACCAGGACTTGCAGCTTGGCGCCAAGCTGCTGCCGTGGTGGCGTGCAACCGCCATCAGCCTGGGATTCTTTGCGCTGTTCATGCTCGGCGCGACGCTGCTGACGCTGTTCGAATGGTGGCGGATGCGGCGCAGGTTCGTGACGCTGGCGGCGATGACCGACGCGCTCAGCCGGCTCGACTACAAGTACAAAGCGATGTTCGCGAAGGCGGAGTTGCGCTTGCAGCAGCTTTACGGCCGGCGCCGCGGCGCAATTACCGAAGGGCAGCCGCGGCCCAAGATGCCCGAGGAAATCGAAATCGAGCGGCTCAACGACGAACTCAAGCAAATTCTCGAGCTGCACCTGCAGCGTCTGGGCGCGCGATTGCCCGGGGCGCGGCGGCGCAAGGGATGGCGCGAGCTGTTCGGCGGGGGCGACGTCGGCTCGACGGTTGAAGCACGCTCGTATCGCCGCTAGTCTCGCGTTCACTAATTGTGGAGTTCGGGTCGACCGGGGGTGTTAGCCCCGATTCCGCAACCACAAGGGAGGGACCGCATGTCAGAGCCCACAACTCATTCGCCGGGAAAACGCTTCGACTACAACCTCTCCCCGCACGTGGAGACGACCGTTTCGCTCCAGGTGCGCGCCAGATCCACCTGCTATCTGCATGAACCAGGGGCGCCTGATCGGGAGTTCCGGCTCGACGCGGACGACGCTGGAATCGTGCGGTTTCATACTCGCCTGCCGCCAGGCGTGCGGCCGATCAAACTGGGGCTCACTTGCATCGACGAAGACGGCGCCGTGGAAGCTCATACGGTGCTTCTCACGTGCGATCCTTCGTCGCCGCCCACCGCGGCGCCCAAGCGGGAGCCGGTCGGGCGGAAGATCCCCGCGCTGACCGGCGCTGACCTGGCCCTCCCCAATTCGGAGTTGATCGCTCGAGGCTATCCGCCGCGGCCCGACCCGACGCGATCTCCGCGACGTCACGCACGATGGCTTCGCGCCGTCTCCCGCGATTTCGTGCTTGCGCCCCCTCGGAAGGTTGTGCGCGAGCGAGGCCCCTCAATCCCGGAGGGCCAAACGCTACGACTGGAAGAGGTCCAGCAAAAGCCGGTCTTTCCGGACGGCGGCCCGGCAAACTTCGGCATCGCAAACTCCGGCATATGGAGCGGCGCCCAGCTGACCAATCCGGCAAAGCAGTTCTACTATATCCAGGCGCAATGGCCCGTGCCGATGGTCTTTTATCAACCCACCGCGCCAAACCGAGCCGAAGCGGCGATGTGGCTGGGCTTGGACGCCAGCGGCAATGATCTTTACCAAGCAGGGACCAATTCCCAATGCTGGTCGAGCTGGACGATCATCGAGGGTCCTAATGATGAAAACACGGGCGACTTCGCCGACGCCGTCGAAGTACCGTTCAGCTTTTCCACCTACTACACGTGGATCGAGAGCCTGCCCTTCGCGGCTTGGTCGCTTCCAAACTTCCCGGTCTCGCCCGAGGACACCATCAGCCTCGATATTTTCGTCGCCGACGAGTACGGCGAGACCCATTTCGCTGCGGGGCCGGGCGATGGCACCTGGGGCGGGCTCGGCAACGGCAACACTTTCGTGTGGTTCGTGTTCGGCAACCAAGCGACCGGACAAATGCAGATGTTCACGCTTCCCGCGGCTGCTGTGACCCTGGGCGGTCTGAGCAGCCAGGGGTTCACCGGCCGCACGGCCGAGTTCATCCTGGAGCGGCCTCAGGCCAATGGCGTCCTGCCCTTGGCGCCGTTCGGGCTCGCCTTGATGTATGACTGCGCCTACGGCGATTCCCAGCAGGGCGACTCGGCGCAATTCCCGCTGACACCAGAATTTCCGCTGGCGCCGCCGAACTTCCCGAACCAGCCAGACAGAAGCGTCCTAACCTATCTGTGGATGGCGGGAACCGACTTGGCCGGCAATCCGCTTTTGCTGACCTACCCGCGCACGGCCGCGAGCCAAGACGGTTTGGTGCTGTTCTGGACCTGGCTCTCATATGGTCTGCATGTCGAAGCGCCGCAGATTCCACTCCCGGGCGTCGACGGATAGAGCCTGATCGATAACCTGGATCACGAGACCGCATCACGCCCAATCCTTCCCCACTTTGGTGCGGGCGGAAGGCCCGGATAGTCGCCGAGTAGGGAGTGCAAACTGCCGGTAGACCGTGCGTCCACGCTATTGATCAGGCGTCGACGCCATTAAAAATAGGATAAATATTTGCGCGAACGAAGACAGGACATTAAATGACTCGAAAAGCTCCCCAACGTTTGCGGTTATCATATCCCAGAGGCTCCAAAGCTTTCCCGGGCTGAATCCCTCGGCGGCAACTCGTGCTAGCGCCCTGCTCTTGCTACGGCAAGTATAATTTTGCCGAATTTTGGATCGCGCTCATAGCCGAGGCCACTCATCGAGTCCGAAAAGTCAGTCGATCATTGATGTTCGGCGAAGGTGCTGACCAAACAGATTACGCGCGCGCACGTCATGCAGCGCATTTTTCGACGCGCGGGAGCGCGACGGCCGCTCGGTTATTCTCACAGGAGAAACCGCGCCTATGCGTCGGGCCGTGTGCCATGTGACGAAATCAAATCGAGCCAAAGGAAATCGACTCGATCGACGTATGCGAGCGCATCAGCGGCGGGGGCGACGGCGGCGCGGCGGTTGAAGCACGTTGGTATCGCCGCCAGTCTCGCGTTCACTAATTGATGAAGGGCGTGATGCCGCGACTCCGAACGAACTTGCGCTAGCTCGATTCGTCCCGATGCGGATGAAGCGGCGTTGAGATGCGACTGGCGTTTCTGGCGCCCAGGATCGTCGAGGCGATCGCCACAGGCCGTCAGCCGCGGCTATTGGCATTCTCCGGTGCATTCGCGCTCGCGCGAATTAGATTTCGCAAGGGGACCGCCGGGACCAGTGCAGGTGTGTTTGATGCCGTTGAAGCACAGATTAGCGAAGAATACCGCCAGGATGATGTAGTAGGGATCGATCGGCGTGCGCAGCCGGTTATTCTCACGATCATTGAAAAGCACAATCGTCGCCGTGACGTACAGCACCGTCAGCCACATAGCCAGCACCACCGGACGCTCCGGCCCGCTGGCTCTCCATAGCCATACGCCGGAGACGAGCCAGATCAGCGGGAACCCGACCGCGAACGCCAACGGCACCGGCACGCGGTCTAGCGGAATTTCGCGGCTGGCGGGTGCCAAGATCAGTCGTTCATAAAACACGCGCCACCAAGGCATGCGATCCGCGATGGTTCCCACATAGCCGTACCACGTCGCGGGTCTGAGCTGAACGCGAAACGCCATCCAAACCTCGCGCAGATAGACCATAGGTCGGTGCCGCAATACCCACCGCGCGCCGATAGCGCGCTCCCGTGCGATGCCGACCCAGTCCAGGTGGTTGTAATTAGAAGCGCCGTTTTCCTTGAAGCGCCGGTCAAGCGCGGGTATGCCGGTGGCCGGGCCAGCCGCGCCGTAGTAATCCTTGGGCGGCTCCAGCTCGCTACCCAGCGAATAGGCAGGTAGCTTGCCAGCCGCCACGAGCCTATCCTGATCCATCAGCGCACTGGTCGTCATGCCCGCCAGGTTAATCCCGAACCAACTGCTAGTCGCGAATGTGCCAAACAGCAAGAAATTCTTGAGGTAGAGCGCCAGGATCGCGCCGCCTGTCCAGCCTATCGCGGGGCGCAGCCGCCTGAACTCCGGCGCGCAGTAATACAGCGCGCCGACCAGCGCGCCGAACCAGACTATCTGGTACGTCGTGTTGAGGAATACCAGCAGCCCGAACGAAACGATACATCCGACGCCCCATGGCTTGCGCTCCGTGACAAAAAAGCGGGCCAGGCAACAGGCGGCCAACGTCAGCAGGAACATAGTTGGCCACGAATTGAACAGCCAGTTCTCATAGACGATCTGTTCGGGACTCAGCATGAAAAGGATGGTCGCGGACAGGGCCAACGGCGTCGGCACGCGCAAGTCCAGCATGACCGACAAGATGCACAGGTTGATACCGAGGCCGAGCACCTTGAAGCAGAGCGCCGGTGCGTAGTCCGGCAAAAACTTCATCCATATGCCAAGCGCCAGATTCATAAGCGGCGGCTGCATATGCAGATACCATAGACTTTGTACGAGATGCTGTTTGAGCAGTATCGGCTCAAGCACCTGCATATCGCCAATGGAGTATCCCCAGAACGTGACGCCCAGCCAGAAGAAAACCAGGCGCGAGATCACATAACAGATGAGGATCAGGACGAGGGCTTTTCGGCGGCTCACGGTTTCTCTTCCTGCAATGGCGCGCGCTCGGCGAGTAACTTGTCGATAATTTCCTCGGCGACCACGCGATAGACTTTTGCCGTATGCATTACATGCGCCTCAAATTTGAGGTCGCATAGCCCGCGAGCCCCGCATGAAATGAGAGATGAGCCTTGACCCGCGACCGTTCTCGAAATGGCGGTCGAGGAATTCATCCGGAATTTCTATCTTCAATCCTGAATCGGATTAGCACCGACAGCGGGCGCTTCGCAAACGCAGAGTTCGAGCCCGGTTTTAAGTCCAAAGAGCTTTCCAGCGCGCCGCGACGGACCAGTTCTGCCTCGCGTTGGCATAAGACACCCGAAACTGACCCTTTTCCAAGCGAGTTTTCAGACACTTAGCCCTTTCCCTCCTGTCTCATCACCGAAATCCGCTCCGCTCTGCGCCGCGCCTTATCCCTGTGGCGGCGGCAGCAGCGGGGGGCGACGGCGGCGCGGCGGTTGAAGCACGTTGGTATCGCCGCTAGAATTGCATTTCGCCGATTGTGAAGCCCGGGTTTGCCGGTGGCCAGAATATTCAGGAGGATTTCATCATGAAGAAGCTCGCGCTGATGGCTTTGCTCGCAACCGTGATGGTTGCGCCATTTGGAATGTCCTCCACGACCGGCAGGCGTGCGTCGGATACACCCGAATGCTGCCAGAAGAAGGAGTCATGCTGCCCGAGCGCGTCGTGTTGCTCCGGCGGCAGCCACGGGATGGGAGCGCGCTGCTCGCTTCACATCGTCGGGCGTTGATCGCTTTGAGGGGGTGAATGATGAATCGACTCGCGAAATTCGGACTGGGACTCGTGGTTGCTATCGGAGTGGCGGGCGCAGCGACCGCGCCGCTGGTGCTGGCGGCTGACGGCGGCGAGAAATCGGTCACCGGCAATCTCGAAGACGCCTACTGTTACGGCACGATGGGTGCGAAGGGCGCGGGCCACAAGGCGTGCGCGATCAAATGCGCATCCAGCGGGACGCCGGTGGTACTTATCGAAAAAGGAACCGAGAAATCCTACATCGTGTTGCCAAACAAGAATGCGGCGCCGCTTCCCGACAGCGTTATCAAGCATATGGAAGACGAGGTGACGGTGACCGGCAAGGAATACAATAAGAACGGCACGGAATACATCGTCGTCGAGTCAGTGAAGTAGCCGCGGGCAGGCCTCGCCGTGCTAGAGCGCATCGCGCCGGGCGCATCGCAGCTGCAGAATATCCATCCCCTCCTGGTGCATTTTCCGATCGCGTTTCTCTATGGCGCGGCGCTGCTTTATTTCCTCGCGTCGATTAGCGGGAGCGAAGGGCTCAAATGGACCGCGCTCTGGATGCTGGTGCTGGGCGCGCTGGGCGCGGCGGCGTCGGTTGCCAGCGGTCTCTATGCGGCGCCCGGCCTGATGGTTTCGGTATCGGTCCGCCACGACCTGCTGCGGCATCATAAGCATCTGATGGTCGCGGCGTCGGTGGTGACGGGCGTGCTGACGGTGTGGGCGCTTTTGACGCGGCCGATGCCGGCGCGGGGACGGTACGTGTTTCTCGCCGGTCTGATCGCAGTCATGGGTTTGATAACGGCGGGCGCGGACCTCGGCGGCGAGATGGTTTACGGCTACAACGCCGGCGGTTCGGCCTGCCCGCAGCCGATCGATTTCAGGAAGTAGAAGGCCTTTGGGGCGCTCGTCCATGGGCGCGCGATAAACGCCGAATCGAGAATCGCCCGCACCTGGCGCAAATCACATGGCGGCGCCGATTCTTATCCTCATTCAGGTGCAGGGACCGGGGGCCCCTGCACCGTGGCGCTCAGGAACCGCCAGTCCCCGAAAGGTTGACGTTATGCGGGCTGGCCCCATCGCCGCCCGCGCTGACCCCAAGCGTGGCACTTTCCGATCCAGTCTGACTTGGCGCAAACGTCACCGTGTAGGTGCACGAAGTGCCGCCGCCCGCCAGAGACGCTGCGCAATTCCCGCCCGTCACCGAGAAGTCGGGATTACCGGTATCGGTGGTGATGCTTTTGCTCAGCGAAACCGCCGCGCCGCCGTTGTTGGTCACGGTGACCGTCTTGGCCGGTTTCTTGCCTTGCTTGACCGTGCCGAAGGAGAGACTCGACGGATTCACCTTGATCGGTATGAGTCCGGTTCCGCTCAGGCTGACCGCGGGCGGACCGCCATTGGGGTCTTGCGCAACCCCGATTGAAAGCGTGCCGCTCAAGGCGCCTTCGGTGTTGGGTGTAAATATCACCCCGTAGGTACAGCTCGACGCCGCCGCCAGCGACCCTGTGCAGGTGGTGGCGCTACTACTCGAGATCGAGAAGTCGGAGGGATTGGTACCGCCAAAGGTCGGGGTGGTGAGCGTGATCGGCGCCTCGGTGGCGAGGTTGGTCACCGTGATGGTCAGTGTCCTGGACGCGGTCTGAGCGACGTTGCCGAAGTTCAACTTCTTCGCGGAGATGGAATCCGGAATCGTTTCCGCCGTGGTGAATGAAACCGTGTATGGACCCAGCGGGTCGGGGCTGTCGGTAACCGTCATGGTCGCCGATTCCGTACCCGTCGCGGTTGGAGAGTAAGTGACAATCAGCGTACAGACCGCCTTGGAGCCCAGCGATGAGCTGCAGGTGCCGCCTGTGACCTGGAAGTCGCCAGCGTTGGCCCCGCTCATGCTTTCGCTGAGCGAAACCGAGGTGCTCTGATAGTTGTGCACCGTGATCGACTTGATCTTGCGGGAGCCGTCCTTCTCGCTGGGAAATGCGTAGCTGGTGGGCGAGACGGCCATCGTGGCCACGCCTGAGCCGCTGAGCGTGACGGTCTGTGGGCTGCCGGTGGCGTTGTCGTGGAGCATCAGCGTTGCGCCGGGCGCCCCGATCTCGTTGGGCGTGAATGTGACTGCGAGCGTGCACGACGACTTGGGCGCGACCGTCACGGGAATCGAACCGCATGTCCCTGTGCCGCTTAGGGTATATTCAGAGGCGGACGAGGTCGCACTCGAGATGACCAGCGAAGTGGTCTTGCCGGTGTTATGGACCGTCAGAGTCTTCGTAACCGAGTTGCTTATCGGAACCTTGCCGAATGAGAGCGAAGTAGGAGCTACCGTGATGGTAGGCGGCGCCGGCGTCGGCGTGGCGGTCGGCGTGGCGGTTGGTGATGGTGTACTCAGCGGCTCGTTGTATTCGAGCACCCGGTTGTTCGACGTGTCGGCGACGTAGAGGTGGCCGGCGGAGCCCAGCGCGGCGCCACTTGGATAGCACAGGCTACCCGCGCTGGCGCTCGCCGCACCGAGGTTGCAGTCGTTGTCAGTAAAAGCATCCTGCCCGATGACGGTATTGGCGGTGGTGTTGGGGGCGAGCGGCGTATTGTACTCGAGCACGCGGCTGTTGGACTGGTCGGCGACCCAGAGGTTGCCGGTTGAGTCCAGCGTAACCCCAGAGGGGGCGCACAGGTCGATGGCGGTGGAGGTGCCGCCGCCGGTGTCGTAATTGCACGAATCCGAGGCGAAGTCGCCGCCCTGTCCGAACACCAGATTGGCGGCGGCGCCATTGGTAAGCGGGGCGCTGTATTCGAGCACGCGGTTGTTGCCGTTGTCGGCGACGTAGAGGTCGGCGTTTGCGTCCACTGCGACCCCAGAGGGGGCGCATAGGTCGATGGCGGTGGAGGTGCCGCCGCCGGTGTCGTAATCGCACGAATCCGAGGCGAAGTTGCCGCCCTGCCCGATCACCAGATTGGCGGCGGCGCCATTGGTAAGCGGGGCGCTGTATTCGAGCACGCGGCTGTTGCCGTTGTCGGCGACGTAGAGGTCGCCGGCAGTATCAACTGCGACGCCATAGGGATAACACAGGTCGTTGGCGGTGGAGCTGCCATCGGTGGTGTCGTAATCGCACAAACCCGAGATGAAGCTGCCGCCCTGCCCGAACACCAAGCTGGCGGACCCTCCAGCGGAGGGGAACGAACCGGCGAATGGGGTGATGTATTCGAGCACGCGGTTGTTGCCGCCATCTGCCACGTAGAGGTTGCCGCTTGAGTCCACCGCAACCCCATATGGGTAGCACAGGCTGTCAGCGCCAAGTCCAATTACATCACCGGGTGCGGTGCCGTCGTTGCAGAGAATCGAGTAAGGGTCCGGCTGACCAATGACCAGGTCGGCCGCAGTGCCGTTGGTGAACGTCGCCACGTCGTTCCAGGCCAGCACCCTGGAGTTGGAGTAGTCGGCTACATAAAGGTGGTTTGGCGTTGCGCTTGTGTCGATCGCGACCGCGTATGGGCTGGAAAGGGAGTATAGGTCAACGAAGTTTGATTGCTTGTGGGAGAAGTCAGGCTGCCCCAGCACAGCATCGGCAGTGGCATTGGGCGCAAGCGGAGTATCGTATTCGAGCACGCGGTGGTTGTCGGTGTCGGCGACCAAGAGGTTGCCGGTAGGATCAACTGCGATGCCAAAGGGGCCGCACAGGTCGATGGCGCTGGGAACGAGGACGCCGGTGTCGTAATTGCAGGCACGCGAGGTGGAGCTGCCGCCCTGCCCAAACACCAAATTAGCGCTGGCACCGTTCGCAAGCGGGGCGTTGTATTCAAGCACCCGGTTGTTGTCCTCGTCGGCGACGTAGAGGTCTCCCGAGCCGTCCACCGCAACCCCATAGGGGAGGCAGAGGCTGCTCTCGGTCGCCGCGCCGCAGCCCGACGAAGTGAAGCTGCCACCCTGCCCGAACACGGCATTGGCGGCAGTGGCGCCGCTGATAACCGGGGTGTTGTATTCGAGGACGCGGTCATTCTGGCTGTCCGCGACGTAGAGGTCGCCGCTTGAGTCCACCGCAACCCCAACGGGATAGTTCAGGCTGTTCGCGCTCAGGCCGCCGTTATTCGCGGAATTCGAAGTAAAGCTGCCGCCCTGCCCGAACACCAGGTTGGCGGTGGTGTCGGCAAGCGGAGAGGTGTATCCGAGCACGCGGTGGTTGATCCAGTCGGCGACGTAGAGGTGGCCGTATGCGTCCACCGCAACCCCAGTGGGATAGTTGAGGCTGTTCGCGCTCAGCCCGCCATTATTGGCGGTATTCGAAGCAAAGCTGTCTGCCTGGCCGAACACCAGGCTGGCGGAGCCCCCAGCGGAGGGGAACGAACCGCCGAATGGCGTGTTGTATTCGAGCACGCGGTTGTTCTGTTTGTCGGCAACGTAGAGGTTGCCCGACCCGTCCACCGCAACCCCAGAAGGATCGCTGAGGCTGCTCGCGCTCACACCGCCATTGTTGGAGGCAAACGAGAAAAAGTCCGGCTGACCAATAACCAAGTCGGCCGAAGAACCATTGGTGAAAGCCGTCTCGTCCCTCCAGCCCAGCACCCTCGAGTTGGCGGTGTCTGCGATATAAAGGTGGCCACTGGCATCGACCGCAACCCCCTGAGGAGAAGAAAGTTTGTGCGCGTCGGGAGGATTGGCGGTGTTATATGTGAAGTTGCCCTGGCCGAGCACAATGTTGGCGTTGTCGCCCGTGACGGACGCAGTCGCCAGGGCGGCGGCGATGATCAGCAGGCACGGCGCTGTGAGTTTCCAAAGTGCAGATTTAGGCATTACGATTCCCCTGGGAAAGCGGCGGTTAACGCTGGGACTTGACCACATTCATGGCCACGCATGCGGTTCATCGCAAATCCATCCCTAAGCAGACAATAAATAAACCGACGTTTCTGAATACAACGACTTAGGCGAAAGTGTGCAAAATTAGGCCAAACAGTGTAGGAGCAACTCTTATGCCGTGAAATTGTGCTGAGAATCACTACGCCGGATGGCCGCGTAGCAGCCCCGATACATCCGCAATGGCACATTTCTGCAACAGTGCGCCCCGCGCAGCAGGGTGTCGGCCTAAGCTTTGAGATTTGGCGGGGGGGACGAGTGAGCTACGTGCCGGTGCCCGTCAAGGTCACCGCGTGCGGGCTGGTGGGGTCACCGCTGAGGTTCACCGCCATGCTGGCGCTCTCGGCCGATCCGCCGCCCGTGGGTCTAAACGTCACCGCGATCGTGCACGATGAGCCTGCCGTTTGCGTCGCGCCGCAGGTACCGCCGGTCACTTTGAAGTCGCCATTTGCGCCGGTGATAGTTGCGCCTAAGGCTAGCGGGGATCGCGGCAGGTCGCCGATCGTCACGGTCCTGGTCTTCGAGAGTCTCTTTTTTGTCAGCGTGCCATACCCAAGCGTGACCGGCGTGACCCTTGCCGGGATCGTCGGTCCGGTGCTGAGCGTGACGGTGTAGGGACTGAGCGGATCGGGACTGTCAGAGACCATCAGCGTCGCCGATTCCGTTCCCAGAGCGCCCGGGGTGAACGTCACGATTATCGCGCACTCCGTCCTGGCGGCCAGAGTCGCAGCGCAGGAACCGCCGGTAATCGAGAAATCGGCGGCGTTGATCCCGCCGATACTTTCGCTCAGCGCCACCGGCTGAGTTTGATGATTCGTCACACTGAAGGACTTCACCTGCTTAGCGCCGAACTTCACGCTCCCGAATACCAGGCTGCTCTTCGAGGTGGTCAGACCCGCAATGCCGGTGCCGCTGAGCGCCACGGTCTGGGGGTTCGTGGCGGCGTTATCGAAGACCTGTAGCGTTGCTTTGTGCGCGCCGGTCGCGTTGGGCGCGAATGCGACTGCGAGCGTGCACGACGCCTTGGGCGCGACCGTGACGGGAATCGGACCGCATGTCCCGGTGCCGCTCAGGGCATACTCAGAGTCGGACGATGTCGCGCTCGAGATGACCAGCGAATGGGTCTTGCCGGTGTTATGGACCGTCAGATTCTTGGCGACCGTCTGGCCCACGGCAACGTTGCCGAATGCGATCGAAGCAGTCACGGTCATGGAGGTCGTCGGGGTCGCAGTCGGCGTGGCAGTCGCAGTTTGAGTCGCAGTGGCGGTCACTGTTGGCGTTGCGGTTGCGGTCGCGGTCGCCGTCACTGTTGGCGTTGCGGTTTGCGTCGCGGTTGCGGTTGAAGTTGCGGTCGGGGTCGATGTCGCAGTCTGAGTCGCAGTGGCCGTCACTGTTGGCGTTGCAGTTGCGGTGGGCGTCGCTGTGACGGTCGGCGTTGCGGTTGCGGTTGAAGTTGCGGTGGGCGTCGCTGTGACGGTCGGCGTTGCGGTTGCGGTTGAAGTTGCGGTGGCCGTCGCTGTGACGGTCGGCGTTGCGGTCGCGGTTTGCGTTGCGGTGGCCGTAGGTGTCGCAGTGGGCGTCACGGTCGAAGTTGCGGTCTGAGTGGCCGTCGGCGTCGCTGTCGCGGTGGCGGTTGCGGTCGCGGTGCGCGTCGAGGTCGCCGTGACAGTGGGCGTCGCTGAGACGGTCGGCGTTGCGGTTGCGGTATGCGTCGCAGTGGACGTTGCTGTCGGCGTTGCGCTTGCGGTCGGGGTTGGGGTGGCTGCCGGCGATCCAAATGCCATCACCAGATT
Organism: Binatus sp. (SeqCode); assembly: GCF_050013435.1. Classification (GTDB taxonomy): domain Bacteria; phylum Desulfobacterota; class Binatia; order Binatales; family Binataceae; genus Binatus. The sequence continues at coordinate 12,176 of NZ_JBEKFG010000004.1, read as the reverse complement.
ATACGCATTGACGGTGCCGATACCGGTCGCAAAGTCCCAGCCGACCCCGGCTGCGTACGCAGCCTCGAGCGCGGAATTGGATGTTGACAGGCCTCCGTATTTGCCCGACGGCGTGTAGCAGCTATGAGTGCCCGTGCAATCGACATCCATGTCGCCGAGCGTGACGTCATAAAAAATGCACGAAGGATTGGCGGCGTTCCCCGAAGTCGAATTGCAGGCCGAATTGCCGCCGGCACCGTACTCTGCCGCAGCGAGCGAATAGTAAGTTGGATTCGGCGTTCCCTGGCGGCTCCCGGTACGCTGATTGATGAGCGCCTGGACCCCCGCCATTATCGGCGAGGCAACTGACGTTCCACCGTATCCGGCCCAGGTGACAGGCGCTCCCGAGCACGAGACGCCCCCATTTTTCGTATCCGAATAACAGACCACGTAGTAGTGTCCCCACACGCCGTTGGCGGCGAACATCGCGACGTCGGGAATGTCTCTCACTCCATCGGCGGGATTGCCGAAAACCGATTGCCACGGGGGCTTGCTGTAACCGGCGCAGCTTCCGCTCACGACATCGCTGGTGGATGGCGCCCCGGAAGCGCAGCCGCTCGGTCCTCCGCTTCCCGACGCGGTGGTTATAAATGACTTTCCCGCCGAGCTGTTGCAGAACCCACTGGTTCCCAACGGCGATGAATAGCCTTCAAACGTGGAAAGCAATTCACTGGCGCAGGAGTCATTCCAGGGAATTTCCGGAACATAGGAGAGCGCCGATCCGTAGGTCGAGCTGTTCGTCGATGCCCAATAGCTACTTGTCGTGCCCGCGTAAGTATCGCCGAAATCGGTGCCGCCCACCGAGACGTTATACGGTGTCGAGGTAAATCCGCTCACTGCTATGCCGTGCGTCGCCACCGATAGGTCCGCGTCGGCGCTTGCCGCGCCCTCGTCGCCCGACGACACGAATACGGACACGCCCTCGGCCACCGCCTGCTTATAGAGTGCGTTGATGGACTTGTTCATGGTTGCGCCCAGCTCCGCCTCGGCCTCTCCGTAGCTGATGCTCACGATCGCCGGCGGCGTGTCGGATTCGCTGAGCAGATTAGCCAGCGCGATGAATCCGCCGAAGTTTGTCGTGTTCGCGCACGATGCCACCTCGATCGCCGCGTTGGGCGCCGCCGCGCTGGCCCACTGCACATCGATTGCCGCTTCGCCATCGTCGCCGTTGACTCCGGGATCAGAGCAGGTGCCACCGGTGCCGGTCGGATGGACCTGCGTGAAAGAGCCGCCGGTATAGGAACTGAGGCCAAGCGTCGAGCGGAAGTTATTCCAGTCCGTGTTGCCGGTGCAGGTCGTGGAGTTACAGTTAGCCGGGGTGTTGTTGTACGTATCGCTGTCTTCGACCACCACGATCGTCTGTCCGGTGCCCGTATATCCCGCGGCGAATAGCGGATTGAAGTCGTAGATGGTGGCCAGGTCCGCAGGCACGACCAAATCACAGGGGATGCTCAGGGGTCCGCAAACATAGCCGCCAGGAGTGTAGTTGCTGCGCGGCTTGTTCATCGGATGCGGCATGAAGTTGTTCAGCGACACGACTCCGACAACGGCTGGCGCCAGCGCGGCCGGGATGCCGGGATCGCTCATATTGGCAAAATGACTTTGACCCTTTACCGACAGCGAATGAATCTCGGTGTGGAAAGCGTCGAGTACCGATCCCGCAGTCCCCGAAAAATCGATCAGCATTGCGCTCGGATAAATGTAATTCACCCGGAACCCGTGCGCTCGAAGCCATCCGGCAATCGTGTCAATGTCCCGCGTGGTTGCGCCGAAACGCTGTCCTAACTCATTCGCGGTCAGCCAATGGTGGTAGTTTGGCGATTTGGGATCTTCGAGCTCGCCAAGCAATTGATCCAGTGCGCGCTCCCGTTGTGGCGAGCGGCGCAGCAGAAGCATCAGGTGGTCGAGCGGAAAATTGTCGGCCACCCGCCCGCGATCATTGGCGGCGGCAGCCTCGGGACGGATATTACCCGGGATCGAGACAACGTCATTGTCGTTAATCGGGTCGGTAATCTGAGCCGGCGCGGAGGTCGCTTCGGAAAGCGCCCGCGCTGAGATCGGGATGATGCCGACAGCCATCCCACCGATCGCCAGAACGATTGCTACGATCCAAATCCGCTTGCTCATAAATCAGATCCGCCGGTGCCTCAACAATACCAGAATAGGTGCAAGGACTGCGCCATTTTGCAGCACCCAGTATATATTCACGCGCGCTGCACGAACGAGTCGTTTTAAGTAGCAAAACGACACGCTAGTGTCGATTCGCGCTATGGGCCGGCGCGGGACGTTGGGGCGCGTTCTCCTTGTGCAGTGCGATTTTATTTCGCGTGCGATTCAGGATTCTGCCTTCGCGACGTGCAGTACAGTTCCGATTGCTTCCCGCTGAGTTATAGTTCATTCTCTTGTTGAACTATGTAGTTCGGTAGATGAACTTAGGAGACTCGCCATGAGTGACGACTGGCAAAAGACCATCTGCATCCTGTGCAGTGTCAACTGCGGAATCGAAGTGCAGCTCGACGGGCGTCATATCACCCGGGTACGCGGGAATCGCGAGCACGTCGCGTCGCGCGGGTACGCCTGCGAGAAGGCGCAGCGCATTGACTACTACCAGAACGGCAAGGATCGGCTGACCTCGCCGCTTCGGCGCCGCCCCGACGGCAGCTTCGAGGAAATCAGTTGGGACATCGCGATCCGCGAGGTCGCCGAGCGCTTCGCTCAGGTGCGCGACACTTATGGCGGCGCGAGCATTTTCTATTACGGCGGCGGCGGACAGGGCAATCATCTGTGCGGCAGCTACGGAGCATCGACGCGACACGCGCTCGGCTCGGTCTTCAGCTCCAACGCGTTGGCCCAGGAAAAGACCGGCGAGTTCTGGGTGGACCATAAGCTTTTTGGGACGGGCCTCAGCGGCAGCTACCAGCAGGCGGAGGTCGCGGTATTCGTCGGCAAGAACCCGTGGCAGTCCCATGGCTTTCAGCGCGCCCGTCCGATCCTCCGCGACATTGCGGCCGACCCGAACCGTGCGCTCATTGTGATCGATCCGCGTCGCACGGAAACGGCGGATATGGCGGATTATCATTTACGGGTACGTCCGGGGACCGACGCTTTCTGCCTCGCAGCGATTCTCGGGGTCCTCGTACAAGAGGATCTGATCGATCGAGGCTTCATTCGAGACCGCACTCAAAATAGCGATGAGCTGTTAGCGGCGCTAAACGACGTTCCGGTCGCGGATTTCTGCGGGCGCGCAGGCATCACCGAGGCTTTGGTTCGCGACGTGGCGCGCCGAATCGCCCGCGCTTCGAGCGTTTCGGTCAACGAAGACCTCGGCATCGAGCAGTCGCTCCACAGCACGCTCAACTCCTACCTCGAAAAACTTCTCTTCGTCCTGACCGGGAATATCGGGAAGCGCGGCGGCATGAATGCGGGGACAAGTCTGACCGGGATGTTCGGCGGCGTGCTTTCTTCCCGGACGAGTCCGGTCGGCGGTCATCGCATCATCGGCGGGATGATCCCGGCCAACGTTATCCCTGATGAAATCCTGACCGACCATCCCAAGCGTTTCCGCGCGATGCTGATTGAAAGCGAAAATCCCGCGCACTCGATTGCCGACAGCACCCGGATGCGCGAAGCATTGCGAGCGTTGGAATTCGTCGTCGTAATCGACGTTGCGATGACCGAGAGCGCGCGTGAGGCGCACTATGTCTTGCCGGCGTCGTCGCAGTACGAGAAGTGGGAAGCGACCTTCTTCGGCGCGGCTTTCCATACCGAGACGCAATTCGCGAACACGTTCACACTCCGCGCTCCGATTCTCGATCCGATCCCCGGAACGCTGGCTGAGGGGGAAATTCATCGCCGGCTGGTTCGCGCAATGGGCGCGATGACCGATGACGACGTCGCGCCTCTGCATGCGGCCGCGGCCAAAGGAAGGGCAGCCTATGCGAATGAGCTGATGCGAGTCGTTTCGGAGCGGCCTCATTTGGCGGAGCTAATGACCGTGCTTCTGTATGAGACGCTGGGACCGACGCTTGGAGCGGGTAACGAAAATGCCGCATCGGTCTGGGGTGTCGCGCACAATTTCGCGCGCAGGTATCCGGAGTCGATGCGCCGCGCCGGCTTCAGCGGCGAAGGCGGCGAGCTCGGCGAGGCCTTGTTCGACGCGATTTTAAGCAATCGTTCAGGAGTCGTGGTCAGCATCGATCCATATGAGGAAACCTGGCGAAGAATTCATGGAGATCGGATCAATCTTACAATCCCCGAGTTGATACCCGAACTGAAGTCACTGCGCGACGAGTATCCGTCAAGCGACCCGGAGTTCCCGTTCGTTCTCTCAGCAGGTCAGCGGCGCTCCTCCACCGCGAACACCATAGTCCGAGATCCGCAATGGCGCCCAAAGGATCCGGCGGGCGCGCTCTGGATGAACCCGGCGGACGGCTCGGCACTTGGAGTGCAAAGCGGTGGCCGCGTACGCATCATAACGAAGCGTGCGAGCGCCGAGAGTGTGGTCGTGCTGACCGATACGATGCTGCCCGGTCACGTCGCGCTGCCGAACGGGACGGGACTGTGGTACCCCGACCGCGAAGGCCAGGAATTTCAGAATGGCGTCGCGCCCAACGAGCTTACGACGACCGAGGATCGCGATTGGTTCGCGGGCACTCCATTCCACAAGCACGTGCCGGCGCGAATCGAGGTGGTAGCCTGATGCGGAGAACTCGCTTCGACCAGTGGCCGTGCCCAATCGCACGCACCGCCGACCTGGTTGGCGATTGGTGGACGCCGCTGGTGATGCGCGAGGCATTCGCGGGCCGCCGCCGCTTCGAGGATTTCCAACGCGCGCTCAAAGTTCCGCGCGCGGTGCTCGCCCGGCGGCTCGATCGATTGGTCGATGAAGGCCTGCTGAAAAAAGTTGCTTACGAAGAGCATCCGCCCCGCTACGAATACCGCCTGACGGACAAGGGTCGCGCGTTCTGGGACGTGCTGGCCGCGATGTGGCGATGGGGAAGCGATTGGCTGTGGGGCGAAAACGGTCCGCCGGTGATTCTGGTGGACAATGAAACCGGCCGCGAAGTCCGCCCGCTGGTAGTTGACGAGAACACCGGCAACCGGCTGGCAGGCCGCCGCCTGCGCCTGGGCCGCAAGCAGGATTCCAGCCCGCCTTCGTGATACTCGGTAATACGAGGCATCGAAGGTGGACGCTCCTCCCGACGACCGCTCGCAACCATTTCAGTGGCTCACGCGCTGGTTGACGCCCAGCCGATCCGCCGCGCTTCGCCAATATCGCTCGCGCGCCCGCATCTACGATCTGGAGCTCGCATTGTTCGAGCCGATTCGGCAACGCGCTATCGATCTGCTGCATCTGCAACCCGGCGACCGGGTTTTGGATGTGGGCTGCGGCACCGGGCTGAGTTTCTCGATGCTGGAGGGTCTGATCGGCCACGCAGGCTCGATCGTCGGAATCGAGCAGAGCCCCGAGATGCTCGAGCGGGCGCGCGCGCGGGCGGCCGAGAACGGCTGGAAGAACGTCACGCTCATCTCGGCGTCGGTCGAGGAAGCCGCTATGCCGCGGGCGGCCGACGCGGCGTTGTTTCATTTCACGCACGACATAATGCGCACGCCCAACGCGCTCGCCAACGTATGCCGCCATCTCAAGCCGGGCGCACGGATCGTGGCGTCCGGACTCAAGTGGGCGCCGATCCTGGCGATGCCGCTGAATATCGTGGTGTGGAACGCCGCGATGCGATCGACGAGCACGCTCGAGGGCCTCGGGCGTCCGTGGAGCCATCTCGAGCCGCTGGTGTCGGAGCTTAAGTTGGAGCAGATGCTGGGCGGCACCGTCTATATCGTCAGCGGCGTCGTCCCCGGATAAAGATAGGGCCGAGTCAGCAATGGATTAGACGATTACAATAACCAGTCGAGGTGTGCCGTGAAGATCGACCCCGTGACGCGCGAGTTTGTGCGATGGGTAAGCTGGATGCATTTGGGTTTCTACCGGATGTGGGGCGGCGCGACTCCTCTCAATCGCAATACGTTGATCCTGACAACCCGCGGCCGGAAGACCGGCCGGGAAATCTCGAAGCCGCTCCTTTACTATCAACAGAACGAGCGCGTTTTCGTCGTTGCATCGTATGGCGGAAATGACCGCCCGCCAGCATGGTACCTAAATCTAGTGGCGAATCCCGAAGTAAAGGTGGAAATCGGCTCATCGCGCGGCACTTACCGGGCTCGGACGCTTACCGCGGAGGAAAAGAAAAAGACCTGGCCCAAGCTCGTCGCGATCTACCCGACCTACAATGACTACCAGCAAAAGACCTCGCGCGATATTCCGCTCGTGGAGCTGGTGCCCGTGTGAAGAGATTGTCCTTGCCGGCTGAGCCGTAGCCCCGCGATCGTCTCGTGTAAGGGCTGGCCCGAATTTTCTGATAGTATGGCGATATGGCGTTGCGAGGGATCGAATCAGTCAATCCCGAGCACCCGGCTCGCGACGCCGCGATGTCATGAGACATACACTAGCTCTCGCGGCGTTTGTTTTTGCTGCGACCGCCGCGTTGGGATGCGGCGCTCAGCAACCGAGTCAATCGCAGTCGCAACCGCAGTCGACAGGCGCGTCTCAATCGGATTCGCAACTTGTAATCGCGCCCAAGGTGAGCGACGAGCCGGCGCATCCGTTGCCATTCAAGGGCCGGTTGGTCGCCGGCGACCCGACTGAACTTCCGCCAGCGGTTGCGATGTCCTTGTCGGGCAATTCAACCGTGACGTTCACCTATCGCGAGGAATTGACGCATGATGACTATCACGTCCCGCTGATCGTTTCCGCGCTGGACCCGGCCAACCTGGTCGGTGCTCCGCTGGGCGATATCGGGACGACCGCGTTTGCGTCTTTGTCGATCAGCGACGGCGACCGGATTCTCGGCGACTACACCGCCAAGGAGCACGTCTCGAAATCGTACAACATGTACTCGCATCCCACCCACAAGGAAGTGGACGACGCTGCTCGCGCCGCGGTCCGCAGCAGGATCGATCAAAAACTTTACAGCGATGAGGCCAGGCTGGCGGATGCGGCCGCCCGCACGGGCAAATCTCCAACTGCTCCCGTTGGCCAATGAATCGCCGGCTGCTGGTACTTTCGGCCGGCGTCGCCGGCATCTTCGCAATCGGATGCGCGGTCCAGGGCCAACCATTTGAAAAAATCCCGTCACCTCCAGGCAACGCGGTGATTTACGTGTACCGGCCTTACAGCTACGGGTCGTCGGCGCTTCGCCCCGCGGTTACATGCGGCGAGGACACGGCGCGGATCGGTCCGGGCGGCTATCATGCTTTCATCGTTCCCGCCGGAGACAAGGTCGTTTGCAGCATCCAGACCGACACCGCCGACGAAGTCGAATTCCAAACCGAGCGGCGCTCCTACTACGTAAGAGAGGAACTGGGATGGGGCCTCCTGACCGCAACGCCGCATCTCAATCCGGTTGACACTGATGTGGCGCAGACCGAGATCCAGAGTTGCGTGCTGGAGCCTCAGATCGGGAGCGCGAAATAATGCCGATCGAGGATGACGTCTCGGCGGTCCGCGCGAATCATCGTTTCGATGAAGCCCGTCTCGAACACTATCTGAGCGGGCGGATGCAAAATTTTCGCGGTCCGCTGGAAGTTCGGCAGTTCGTCGGCGGGCAATCCAATCCCACTTACCTGCTCGAGACTCCGGACGCGCGCTTCGTCATGCGCAAGAAACCGCCGGGGACGCTGCTCCAGTCGGCGCATCAGGTCGAGCGCGAATTTCGAATCATCAAGGCGCTGGCGGCAACGGATGTGCCGGTGCCGGGCGTGCACCTCCTGTGCGAGGACGCCGGCGTCATCGGCACCGCATTCTTCGTGATGGATTTTGTCCAGGGGCGCGTCATGCGCGATCCGCTGATGCCCGGCGCGAGCGCACACGAGCGCGGGGCCTGCTACGACTCGATGAACGAGGTGCTCGCGCGGTTGCACAAGGTTGACTTTCGCGCGGTGGGGCTTGGCGACTACGGCCGGCCGGATGCATACGTCGCGCGCCAGGTTGCGCGCTGGTCCAAGCAGTACGAAGCCTCGAAAATCGACGAGATCCCGGAGATGGATCGCCTGATCGAATGGCTTGGGCGCCATATCCCCGCGGCTGACGAGACGACGATCGCGCACGGCGACTATCGCATGGAGAACATCGTCTTCCATCCCGCCGAGCCGCGCGTGGCCGCGGTGCTGGACTGGGAGCTCTCGACGCTCGGGCATCCGCTGGGCGACCTGGCGTGGGCCTGCCGTGCCTACCATTGCCCGCCCGGCATCGACGGCGTGTTGAGTTTTCAAGGGATGGATCTGAAGGCGGCTGGAATTCCGAGCGAGGAGGAATTTGTCGCCGCATACAGCAGGCGCGCCGGCCGAACCAACGTCCCCGATCTGATGTTCTTTGTGGCGTTCTCGTTTTTTCGTGGAGCCGCGATCGCACAGGGAATCGCGATGCGCGCGAAGCTGGGCAACGCAAGCGGCGCCAATGCGGCCGAGCGCGGCGCCAGGGCGAGGCTGATGGCCGAGATTGGATGGGACGTAGCGCAGAATTGCGAGATCAAAACGAAATAGCGTCCGCCGCCATTACTAAGCTAAGTTGAATCCAGGAATCGCGAGATGACCACCAGGCTAAATCTTGCTCTCGTTGCGGCGACGATCCTCATCGGGCTTTTGATGAGCGCCGGTGGCGCCCAGGCTGGTCCGGCGCATGACTCAAAGGCGCGGCCGCCTGCGTTAACCGAATTCAGTAATCCGGAGATGGTGCAAATTCTTGGCTACGACGACAACAAGGGGAACAGCAATGACGCGATGGAGCCATTCATCAGCCGCGACGGGGACTTCCTGTTCTTCAACAACTCGAACGCCGCTCCCACGACCAACCTATTCTGGGCAACTCGCATCGATGACGTGACGTTTCAGTACCAGGGCGAGATCGGAGGTGAGGTCAACAGCAGCGGTCCGCTCGATGCGGTCGCGTCGATGGACTCGAACGGCAACTTTTACTTTATCACCACCCGAAGTTATAAAAGCACCGGCAGTCCGGGGTATTTGTCGACTATCTATTCCGGTCCGTTCGCGAGTGGCGCCGCAACGCCGGTGAATCCGGTTCCGGGCGTCGCCGCGCCGAAGATCGGGCTGGTCAACTTCGACGAAGAAATCAGCGCCGACGGCAATACGCTGTACTTTACACAAGGTGATTACGCCACCGGCAATCTGACGAGCACTACGATGATGGTCGCGACCCTTCAGGGCGGCAGCTTCGTCGTTGACCCGAACAGCGCCAAAATCATGAAGACGATCAACGACCAGTACTTGAATTACGCGGCGGACACGTCAGCTGACGAGCTCGAGTTTTTCTTCACGCGAACCAATCTCAAGATAGGTCCGGCCATATACATGGCTACCCGCAAGTCAACGTCGAAGCCGTTCGGCAAGCCGAAGAAAATACACGCGATCACGGGGTTTGCCGAGGCGCCCTCGATTTCGCCCGATGACCTTTCGCTTTACTACCATGTGAAGAATCCGAGCGGCGTATTCGTCATCAATCGAGTCACGCGCACTACGAAACCGTAACGCGGCTTGCGGGATCAGGCGCGCGTGTCGGCGGCCGGCGCCGTTGCCGGGCGGCCGATGGCCCGCCGCCACAACTTCGACCATCCAGCGCTGAGCCGATCCATGTACAGATAGATCACCGGCGTCGTGTAGAGCGTCAGGACCTGGCTCACGAGCAGTCCGCCGACGATCGCGATGCCAAGCGGGCGGCGCATCTCGGAGCCGGTGCCGGTGCCCAGCGCGAGCGGCAAGCCGCCGAGCAGCGCAGCCATCGTGGTCATCATGATCGGGCGAAAGCGCAGAACGCACGCTTCGTAGATCGCGTCGTGCGGCGACTTGCCTTCGCTGCGCTGAGCCTCGAGCGCGAAGTCGATCATCATGATCGCGTTTTTCTTGACGATGCCGATCAGCAAGATGATTCCGATCAGCGCAATCACGCTGAGATCGATGTGGAACAGGAGCAGCGCGAGCAGCGCGCCGACGCCGGCCGAGGGGAGCGTCGAGAGAATCGTGATCGGATGGATGTAACTTTCGTAGAGAATGCCGAGCACGATGTACACGGCGAAGAGCGCGAACAAGATGAGGAAGCCCTCGTTCTTGAGCGAGTCCTGGAACGCCTGCGCAGTGCCCTGGAATGTTCCGCGAATGCCGGCGGGCAGTTTAATTTCCGCCTCGGCCTGCGTGATCGCGTCAACCGCATCGCCAAGCGCGACGCCCGGCGCGAGATTGAACGAGATCGTCACGGAAGGGAATTGACCCTGGTGATTAACCGCGAGTGCGGTCGTGTCGGACGCGAAATGAGTGAAGGCGTTGAGCTTGACGAGCTGCCCGGTGCTGGACATCGCGTGGATCTGGTCGAGCGACTCGGGGTTCTGCCAGAACTGCGGCGCGACCTCCATCACGACATGGTACTGATTCAGCGGCGTGTACATCGTGGAGACTTGCCGCTGGCCGAACGCGTCGTAGAGCGTATCGTCGATCGCCTGCTGGGTGAGTCCCAGCCGCGAAGCGGTGTCGCGGTCAACGACGACGTTGGATTCAAGCCCGCTATTTTGCTGATCGCTGCTGACGTCGGTGAGAATGTGAACGGTGCGCAATTTCTTGAGCACTTTCGGCGCCCATTCGTTTAGCTCGTTGAGGTCGTCGCTCTGCAGCGTGAACTGGTATTGCGCGTTGCTGCTTCTGCCGCCGATTCGCAAATCCTGAACCGCCTGCATATAGAGATTGACGCCGGGGACGTGGGCGACCTCCTTGCGGATGCGCGCGATAACCAGGTCGGCGCTGAGCTTGCGCTCGCTCAACGGCTTGAGGCCGATATATATGTTCGCGGTATTGGTTGCGCCATTGCCGCCGGTGAATGCGATAACATTGTACACGGCCGGGTCGCTACGAATGGCGGCTATCAGTTCGGTAAGCCGATCCTTCATCGCCTGGAATGAAGTGTCCTGGTCGGCCTGCACCGCGCCCATCAGGCGTCCCGTATCCTGCTGCGGGAAGAATCCCTTGGGCACGACCCTGAACAGAAAAATGCTGAGCCCAAGCGTCGCGAGCGCAACCATCAGGGTAAACGGCTGATGGTCCAGAACCCACAACAGGCTGCTCTCGTAATGGTCAAGCATCCCCTTGAAAAATCGCTCGCTAGCCAGGTACCAGCGGTTATGTTTCTCCTGGCCGTGCGGCTTGAGCAGCATCGCGCTCATCATCGGCGTCGTGGTGAGCGAAATAACCAACGAAACGAGGACCGCAGCCGACAGAGTTACCGCGAACTCGCGGAACAGCCGGCCGACGATTCCGGCCATCAGCAAAATCGGGATAAAGACCGCGACCAGCGAGATGCTGATCGATATCACGGTGAAGCCGATGCCGGCAGCGCCCTTGATCGCGGCCTCCAGCGGCGGCATTCCCTGTTCGCGGTAGCGGGAAATGTTTTCGATGACGACAATCGCGTCGTCAACCACAAAGCCGGTGCAAATCGTAAGCGCCATCAGCGAGAGGTTGTCGAGGCTGTACCCGAGCAGGTACATGATGCCGAATGTTCCGACCAAGGAGAGCGGAACGACGACTCCCGGAATCAACGTGGCGCGCAGGTTACGCAGGAACAGGAACACCACCAGGATCACAAGTGCGATCGAGATGCACATCGTGATCCCGACGTCGTGCACCGAGGCGCGGATGGTGGTGGTACGGTCCAGGACTACGGAGAGGTTGATCGCGGGCGAGATCGAGGCGCGCAACTGGGGCAACGCCGCGTAGACTCGATCGACCGTATCGATGATGTTCGCGCCGGGCTGCCGGAAAACGACGACCAGGACGGCGCCCTTGCCGTCGACCATCCCGGCGGCGCGGACGTTCTCGACCGAGTCCCTTACCGTTGCGATATCGGAAAGCTGAACCGCAGAGCCATTGCGGTAGCGCACGATCAGCGGCTGGTAGTCCTCGGCCTTGAGCAGCTGATCGGTCGTGCTCAGCCCCCAGGTCTGGTTATCGTTGGCCACTTCGCCCTTGGGCCGGTTCGCATTGGCGGCGGCCAGCGCCGTTCGCACATCCTCGAGACCGAC